>CAZIJC010000056.1:2987-25295 GCA_964539385.1 uncultured Anaerolineales bacterium | reverse complement strand
GCGGACCTGCGGGATGATGGGCGAGGTCGTTGGGATGGCCGCGGCGATCTGCCGGAAACACGGCGTCGACCCTCGCGGCGTTTACGAAAAGCACCTGGCCGAACTGAAAGAGCTGATGACCCGGGGGACGGGCAAGCCCCGCCCGGCTCGAGCAAGGCATGGAAGAGCAACATCTGGGCGCGCCTTCACGACGGAAACCGTTCGTACAAGTTGCTGCCGAGATGATCCGGGGCAACATCGCCCTTGACACGAGGGCGGTTATGGGAGTCACTGGAAAGGCCCACGAGGGTCGTGGGCAGAAATCCAAACTGGAAATCCCAGGTACAGGCAGGGCGTATGGCCATGTCCATGAGAGCGGGAGCTGTCCTTTGCATCGCTCTGGTCCAGGCACTCGCCGTCTCGACCCCTCTGTTCGCTGCCGACGTTCTCGTTGAGGCGGAGGGTTTCGAGAAGCGCGGGGGTTGGGTGATCGACCAGCAGTTCACGGACGTCATGGGATCATCATACCTGCTGGCGCATGGCTTGGGTAAACCGGTGGAGAACGCCCGCACGCAACACCCATTCGCCGAAGGCGGGACATACCACGTCTGGGTCCGTGCGAAGGATTGGGTCCCATCCCATCATCCGGGTCGATTCAGAGTGCTGATTAACGGCAAGGCGCTGCCGGTCGAATCGGGCGCCAACGGCAAGGACTGGAACTGGGAGCAGTGCGGTAGCGTGGAGATTGACAAAGGTCCGGTGACGATTGAACTCAACGACTTGACCGGCTTCGACGGCCGTTGTGACGCGCTTTTTTTCACGACGGACGCACAGAACAAGCCGCCCGCGCAGCCGAACGAAACAATGCAAGCGTGGCGCCGCAAGCTGCTGGGTCTTCCGGAAGAGCCTGTTACTGCTGGAAAGTTCGACGTTGTCGTGGTTGGTGGCGGCATCGCCGGCTGTGCCAGCGCACTGGCTGCCGACCGCCTTGGCTGCCGTGTGGCCTTGGTCCAGAACCGCCCCGTACTGGGCGGCAACGCCAGCACCGAGGTCGGGCTTCGTCCGGTGGGTCATCTCGGCAATCCGAACTCCCTCGTTGCGGAACTGGTCAAGCGAAAACGCGACGGCGACGGTTTCGGGCGCCCATCTTCATCGACTGCACCGGGAGGGCGGCCATCGGCCTCCTGGCAAAGGCCGAGACCCGTTTCGGACGGGAAGCGCGCGCCGAATTCAACGAGAGCCTCGCCCCCGAGAAGGCCGACAAGATGACCCACGGGAACACCATCACCTTCCGGACTCGCATGGCGACACAGCCCGTGCCGTTTCCCGATGTCCCCTGGGCCACCGCCGTCGCCAAAGACTATGCCGATCTCGGAGGCCAAGTCGTGCGGCCGGGAAAGCACAACGCCCCGGGGCCGGGCGTTCATGGGAGGAAGGACAGAGGGAGCAGCTTGACCCACTTCTGGGAATACGGGCAATGGCTCGATCCCAACGCGGATGCCGAGGCAATCCGTGACCACCTGCTGTGCGCCGTCTATGGCACCTTCTCCAACGTGAAGCGAATGGCGCCGGAGCGGCACGCGAACCTCGCCTTCGACTGGGTTGGATATGTGCCGGCAACCGGCGAGTACCACCGTCTGATGGGCGACTACATTCTCACCGAGAACGACATCCGCCAAGCCCGAAAGTTCCCGGACGCGGTGGCCGTCAATCGCCTCAACTTCTGCCTGCACTACCCAGGCCACAAGAAGTACGACTTCCGCCTCGGCCGATGGCAATGGATCAAAACTCCGCCGTATCAGGTCCCCTTCCGGTGTCTGTACTCCCGCAACATCGCCAATCTGATGATGGCCGGGAAGCACATCAGCGTCACCCACATCGCGGGGTCGAGCACCAAGGTCATGCTCAACGGTGGCCACCAGGGCCTCGCCGTGGGAACGGCCGCGGCGCTGTGCAAGAAGCACAACGCCACGCCGCGTCAGGTCTACCAGAAGCACATCAAAGAACTGCAGCAGTTCATCGCCCGGTCGCCCCGCTCTGCGAAGGACGGCCGCTAGGATCGGCCGGTCTGAATCCAGGCCGGCTTGAAATGATGGGAGATAACTGATGGCTTATCGATGCATCCGCAAGGTGCTCCTGCGGAACCGTCAGGGACACACGCGTGCCGAGAGTGGAGTGGCACGGATTGCAGGCCGGAACCACAGGATTTTAGCTCTTCTGCTTGCGCTCGTCGCCGGCCTCGGCCAGGCGGCGAGATGCGGAGCGAGCGATGTCGCTGCCCCGATTCTGGATGTCTTCCCTGACTCCAAGGCCCCCACGTTCTACGGGAGGAAGAGCGAACTGGTGGTCCGGCGCCAATTCCAGCCCTGGACACGCAACAGTAAGTGGCATCCCGACGTCGACGAGAAATCGGTGTTCCATGCACGCCTGCAGCACAAGTCCGTCAGCGAGCGGTGCTGGGAGATCGGGATCGGCAAGGGCGGGCAGATGTACTCCGTCTGCTCTTCATTCGGCGAGGCCATGCCGCCGCAGACGCCGCACAGCCAGTGGATGGACGAGGCCTGGCAGTTCACCACGATCTACGCCCATCTACTGGGGAGGGATCTGCCCAAGCAGAAGCAGCCGTACGGGAACGCATTCGTTCATCAGTCCGGCATCTATACCCGAGAGAAGGACATCAAGCCCTTTTACTCGCCGATCCTGGCGATGCACCACGACCCCCAGCGGCGGGCCTATTCGCTGGTGTCGTGGGGCCAGATCCCCCACGCCAGCGTCAATCGCAGCGGCATTCTCGTCTACGTCCGGTACCGTGACCTCGGGGCAGGCGTGATCGAGGTCACCTACGTGATCTACAACTTCGAGAACGAGCCGATGACCAACCTCGGCCCCTGGGGCGGTGTGCGCACGTCGGTGTTCCCCGAGCACGTGGTTTCCAACCCGGACGGCAGCTACCGGTTCTTCACGCCATGGAACTACGGCTCGCCCGGATGCCGAATCCACTTCGAGGACACGGGCGGCTGGGCCGCCGCCACCCAGAACGCGGCGAACTCGCATAGCTATGCGATCGGCGTCGTCTTCGGCAAGAAGCTCGACAAGAAAGGGGAGCACCGGGGCAAACCACGCTACGACTGCGGCAACAGCCGCCATGGCAAACGCGACTACACGGTGCAGGCCACCGTCATCAACATCAAGGACAAGCCGTTCACGCCACACCTGCTGCGCATGTACTTCATCATCGGCACCCTCGACAAGGTCGCCAAGACAGCGAACAGGCTCGTGGACTTCGCAGACTACGAGCCGCTGGACTTCACCGAAGCGAACACCCCCCTGGTTCCCCTCTACCCCAAGCGGTACGGGAAGGGACAGACCGTGCTGTCGCGACAGGCGCCGACTCGCGGCGCTGCGGCCCCGGCCTGCAAGGTCTACGCCCATCCCGTGAAGGGCTCGCTCCCGCTCTTCGTCATCAAGGACAATCCGAGCGGCCGGTATTTCATCACGACCGACCCCTATGCCGAGTGCGAGCGCGAGCCGTTCCAGAACCCGCTCAAGCCGGGAGAGCCAGCATACAAGAAGTACGAGGGCCGGACGGTCTATCGTGCCTACAAGCGGAAGACCGACTGGATCGAGTTGCTTGGGTTTGTCATGCCGAAAACCATGGCGAACCCGTCGTTGGAGGCCACTGCCTTGTCGTCTGTCTCCGGCATGGACAAGGCATTCCGGCCGGGCCAGAAGGCAGAGGCCAACGAAATCATGGTGCGAAAGTAAGACGCTGTGGCCTCCATCCATGAAGGACAATGAGAAATGGGAATCATGAGATTGCTGTTGCCACTTCTTCTGGTCGGAACATCGATCGCCGCAGGTCAGGACGGCGAGAGGATTCCGGGGACGTCTTACTTAACTCAGGCCCCTCGTGCAGCAGATCCCCAGGCCTGTGAAGCGGCAGGCGAGAGGCTCAAAGCGGCAAGCGGGGAAAACCAGTCCAATGTCCCAAGTTCTTGCTCACTGGCCGCTGGTGATTCGATTCCGGGGCGCGGCTAAAAGGGCCATTGTCTTCCCGCCGGGCGGCGGTTACAGCAGCGGTTTCAGGTGTTCGATGCTGGCGGCAGCCTGCTCTACCGTGCCGCACTCCACGCTCAGAACCAGGTCGCGCGGGGCGGCCTTGCATATCTGGACGATGGCCTTCCAATCCACGACGCCCTCGCCGCACGCGCAGCCGACGGGCGTGCCGGTCACCTGCCCGCGCTCGGCGTCGGACTGCTCGACGGAGATGTCCTTGGCGTGAACGTGAACGAGGCGGTCCCGCACCCGCTCGAGCCACGTCGCGGGGTCCTCGCCGGCCAGGTAACTGTTGCCCGTGTCGAAGTTGATGCCGATGACGGGGCTATCGACCAGGCCCCAGATGCGGTCCAGGCCGTCGGGGCTTTTGGAGTACTGCTGGTGGGGCTCGATGCCGATGAGGATGCCGCGCGGCTCGGCCACGGCGACGGCCTCCGTCAGTGTGTACTTCATCAGCAGGTGGTCTTCGTCCACGGTGGTCCAGGCGGGCTTGGGGCCCTCGTCGGTGTTGACGCACGGCGCGCCGCACTCGGCGGCGTAGCGGATGGCCTGCTTGAGGTACTCGGCGCTGATCTCGGGCTTACAGAGCGGACAGTGGGCCGACAGGGCCGAGGGCTTCACGCCGTGCTTCTCGCAGGCTCGCTTGATGCGCAAGGGGTCGTCGAGCATCGAGACGCTGTGAAAGTAGCCGGCCTCGCTGAACAGTTCGCGGCCCCAGTGGACGATCGGCTCGACGTAGTCATAGCCGAGTTGGGCGGCCTTCTCGATGCCCCACTCGAACGACTTGTCGTCGTGACGGACGAACTCCATGCACAGACCGATGTCAACGTTTCCCATGGCACGACCTCCCAACGGCAGGTTCAAAGTTCAAAGTTCAAAGTTCAAAGCCCCAAGCGCAAGCGAGGGGACACAAAGTTCAAAGTTCAAGGTTCAAAGTCGCGGGGCGGCGGGGTGAAGTCAAGTCAAAAAGCCGAAGTGCCCGCCTTGGCCACGTTGGTGGCGGTTTTTGATTGACACGTCCGGGGCGGCAAGCGATAGTCCTGCGGCACACGTTTCCGCGAACGCCTGTAGCGACACGCCCATGTCCGCATCATCGGAAGCCCGCTTCGAACAGTACATCGTCGAGCATGGTCTGGCCACCGAGGACGAACTCAAACAGGGACGGCGCCTCCTGAACAAGGCCGTTATGGACGGCGACGCCCTGACGCTGCCCGAGGCGCTCGTCAAGGCAGGCGTCCTGACGAGGAACCAGACCCGGCGGGTCCAGGCGGCGCTGAAAGAAGAGACGCTCTCGCCGCGCCTCAAGATCCCAGGCGTCCAACTCATCGAGCGCATCGGCCGCGGCAGCCAGGCCATCGTCTACAAGGCCAGGCAACTGTCGGTCGACCGGATGGTGGCCGTCAAGGTGCTCCTCTCGGAGATGGCCCGCGACCCGGTCATGCGCGAACGGTTCATCATGGAGGTCCGTGCGGCGGCGAAACTGGCGCACAACAACATCGTCCAGGCCTACGACGCCGGCGAAACCGACGGCTACATCTACTTCATCATGGAACTGGTCGACCCGCCTCGAACCGTGGCCGACCTCCTGAAGGAAGTGGATGGCCCGCTCGAAGAGGGCGAGGCCGTCCGCATCATCATCCAGATTGCCGAGGCCCTGGCCCACGCCCATTCACGCCACTTCATCCACCGCGACGTCAAGCCCCGCAACATCATGCTTACCAAAGACGGCGTGGCGAAACTGGCCGACATGGGCTTGGCACGCCACATCGGCGAGGGTACCTGGGACGAGATCGGCAAGGCCTTCGGCACGCCCTATTACATCGCCCCCGAGCAGGTCGTTGGCAACCCCGACATCGATTTCCGGGCCGACATCTACTCCCTGGGCGCCACCTTCTACGAGATGCTGACCGGCCAGCCGCCCTTTACCGGCAAGACGCCTCAACTGATTATGCAGAAACACGTCAAGGGCCGCCTCATCCCGCCCGACCACGTCAACCCCGACCTCTCGGCCGGCGTCGGCGAGGTCGTTGAACTGATGATGGCCAAGCGCCCGGAAGACCGGTACAAGTCCACCGAGGACTTGCTTGTGGACCTGCGGTGCGTTGCGACCGGCGAGCCGCCGCGCATCGCCCACGCACGCGTCGGCAAGCAAGTGGCGATCATTGCCGGCCTGGCCGAGGGCAAGGGCGTCCGTACGGACGAGCGCGGCCTGCCGCCGCTGGAGGAACCCAGCCCGTTCGAGGTCAACCAACTGGCCCTTATTCTCATCGTCGCACTGATGGTCTCCATCCTCGTGAACATCATTCTGGCGGTGATATAGTGGCGTGAGAGGTATCTGGCCGCCAGAACCCCGTGTGGAGAAAGGCTTTTTCGGCGTGCTTTCCCCGATTTCTTCTGGAAAGATCTAAAGTCTACTCTTGACTTGTTCCGAAGAAGTTGCTAAATGGGCGGGGCAATGAGTGATTTCTTCGGATACGACGAAGTACTCGGAGTCCTGGAGCGATTCAACCCCTGGTGGGGGCGAGAAGCGGTCTCCGTGCCGCCGTTCAGGCGCTTGGCCTACCAGGCATGCCGGAAGTACCTCGACGAGCAGGCCTTGCGCAGGGCCGTGCTTCTGTGCGGCCCGCGTCGCGTCGGCAAGACGACGATCCTGTATCAATTGGCCAACGACCGCGTAGCCGGAGGGACGGACCCCAAACGTGTTCTCTACGTTAGCCTCGACCACCCGTTGCTAAAACTCGTTCGGCTACATGAGATCCTGCGGATCTACCACGAGCACATCCATCCGGAAGGCCAAGCCGCCCTGCTCCTGCTGGACGAGGTGCAGTATTCTCGCGACTGGGAGTTGGAGGTCAAGCAGTTGGTGGACCGGCATCCGCAGTATCGAATCCTGGCGACCGGGTCGGCAAGCGTGATCCACCGGCAGAGACTGGCCGAGAGTGGCGTTGGACGTTGGGTCGAGGTTCCTATACCGACGCTGTCGTTCTATGAGTTCATACGCATTGCGGGCGCGCCGATACCGCCCATCTCGGAAGACTTGCGGCCGACGGACCTGTTCCGCAAGGACCCAAAGAAGGACTTCCCGCCCATCCGGCTTGCCTTCAAGGACACGTTGCCGGTGTTCGACCGGTACCTCGTGGTTGGCGGGTTTCCTGAGACGGCCTCCGGACCGGACGATGTGCCCCTGTGCCAGCGTCTGCTGAGAGAGGATGTCGTCGAGCGCGTACTCAAGCGCGACATGGCGGAACTGCTTGGCGTCCGCAATCTGAGTGACCTGGAGCGGCTCTTCATCTACCTGTGCATTCATAGCGGCGGTATTCTCGCGGTCCAGACGTGTGCCAGAGCCTTGGGCACGTCGGCCGCCACGGTCTCGAACCACCTCAAGGCCCTCGAGCAGGCCAGTCTTGTCTACCGGCTGGTTCCCTACGGGCTGGGCGGCAAGAAGGTCCTGAAAGCGCGTCACAAGTTCTATCTCGTGGACGCCGCTCTGAGGAACGCGGTCCTGCTTCGCGGTGAAGACGTCCTCAAGAATCCGGCCGAGATGGGGGCCATTGTGGAAGGGGCGGTCCTGCGGCATCTGTATGCTTACCACTACCGCGACACCCCGAAGATTTCGTACTGGCGGGATGCGAAGGCCGGCAAAGAAGTGGACATCATCGTCAGCAGCCCTGCCTACGTGTTCCCGGCCGAGGTCAAATACCGCGAAAAGGCCGGCCTCACGGAGAAAGCAGGTCTCGTTGCGTTCTGCCGAAAGGAGCGGCCCAAACAGGCCTTCTGGGTCACCAAGCGCGATGAGAACTTCGCCGTCACGCAGTTTCCCGGTCTTGACACACAGTTCCTCCAGATTCCCGCGCACATCTTCTTGTACCTGCTGGGTCAGGCCGAACGACTCCTCTGGGAAGACTGAGTGTGCCCCATGCCCGATTTCGAGTACCTGACGGGGTCCGACATCTACGACCGCGTGCTGGCCGACCTCATTCCGTCGGCGACCGACAGTCTCCTCATCGCCACGGCCACGCTCAAGGCCGCACGCATCGTCCGCCGCGACGGGTCGGCCCCGCCTTCGCCGAGGCTTCGGCGGGCAAGCGAGAGCATCGTGCACCTGCTCGCGCGGATGGGCGAGCGCGGCGTGGCGGTGCGCATCCTGCACTCGGGCGTGCCGTCGGGACCGTTTCTCGAGGAACTCAGGGAAGTGGAGCCGCACGCCTTCGAGATGCAACGCTGCCCGCGCACGCACTTCAAGGCGGCCGTCATCGACGGCGAGCGACTGTACCTGGGCAGCGCGAACCTGACCGGCGCGGGCCTGGGAGCCAAAAGCGCCGGCCGGCGCAACTTCGAGATCGGCCTCGTGACCGACGACCCGGCCCTCGTCGATACGGCCGCCGACCTGTTCGAGGCCATCTGGTCCGGCGCCATGTGCCGGACCTGCGACCGCCTCGCCCACTGCCCCCTGCCGCTGGAGTCGCCGTGGGATGACTGATTTCGGAGTGGGGATTTCGGATTGGCAGCCTGGACCCAGTCGTCTATCGCCGCGCGCCAATCCGAAATCCGAAATCCCCAATCCGAAATGGCTTCACCATCGCCGTTCCCGCACCCGGTCGCGCTGCAGGAAGAGGCCCGTCACGAGGTACCGCAAGGCGTCGATGGGGTGGTCGGCCCCGTCTTTGGCGGGGCGTTCGCTGCGCCTCCCTTCAGAGGACTCGTCCCAGTGGTACTCCTGAAACGCCCGCGTAAGCCACCGGCACGACGGGTCGATGACGAGGCCCGCCTCGCCGCCGGGCCGCGGTTTCAGCAACCGACGCACGAGTTCCACGCCCTCCAGGATGCCCGCCCGCGGCGTTCGCACCCGGATACCCAGCCGCGCCAGTTCCTGGCACGGCCCCGTGCCGGTGACGTCGGAGCGCTGCCATCCGGCGGGGTCGCCGAAGGTGCGGACGACCGGCCCGGGATCGCGTGCGGCGATCTCGCGGGCGTGGTCGGCGATGGCCCGCTCCCGCGCCACGTACTCGGCGATGACACGCAGCCGCACACGCGACAGGTCGATGTCGGCGCGCCAGCGCGACCGCTCGCTTGCGCTCGCGGCCGGCGGCGGCGCCTTTGAATCGTGGGCGAGTTCGCCTTCGCCCTCCACCTGCACCCACAGGCACACGAACGGGTTGGCGTATCCGAAGTCGAGCGTCCGGTAGAGCGGCAGCGACGGGGCATGCGTGATCGGCGCCACGTGCCGCGCGGGGTCGAACTGCGCGAAAACGAGGTGGTCGGCGCGCGGCCTGAGGCAGAGCATCTCGGCCTGCCACGCCTCGCGGCTGGAGCGGGCCTTTTGGGCGATGGCGTCGTCGATGGGGAAGTACCCCTCGGCCTGCCGCGCGCGGCCCTCGCAGTCGGCCCACAGCGGGCACCGGCTGCACGAACGCTGGGGCGGGCACGGCTCAATCACCTCCCACAGGCACCACGTCAGCAGGACGGGTGCTGTATCGAGCCCCGACCGGGAGGTCGGGGGGGCCTTCGGCGCGCAAGAAGGTTCGGCGGCGGGGAAGCCCCCCGCGACCTCCCGGTCGCGGCTCGTGTGGTCGCGGCTCGGGGTATCGCCCGGCGAGAGCCGATCCACCAACTCCGCCATCGGGCCGAACGGGCGGTGCATCGTCGAAAAGACCTCCATCTGGGCCGGGATCCACCGCCCGTCGCTCCCGTGGCCCGACTGCGTGACGAACTGGGCCGCCTGCCACACCGTGGGCAAGAACTCGTCCACCTCGTCGCACTTCAGGCGATGGACCCGCTGGCCCCTGACCGACCGCGCCGACTGCGTCAGGACCTCGATCGCCGAACCGTTCACCAGTTCGGTCCGCCGGGCGGTCGGCTCGCGGGCGAGCAGCCCCGCGAACGCGCCGTCCCATTTGCGCGTGAGGTACTCGTACATCTTCTCCGACTGGTCGAGGCTGCCGCCCAGGATCCGCGTCTGGCATCCCGGCCGCAGGATCGAGTCCAGATGCGCCGCCACGCTCCCGAGTTCGGTCTTCGCCCCGCCGCGCGGCGCCCAGACCACGACATCGCGGCCGGGATGAAGGATCGCACGCACGAGGTAGTCCATCGGCGCCGCATGGCCCGGACAGATCGCCCGCCGCGGGACGGCCAGGCCGTAGGCGCTGCGGACGAACTGCCACAGGGCCGCCGGCGACCGCGGACGTGCGCTCGCCAACGCCAGCGCCAGCCGCCCACGGAGTTCAGAGGCGTCAGGTGTGTTCTCGAAAGATGGCATGGGGTAACGTCTCCTCGGCTTGAGGTCACCGGATTCTACCGCCGCTACCGCAGGCCGCGCGACTCCAGGTACCACAGGGCGAGCCGCTCCAGTGCGTCGGCCCGTTTCGGCCGGGTTGCGGCTGGTTGCGGCTCGCCGGCTTCGCCCGCGCGCGTCTGGTCGCGTGTAACCTCGCGGAGGGCCTCGCGGATGAGGGCGTACTGCTCGTCGGCCAGGAAAAACGTCATCGGCCGCGCGATCGGCGCCAACGCCTCGGGCGTGAGCGGCGCGGGCGGCGGCTGGGCCAGACGCAGCAGACGCTCGACGGCGTCCGGCGGTTCCGGCAGCAGACGGGCCAGTTCCTCCGCCGTCCGCCCTTTGGCCAGACGAGCCACCAACCGGGCACGCTCACGTGGGTCGTCCCGGCCCTCCAGGCGGTTGAGCGTCGCCAGCAGCAGCCGCGCCTCGTCATCGTCCACCTCCCACACGTCGCACCTGGCCCGGGTATGCCCGAGTTCGCGGAGCACCTCGGCCCGGTGATGGCCGTTGAGAATCTGGTAGCGGCATCTCAGATCTGAGATTTCAGATTTCAGATCGCCGCGTGCCGCGCGGCGCCCCGTTTCGAGCCCCGACCGGGAGGTCGGGGGCATCTTCTCCGTCGTCTCGTCATCACACGCCGCGTCGTGCCCCATCGGCCTGACCACCAGCGGCTCGTACAGGCCGGTCCGTTCGATGTGGGTCTTGAGTTTCTCCATGAGGTGCGGGGGCATGCGGTTGGAGTTCTCGGGATGGGGCTGGAGCGCCTCAAGCGGAATCCATAGGAGTGTCATGGCCGATTTCCCTTCCTGCTCTGCGCGGCCCGTATGGGCCGCGCTCAACGGGCAGCACGAGTCGTTTCGTTCAGGATTTCGAGGACGCGGGCGAGTTGGTCGTCGGTCAGTGCGGCCACCCGTCGTCCGAGTGGGTCGTCCGCGGCGGCGGGGAGGTGCCCGGCGGTTGCCGTGGCGGCTTTGTCGCCGACGGGCCGGGCCAGTTCCCGTTGCGTGGCGAGGGCGAGTTTGAGGATCTCCCGGGCGGCCTGGCGGGCGTCGGACGCCGACTCGCTGTCGAGGTCCCGGATGAGACGCGACACCGCCACGGGCGCCCAGCGGAGCATGGCGCTGGTCGCCTGGAGGAGCGGTTCCAGGGCATCTTCGGCCAGCAGGGTCCGGAAGTCCGGGTCCCGGAGCCACTTTCGCAGCGTGGCGACCCGGACGTGTTGGCGCCGGGCCACTTCGTCGAGCCTGCCGCCGCACTCCCAGATGGTGTGGGCGATCTTGCGATGGCGGGGCATCAGGTTCATGGCGTGTCCTCCCTTCTCCAAAGATAGTACACCGGCGTCGAGTCCAGATGCCGGGACACCAGTTCCAGCATCCGGCGCTGGTCGGGCCGGTTGGTCCGATGGTTCTTGGCTCCCAGGTACGACCGGGCCCAGCGGCAAATCTCGCGCCGGGCCAGACGCGCGGGACCCGCGGCGAGGGCGTCGAGTGCGCGGCCGAGGGCCTCGGCGCTTCGGCGGTCGCAGCGGCCGATGCCGACGGCCTCCAGGCACGCCCGCAGACGCTCGCCCTGGCGCGATGGCAGTTGCGGGTACGCCGTCATGCCGCCGCGCTCGAAGAACGGGTGCATGCGGCCCATGGCGGCCATCGCCTCGACGTACGGCGTGCCGACCTGCGGCAGCGTCTCGGCCACCAGTCGGCCGGCCAGGCCCAACCCGCGCCAGTTCGGCGCGATGACCACGCGGCTGATGACGCGGAGTTCGCGGTTCACCAAGTTCGCGGTTGCCATGCGGCCCATCCCGGCGGTGCGGTACCGGCCGCCCGTCGCCCGGTCGCGCCCGCCCAGCGACAGGACCGACCGGCTGACCACGATGACGCCGACGAGGATAAATCCGGCCTCGCCGAGCCCCGCGTCATTCGAGCCGGGAGCGGAAGCTCCCGGTGGCCTTGTCACGCGATGGAACGTGCCACAGCCGAATAGCGCCCCCGGCCGCTTCCGCGGCCGGCTCGGGTCGTACACCATCCGAAAGACGTCGGCTATCACGCCGGCGTGGTGGCTGCGATAGTGCAGCGCCGCCAGGGCCTGCCAGTCGGCCATCGTGCCTCGCTCGACACGGATGCCCGCCAGGAGGGTGCATCGCCGGTGCGGGTGCGGCGCCGTCATGGTTGCACCTCTCCGCGCGCCGGGTCGGCGTAGTGCACCTCGACGCGGTCTCCCGCGTGCTTGACGATGAGGACGTCCGGCGCCAGGTCCTCCACCAGGTCGTCGTGGGCGCTGGCTGCAACGACCGTCAGGCCGTGCGTGTCGGCCAGCCGCCGGACGCGGTACGCCACCGCCCGGGCACAGAGCCGGTCGAGCGTTGAGCAGAACTCGTCGGCCAGCAGCAGCCGCAAGGTCGGCACGCGGCTGCGACTCGCCCGGTACGGGCCCGTATGGGCAAGCAGGGCGTCAAGCGCCAGGGCCAGGCGGAGCCGGTAGCGCTGCCCGTCGGATAGTTCCCTCGCCCGCCTCAGCAGCAGGAACGCATCGGCCAGCCCCGCCGCGCTCAGCAGGCGCAGGGCGCCCTCGAGCGGGCCGCTCATGAGGTCGATGACCGGCGCCTCGTCGCCCGCGCGGACGCCGGCCAGGTTGACAACGCGGCCGCCGTCCGTCCGGCCGTCGGCGAGGGCCGCCGTGGCGGACCCGTCCCGGATGGCCCGCTCCAGGCGCTCGACGAGGACACTCTTGCCGCTGCCCGACGGGCCGGTCACAAAGACCACGTCCCCGGCACGGACGTCGAGCGTGAGGTCCTCGTACAGCGTGACCTCGTAGGATTCGTCGAGGCCGATGCCGAACATCTCGGCGACTTGGATCATGTGGTCGCTGGGTGGCCCGTGCGGAAGCCGGGGCGCGGCCTGAAACTTTTGGTTGATTGTGTAGAGGGCCATACGTATTCTCCTTTCCATGATCCTGCTGAAGAAGAAGTTCCTGGACCTGGTCCGGTCGGGGGTCAAGCGGCAGACGGTCCGCGTGTGGCCTCGGCGGCGTCTGCGGCCTGGGCAGAGGGAGTTCATCCCCGGCCTCGGCCGCATTCGGATCACGGCCTTCGAGCGCGTGAGCCCGGAAGATCTGACGGACGAGGATGCCAGGCTCGACGGGTTCGAGTCGCGCGAGTCGCTGCTCGCCGAACTGCGAGAGCTGTACGGCGACCGGTTGGGCGACGTTCCGTGCTTTCGCATTCGTTTCACCTATCCCGCCGACGAGCCCGCCTCCGGCGATGGAGGCGACGAGGCCTGTGACGAAGGGGGCAGGGCCGGTGCTTCCTGAGGTTGCTTCGTGCGGGCCCATCGACGGACCTTCCTGCGGATTTTCCGCCACACGGCCCTTGGCGACTTGGCGCCGGCGGCCGCGCCTGAGCCGCTTCCGGACGGGGAAGTCGCGACGAGGCCCGGCCGGGCGATCCGCCGCAGCGACATCCCGAGAAAGCGATGAAGGTAAACCAGCCGTTGCTCCTCGGGCTTCAGGCGTTGCCATGACGCGAGGATGGCCAGGTTCTCCGGATCGGTCGCCCGGCGGACGGCTCGCCCGGCCATCCGCCTGACTGTGATTCTGCTGACGCCGAGCAGGCCGGCGACTTCGCGGAGGCTTGCTCCGCGCTGGCGCAGGAGCGTAAGCAGAGATCGGTCTCTCTGCGGGAGCAGCCGCCAGGCCCTGCGCAGATCACGGCGAATGAGGTGATGGCGGCGTGTTTTGCCATCCAGCAAACCAAGAAGGCTCACAAAATCGGCTGTGGTGCATCTTCTGGGCGACATTTTTGGTGCTCGTCGAAGTTTCCGGCGTATTATATACCGAGTTTTGCTACTTGTCAAACACAAAATCCGCCGAATATGGTAAATGGCAAACGCAGGCCCGTCGTGGTCCTTCTAAATTTTCCAAAATTGGGGTTGACTCATGTTTGGTCTAGGGTAAACTTATAGGGCAGGCCTGGCCGGGGTGAGTCGGGCAGCGGCGTTTTGGGCGCCCCCAGGGAGGCGAACGATGGGATTGAGGGAGAACCTCAAGGAACTCGAGATGGTTCGCCGCCTGCTGGCTGTGAGCCGGCAGGGGGGTGCGTTCGGCGAGGAGGTCCGGCGAGCGCGGCAGCGGCGCGGCATGACGCTGGAGGCGCTGTCGCAGGCGACGGGCATGGCCAAGTCGTATCTGTCTCAGATCGAGACGGGCTATGCCCCGCCGCCGCGCGATGTGAAGATTCGCAAGATCGCCGAGGCCCTCGGCCTGGACGCGAAGGCGCTGCTGCCGCGGGCACGTCTCTCGGAACTACCAGAAGACGTGAAGGTTCGTATGGCCCGGATGTTCGATGCGACCGAGGAGGTGATCCGCGCGCTGCTCGTGGCCAAGGCCGGCGCGCAGGGCGACGTCCCGTTGAATCAGGGGATGTGTCCGGACGAGGCGCCGGCGCAGAAGCCGAGCGACGTGGCGTTGGACCTTGACGCCCTGCACCGCAGCGGCCTGCTCCATCATCTGGCGGAGTGGGGCGAGGCGCCTCCGGAGGACCGCAGGGGCCGCCTGCTGGCGATCCCCATCATCAACAAGGTCTCGGCGGGGTACCCGCAGGACTTCACCGACCTGGAATACCCCGTGGGGGTCGCGGACGAGTACGTCTCGGTGCCGGAGGAGATGGCCGATCCGAACGCCTTTGCGGTCCGCGTGGTGGGCGATTCGATGGAACCGAAGTACCGCGAGGGCGACGTGGTGGTGTTCATGCCCTCGGCGCCGGTTGAATCGGGCGACGACTGTTTCGTGCGGTTCGCCGTAACGGGCGGGCCGGTGGACGGCGAGAGCACGTTCAAGCGGGTGTTCTTCGACGACGACGGCCGCATCCGTCTCCAACCGCTCAACGAACGTTGCGCCCCGACGTTCGTGGAGCGCCGCGAGATCCAGGGCATGTTCCGCGCGGCGGCGCGGTACGAGAAACTGTAGCCGACACACGCGGAGCGAGCCATGACCGACGAGGTGGTGCTTCTGGCGGACGGCGGCGGCGGCGAGCGGATGATGGACCTCATCCGCAGCCAGATCCTGTCGCGCTTCGCCCCGGACGATGGCAGCGGGGAGTTGGCGCGCCTGGCCGACGCCGCACGTCTCCAGACCGACGGCGCCGACCTGGCCTTCACGACCGACTCCTACACCGTGCGGCCGCTGGAGTTTCCCGGCGGCGACATCGGCAGGCTGGCGGTCGCGGGAACCGTCAACGACCTGGCGTGCCTGGGGGCGAGGCCGGCGGCCCTGTCGCTGGCGCTGATTATCGAAGAAGGGTTGGAACTCCGGGCGCTGGGGCGGGTGCTGGACTCGGCGGCCCGGGCGGCCCGCGAGACGGCCGTGCCGATCGTTTGCGGCGACACGAAGGTGGTGGAGCGCGGCAGCGCTGATAAACTGTTCATCAACACGGCGGGCGTAGGCGTTATCGAGAAGGGGCGCCAACTTGGGGCCGAGGCCATCCGGCCGGGCGACGTGGTGCTGGTCTCCGGGACGCTGGCGGACCACGGCGTGGCCGTCATGAGCAGGCGGGAGGGTCTGGCGTTCGAGGCGGCGGTCGCCAGCGATGCGGCCCCTCTGTGGCCGCTTGCCGAGGCGTTGCTCGGCGCTTCTCGGAACCTGCGGGCGCTGAAGGACCCGACGCGCGGCGGCCTGGCGGCGGCGGTGAACGAACTGGCCGAGGCCGCCGGCGTCGGAATGCGGATCGAGGAGGCGTCGGTGCCGGTCCGGCCGGCGGTGGCGGGGGCGTGTGAGGCGCTGGGGTTGGACCCGCTGAACGTCGCCAACGAGGGTAAGTTCGTGGTCATCGCCCCGGCGGACGAGGCCGGCGCGGCCCTGGCTGCCATGCGCGAGCATCCTTTAGGGCGCGACGCCGCCGTCATCGGCGAGGTCCTGCCCGCACCCGAGAAAGGCCCCCGCGTGACGCTGCGGACCCGCATCGGCGGCGAACGGGTGCTGGAGATGCCTTACGGCGAAGATTTGCCGAGGATTTGCTAAGCGGGGTCAGGTAAGTCTTTTGCCGTCGGGTGCCATGCCCACGTTTGCGTGTGCATGCCGTGGCGACAACTGATTGGGCTCGCAGCCCAAGGGGTTGCGCCGCTTACTTACGTGCGCGGCTAGTTTTTTCACGTGGCTGGTCGGGTGCGAGTGTAACTAGCCGCCGCGCTTGCGCGGCGGGTTTCGCGCGGGACGAACGGAGGCAAATGACGGATGCCCAACCGCCCGAACATCCTGTTCATCATGTCGGACGACCATGCGGCCCATGCGATGAGTTGCTACGGCAGCCGCATCAACGAGACGCCGAACATGGACCGCATCGCGGCGGGGGGGATGCGGCTGGAGAACTGTTTCTGCACCAACTCCATCTGCACCCCCAGCCGCGCCGTCATCCTGGCGGGCACGTACAACCACATCAACGGCGTGACGACGCTCTCGACCCACATGGACAACCGCCTCCAGACGTTTCCGAAACTGCTCCAGGCCGCCGGCTACCAGACGGCCGTCATCGGCAAGTGGCATCTTGGCGTGGGGCCGGAGCACTGCCCGACGGGCTTCGATTACTGGAACGTCCTGCCGGGGCAAGGGCTGTACCATGACCCGGAGATGATCGAGATGGCCCCGTCGGGCGAGCGGACGGTCTTCAAGGGATACGTGACGGACCTCGTGAGCGACATGTCGATCGACTGGATTCGGCGGCGCCAAAAGGACCGGCCGTTCTGCCTGCTGTGCCACCACAAGGCGCCGCACCGGCATTGGGAGCCGGACGCCAGGCACGCACACATGTACGACGACGTGGAGATTCCCGAGCCCGAGACGTTCAACGACGACTACTCGAACCGGGCTGCGGCGGCCGAGGCGGCCACGATGCGCATCGGCCGCGACCTGAACGAGCGCGACGTCAAGGGCGTGCCGCCGGACGGCCTCGCGCCACGGGAGGTCAAGAAGTGGAAGTACCAGCGGTACATCAAGGACTACCTGCGTGTGGTGGCGTCGATGGACGACGGCGTCGGCCGCCTGCTCGATACGCTCGAGGCGGAGGGCCTGGCCGACGAAACGATCGTCATCTACACGTCGGACCAGGGCTTCTTCCTGGGCGACCACGGCTGGTTCGACAAGCGGTTCATGTACGAGGAGTCGCTGCGGATGCCTTTCATCATCCGTTACCCGCGCGAAATCAAACCGGGAACGCTCAACTCGGACATGATCCTGAACCTCGACTTTGCGCCGACGTTCCTGGATTACGCGGGCGTGGCGATTCCCGATGCGATGCAGGGCACGAGCATCCGTCCGCTGCTGGCCGGCCGCACGCCCGGCGGGTGGCGGACCGCGATGTACTACCGATACTGGATGCACAAGGCGCACCACAACGTCTACGCCCATTACGGCCTCCGGACCCGCCGGCACAAACTCATCTACTACTACGGCGAGGCCTGCGGGCAGGAGGGGGCCATCGACGAGTCCACCGAGCCGGAGTGGGAACTCTTTGACCTGGAGCACGACCCCTGCGAACTGAACAACGTGTACCGCGACCCGGCCTGTGCCGACCTGGTGAAGGACCTGAAGGCCGAACTGCACCGCCTGCAGGCCGACGTCGGCGACGAGCCGATGCCGGAGGTGGACTGAGAGATCCCGGACGGGGGTGAAGAAGAGGCCCGGGACACCGGTCCTGGGCCTCTTCGGTTTACTGCGGCGTCTACCGTTCTACCCGACGCACGTGCAGTTGCCGGGACCGCAGTCGGTGCAGCGGCAGTCCTGGCACGCGCAGTCGCCGCACTCACACGTCGGACACTGGCAGTCGCCCGGCGTGCAGTCGGTACAGGTACACTCCGCGCACGTGCAGGCCCCACACTGGCACCCGACGGCGGGCGTCACCCGTGTCAGGCTTGCTGCAAGGCCCACGCCGACAAGACCCGTCGCGATGAGCGCGAGGGCCGCGATAATGGCATGTCGCTTATTCATGGTATTGCTCCTTCGGTACTCGTCTGATTCTCCCATTCGGTTGAGACACACGACAGCCCGACCATGGCGGCGCAAACCGTCCTCGGCTCGCGGGCGCGAAAGCCGGGCACCCTCTCAACACAGGAAGGAGCAGTAGAGGACATTCAGGCATTCTGCGGATGCAGGCAGGATGGCCGACGATGGAGATCGGGATCCGGGGCTTTGCGGCCTGGGGAGCCGCGTCGGCACCGCGTGGCGGACGAGGTCACAGGTCTGTTGCGGCACGATGCGCGACACCCGACGGCCCTGCGGGTCGTCCGCCGTCGGGGTGTCCGTCATCCAACAGTGGCACCGGCTGGGACGGCATGCGCACGCTGACCGGCTGGATGAGTCGTGTTGTGGCTCCTGCGAGCGGCCCGCCGGACGCTTCGAACAGCAGGCGTGGCCGGACTCGTGGCCCGGGTCAGGGGTCCCGACGCGTGAGGCGGAACAGCGCGGGCAGCCGTCGGAAGCGCATCGCCCCGGGCACTCGCCCCCGCGAGGTGCATAGACCAGGCAGACGCCCAGAACTGCCACGGCCAGACGGCAACGGCTCAGCCTGTTGCTGCATAGGCGCATCATACACCCCTGATGTCGCGTTATTGTTCGCGTGTCAGGCCTGTGGGTCAAGGCCCCGCCAGGGCCATTTCTGCGCCGTCGAGGCGAAGCGCCTTGCGTAGCCGGGCGGCATGAGGAAGCGAAATGGCGCTCTGTAGGACCAGGTCCGGGGCGTGTTGGCGCAAGCCGGATGGCCGCGAAAAAAAACCTCCAGATTCTTGACAAGGGGACGGGGGAAGGCGTACAATAGTGGCCCGTGGAAGGGTTCTTTCTTTTCGGGCATATTGTGAAACCTTTCACAGCGAGTTTGGGCAACCCTCGCCGGGCGTGGCCGACGCGCCGCCAGGCGGGGGCCAGGCTCCTGTAAGAGCAGGGATGCGGCGGGACAGTACAGGCCGGGGACGCCGGACGGCAACGAAACTGGCCCGGAGCCGCCCGGACGCACGATGCGGGAAAGCGGAGAGCAACTCATGGCGAACCAGAAGACCGTCATCATCATCGACGACGACCCGGACGTGGTTGAGGCCACAAAGACCATCCTCCAGGGCGCCGACTACGCCGTGGTGACCGCCCTGGACGCCCGGACGGGCCTGGAGCAGATCCGCCAGGGCGGCGTCGATTGCATTATCCTCGATGTAATGATGGCCAGCGAGACCGAGGGATTCCACGTGGCGCAGGACCTGAAGGCGGACCCGGCGACGGCCGGCATCCCGATCCTCATGCTGACGGCCATCTCGCAGAAATCGGGGTTCGAGTTCTCGCCCGAGACCGACAAGGACTTCATGCCGGTGGAGGCGTTCCTGGAGAAGCCGCTGGACCCGGATCGGCTTCTGGAGACCATCGCCGGGTTGTTGAAGGAGTAGGCATTCGCGGCTCGACGCGCCGCCTTGGGCCGCTAGCGCGAGCGCACACGTAAAGGGCAGGTGCCTATGTTGCCACAAGTGCTGAAGACGAGTGACCTGGGCGCGTGGGTCGAGGCGCTGATGGCCGAGAGCCGCGTGGCGGCGCCCGTCCTGAAGGAGACGAACGTCTCGGATCCGACCGACCTGAAGTTCGGGTGGCAGTACGTGCAGGACCCGGCCGACGTGCGCCCGGACTACACGGTGACCGTGCTCGGGCCGAAGAAGTTCCTCTGGCCGCCGCGGCAGCAACTCGTCCGGTACAGTCTCGGCGCGGGCGCCGAACCGGAGGCGCTCATCGACCATGAGGCGCAGGTCCTGTTCGGCGTTCACCCGTGCGACATAACGGCCATCGCGACGCTGGATGCGGCCTTTGCCAAGGACGTCCCCGACCCGCATTACCTGGCGCGGCGGTTCGATACGGCAATCATCGGCCTGGACTGCGTGGCGCCGTGCGACGAATCGTCGTTCTGCCTCGACATGGGGTCGCTGTACCCGGAGTCGGGGTTCGACGTCATGCTCACCCCGCTGGGCGATGCGTACTTCGTCGAGGTCGCAACGCAGCGGGGCGAGGCGCTGACGGAGGCGGCGGCGGTGCGCCCGGCCACCAAGCAGGACATGGAGGCCCACCAGGCGTTCGCCGAGGAGAAGCGGAGCAACTTCCGCTACAAACTGCCGTACGAACTGAAGTACCTGCCGGAGATGCTCGACGCCTCTTACGAAAGCCTCGTCTGGGAGGCGATTGCGCGGCGGTGTTTCTCGTGCGGGTCGTGCAATATCGCCTGCCCCACGTGCTACTGTTTCGACGTGTACGACGAAGTGGAGACCGACCTGTCGAAGGGCTGCCGCGTTCGCCGTTACGATTCGTGCCAGTTGGACCCGTTTGCCGAGGTGGCGGGCGGCGAGAACTTCCGCCAGGAGCGCGCAAGCCGCCTGCGGCACCGCATGTTCCGCAAGGGCAAGTACATCCTGGAGCAGACGGGCCGGGTCGGATGCGTGGGCTGTGGCCGGTGCGAGCGGGCGTGCGTGGCCGGCATCAGCATTAAGGACACGTACGTTCAGATTGCAGGGAGCCGATAGCCGTGACTCAGAGCGATATCGAAAAAGGGGCGGCTGCCGCCAGCCCGTATGTGCCGAAGATGGCTCGCATCGTCGCGGCCGACCAGATGACCGAGACCGAGCGGTTCTTCCGTCTCGAGATGGAGGGCGAGCCGCTCGCGTACGAGCCGGGGCAGTTCGTCGGCGTCACGGTCTTCGGCGTCGGCGAGTCGCCCATCAGCATTTGTTCCAGCCCGACGCAGGGCGAGAGGATCGAATTGACCATCCGCAGCGTCGGCCTGGTCACAGGCACGCTTCGCACCTTCGAGGCAGGCGATCGGGTGGGCATCCGCGGCCCGTTCGGCAACGGCTTCGACTACGGCGCGATGAAGGGCCAGGACGTGCTGTTTGTGGCCGGCGGCCTGGGCCTTGCGCCGACGCGAAGCCTCATCCGGTACGTGCTCGATAAGCGAGAGGACTTCGGCAAGGTGACGATCCTTGTCGGGGCGCGCGAGCCGAACCTGCTGCTGTTCCGCGAGGAAATCGCCGAGTGGGTCGAGCGAAGCGACGCCGATACCCTGGTGACCGTGGACCAGCCCGACAAGGACTGGAAGGGCAACGTCGGGGTCATCACGCGGCTGTTCAGGCAGGTCGAGATCGATCCCGCGCGGACCTACGCGGTCATCGTCGGCCCGCCCGTCATGTTCAAGTTCGCCGTCCTCGAGGCCCTGGCCTCGGGGGTGCCGGAGCACCGGATCATCTGCTCGCTGGAGCGGCACATGAAGTGCGGCGTGGGCAAGTGCGGGCACTGCCAGATCTGCGGCGTGTACGTCTGCCGCGACGGGCCGGTCTTCACGTACGAGCAGGTCAAGCGCCTGCGCGAAGGCATTTGAGATTTCAGATTTCGGATGGATGCAAACGCGCCGGCAAGTTAGCCGCCCGCCTTGGCGGGCGCGTACTTGAAAGCAAGGATCAGCACATGGCCAATAAGCCGACACTCGCGTTTTTCTCGCTGGCCTGCTGCGAGGGATGCCAACTCCAGGTCCTCGCGTGCGAGGAGAAGTTGCTGCCGATCCTCGAGAAGGCCGACATCGTGCGGTTCCGCGAGGCCTCCGACGGCGACGCCGACCATTACGACGTGACGTTCGTCGAAGGCTCGATCGTGACGGCCCACGACATCGAGCGGATCAAGGAAATCCGCACCAAGACCGGCACCCTCGTCGCTCTCGGCGCCTGTGCCACCATCGCAGGCGTCAACGCCGTCAAGAACTTCCAGGACCCCGACGACGTGGCCGCCTACGTCTACGGGGACAAGAAGGAATGGTTCCCGCACATTGCGGCCCGGCCGCTGAAGGCCGAGGTCCAGGTGGACGTCGAGATTCACGGCTGCCCGATCAACTCAGACGAGTTCCTCGAGGTGGCCACCTGTCTGCTCATGGGCAAACCCTACCGCCAGCCCAACTACCCGGTGTGCGTGGACTGCAAACTGGCCGGCAACGTCTGCCTCTGGAACAA
>CAZIJC010000056.1:0-2887 GCA_964539385.1 uncultured Anaerolineales bacterium | reverse complement strand
CGATAACCCCAACACGCAGGCCGCCAAGGACGTCATGGCCGAGTTCGGCCTGACGGTGGACGACGTTTTGCGCGAGTTTCGCCTGTTCCAGGGCGTTTACGACGAGGTCGCCAAGGAAGCATGAGGCATCTGCATTTAGCCCCCGGTGAATACACCGGGGGTCCGATGGGAGCGATAACCGTATGGCAAAGGGCGCATCTAAAACATTGGATATCCGAGTCGATTACGTGACCCGCGTCGAAGGGCACGGCAACATCGTCGCCAAAGTCGAGGACGGCGAACTCGTCGAGTGCCGCATGGAGATCACCGAATCGCCGCGCTTCTTCGAGGCGATGCTGCGCGGACGCTCGTGGAAAGACGCCATGTTCCTGACGACCCGCATCTGCGGCATCTGCGCCTGCGGACACGGCACCGCGAGCCTCAAGGCGACCGAAGACGCCATGGGCATCACGCGCTCCGAGCAGACCGACCGCCTGCGGCGGATCGTCCTGGCCGCAGAGCAACTCGAAAGCCACTGGCTGCACTGCTACTTCCTGGTGGCGCCCGACTTCTTCGGCGCGCCGAGCGTCATCCCGCTGGCCAAGACCCACACCGACGTGGTGCTGCGGGCGATGCGCCTGAAGAAACTCTCCCACCACATCTGCCGCGTCCTCGTCGGCCGTCACACGCATCCCATCGGCATGGTGCCCGGCGGATACATGAAACTGCCGAGCGTCCGGACGCTCAAGGAACTGCGGGAGCACATCGCAAGTTTCGACAAGGACGTGCAGGATACGGTGGACCTGTTTGCGACGCTCGAGGCCCCGGCGCTGGAGCGCGAGACCGAGTACGAATCGATCACCGATCCCGGCGAGTACGCCTTCTTCGACGGCCGCCTCATCACCAGCGACGGCGACGAGGCCGACACCCGCGCCTACCGCGACATCATCCATGAGGAGATTGTCCGGCACTCCAGTGCCAAGCACGTCAAGAACCGCCGCGAGAGCCTCATGGTCGGGGCCCTCGCGCGTTTCAACAACAACCACACGCAACTGAACGCCGAGGCGAAGGACGCCGCCGAACGCCTCGGCCTGGCCGCACCGTGCTTTAACCCGTTCCACAACAACACGGCCCAGATCGTCGAGACGGTCCACTGCTACTACGACATCCTGCGCCTGCTGGATTCGCTTATCGAGGCGGGCATCGAGGACGAAAAACCGCCGCTCGAGTGGCCCGCGGGATGCGCCGGCACGGGCGTCGGCATCGTCGAAGTGCCGCGCGGAACGCTCGTCCACGAGTACGAGTACGACGAGGACGGCATCGTGACCGGCGCCAACCTCGTCATCCCGACGAACCAGAACCTGGCGAACATCGAGGCCGACTTCCGGGCCTACATCCCGCAACTGATGGAAGAGGGTAAACGTGAGGAGGAGATCACCCACCTGCTCGAGATGCTCGTCCGTGCCTACGACCCTTGCATCTCCTGCTCGGCTCACCTCGTACAGGTTGAGTTCAAGTAGGGGATTCAGCCGCGGGGCGGGTCGCACGACCCGCCCCGCCTCCTTTTCGGACCCGAAGGTCCGAAGCAGCGGAGCATTATACGTGGCCGCCGCCCCGGCGGCCATTTTTTTCTTTGTGTCCCCCGCGGAAGGGGTGTGGCAACAATTTCCGGCGTGGGACGATTTCCTGCGGCTTGGCCTCTGTGGTGGTTGTAGCGCCGGGGTTTATCCCCGGCGCATCCTGGCCGGCGCCGCCAACGGCCGCCGGGCATAAAGCCCGGCGCTACAACCGCCTGCGCTCGCTATAACAACTTGCCACAACGCCCCGGAGCGGCGAGGCCCCTCAGTGCATCATGAAGAACTTGACCGCCTCGGCGGCTTGAGGTTGCTCGGCGGGGGCGATGCGGCGGTTGAAATCCTCGGTCACCTCCCTCGATGCGCGGTCGGCCTTGACGCGCTTCTCGCCGATCTTCGGGGCAACTTCCCGAAGTGTGGCGGCCCAGCGAAAGAGGTAATCGGCGGCGCGCTTCGCCTCAAAGCCCGGCGGCACCAGACCCGACGCATGCAGCCGCCACCCACCGGCCTCCCAACTCATGTGAAGCGGCACGCGGCCTGTCCGAAGGTACCCGAAGGCGGCACGCTCCATCCGCACGACCGTGATGGTCCCCGTCCAGTTCGCATCGCGGGGGAACAGGTCCACCCGCGCGCCTTTCGACGCCTGGAAGGCTTTCCACGCCTCCGGCCCGTACGCCGCCATGACCGCGTCGTGGAAGGCATAACTGGCCTGCACCACCTCCATCAGCGCCAGCGCCAGGACCAGTTCATCCTCCGACCCGACAAAACACGCCAGGTACGCCCCCTTGTCGCCGGCGACCAGCGACGCGTGCCAGTCGGCCAGCAGGGCGCGCGGTCCGGCGGTATCGGCGCTCGCAAGCCCTTGAGCGCGCGGTGCGTCCGGATTCGGCCCGCACCCGACGAGCATCACCAGAGCCAGCGCTACCGCCACGAAGCGTTTCGAACCGGCGACCATGGCGCGTCTCCTCCTGCAGGCAGACATTCCCCGCGCTGTTAGACGTGCGCGTGGGGCGGCGGTTCCGCAGAAAAACGATGCGCGGCCGGCCCGGGACCCGCCGCGCCTGACAGTCACAACCACCCCAACTCCGCCGGCGCCTGCTTGCCCGCCCGGTGGCACGCCCACGTCCCGGCGCGCCGGGACATGGTCGTGATTCGGTCCGCGCCGAGCAAGCACACGGCCGCGCAAGCGTTGCCGCGGCCGTGCTTTTTTCGTGCCCGGCGTCGCGTGCCACGGCCGGTCCCATTCGGCAGGCTCAGGGCAGGCTTGTCCGGCCGTGCTTTTTTCGCCGCGGCCAGGCACACCGCCGCGCGGCAAGCGCCCCCTTCCGGCCGCT
>CAZIJC010000055.1:0-25367 GCA_964539385.1 uncultured Anaerolineales bacterium | reverse complement strand
CAGTGCAATGGCAGGACACATAGGTTGGGCATTTAAGCACGGAGTACCCAAGACCATAAGGCCGGGCCTCACGGCCTCCAAGGAACTCGTCCCTACGTCCCCTACCGTTTCATCTCCTCCGCCACCGCGAACGGGTCGCTCGACACGACGCTCGACGTGTACAGTTCCATCCCGCCGATGTCGGCGGATTTCGTCGCCGGGTCGCCGCGGTCCACCAGGTACACCTGCACGGGGAAGCCGGCCCACGCGGGGTCCGGGTCGCCGAGCGGCGGCGCGTAGACGGCCAGGTTGAACGACTCGACGCCCAGGTGGGCGTAGACCTTCAAGGCCCGCCAGAGAGCCTGCGGCAGGCCGGCCGAGTCGAGCCCGTCGTCGGCCACGATCACCAGTTCCCGTTCCTTGATGGGCGTCAGGTGGGCGAGCGTCGTGACGGCCTCCCCCTGCCGGCGGTCGGCCAGGCCGAGCGCCTCGTGCACCGCCACGAAGTCCTTGAAGTAATCCGCCCCGTGTTCGGCCCGGTACGCCGCCGCATCACGCCGCAGACGCTCCACCTTGCCGTAATGGAACTTGCGGCCGACGACCATCTGGGCGTGGCCGTGGATGATGCTGGCGGCAGCCTTCCACATGCAGTTCCACATGAGAAAGAAGAACCGCGCTTCGGTGTCCTCGGCGTGGACGGTCGCAGCCCACTCTCGGGCCACGGCCAGCATGTCGGCCACCTGCTCGGGCCGATAGGCGTCCTCGCGGAACTCAAGGGGCGAATGTTCCTCGAAGATCACCAACCCGTGCCAGCCGTCGTACGCCGCCACGTTGGCGCAGGTCTTCGCCCCGCCGATGCGGCCGAAGGTGTTCTCGGGCGTCAGTTGCAGCGGCCGACAGAACGGCCCGCCGCGCGTCTTCTCGATCTCCTCCTCGATCTCCGTGGCGTCTTTCGCCTCGACCGGCTTCAGGGCGCGGACCGCGTTGAAGAGCGTGGCCTGGCACGTCACGCGGTTCAAGATGTGGACGATAGGCTGGTGACCCACCCTGTCCAGCACTTGGGCTCGCCATTCGGGCGTGCCTTGGGGCTCCTCGGAAAGGTACTTGAACTGGCCCGTGATCCAGTCCTCCATCGTCTCGGGCGGCAGAACGCGGGCGGTGCTCCGGTTGAAATCGTACATCCGGTCGAATCGCGCGCGGTCCTCGGGCGACAGGGTCGCGACGATCTCATCGAGGCTGGTAATCGCAGGGGGCATCGGGCTCCTTTCGACGGCTTCGCGCCGCGCAAGCGCGGCGGCTAACTGCGGGGTGGTATGGCCACGCTCGCGTGGCCATGTGTGCTATCGGGGGCGTCAGGCTCATGGCCACGCAAGCGTGGCCATGCCACCCGGCCGGCCCGCGCGGCTCATGCCAAATCGTTGATGACCGGGAGGAGATAGTCGCGGACGACGACGTCCCACGACATGCGGCTGGCGAGTTCGTAGCCGCCGGCGATGAGCGATTCGTGGGCCTTCTCGTCGGTCGGGAGGCGCTTCAGGACCTCGCCCGCGACACGTTCGGCCTCCTTTTCCTCGGCCGCGCCGCGCTCGCGGGGTCCGATCGAAAGGACCTGGTCGAGCGTGACCCCGTGGTCCGGCAGGCCGGTGTAGTCGGCGACCAGGACGTTCGGCACCTCGCGGCCGCCGGTCACCTTCTCGACGAACCCCGCGCAGCCGCACACGTTCGTGATGACGCACAGGCCGCCGAACGAGAGCGGCTCGAGTTGAGCGATGCCGAAGGGCTCGTAAATCGACTGGCCGAACTCGATGTCGGTGCCCTTGCGGATGTCGAGGAAGTCCATGTCGGCCGGCATCTTCGCGCCGCACGACGGTCGACTCCAGCCGAACTGGTTCACCAGGATGACCTTGATCTGCCGGGCGCAGGCGTTGAACTTCTGCATGTGGACGTAGAAGTCGGCCTCGCCGCCCGACAGGTCGGGGTACCCCTCGCGGTGGCCGACCGGCCAGGAGTAGCGCGTCTCCATGTCGAGGATCTCGTGCCCCTTTCGCGGCGCGCCCAGTTCGCTCGACAGCAGGAAGAACACGCCCGTCTGGCCGGTCTGGCGAAACCTCTTTTCCAGGTGCCACAGGACCTTCAGGTCGCGCCACACGCCCTTCGAGAGAGCCATCCGCGTGACGTGCGAGAAGATAAAATCGGGCCGGTATTCCAGGATCGCCTCGGTGTAGCGCTGGAGGCGGTCCTTCGACTGGGCCACGTCGTCGGCCGCCACCTCGTACGCCGGCACGCCGTTGTAGACCAGCGCCAGCCGCTTCTCGGCGAAGTCGGCCGCCAGGAACTTCATCTCCGACAGAACCCGGTCGCCGACACACAGAACGGCGTCGCAGAACCGCGAGGCCGACACCAACGCGTGCTTGAAGAACGGGGCCTGAATCCCGAACACGTCCTCGACGAACTTGCCCTTCTCCATCGCGCGCGCCAGCACGTTGTAGAACATCGTGTCGTGACCGGGATGACCCTCGACGATGCGGCGCATCGTGGCCACCTCGTGGGCGTAAAACGCCGTCCGGTACACGCCGCTGCCCTCGGCGACCGCCGCCAACGCCAGCGGCATCCCCATGAACTCGTGGGCCAGGATGACGGCCGGCTGATCCTTCGCCGCCTCGATCGCCTCAAGCGCCGCAAGGCCCGGCGCCGCCAACCTCACGTACTGCTCGTACTCCCACGTGCGGTACAGGTCGCTGCGGATGCCGAACCGCTCGTACAGTATCTCTTTGCACTCGCCGAGGCGGTCGAGGTTCGCCTGGCCGACGTCGATCAGGAGGACCTCCGGGTGGCTCTCGACGCCGGTGGTCCTGTCTTTGAAGGTGCGGCGGCCGTAGACGACGCCCGCGCCCCACCGCTGCCGGACGGGCTTGAACTTCTCGGCCCATCCGCCGGCATCGGCGCCGTCGAAACTCGAGTAGAGGATCTCGCCCGTCCGGGCAAGCAGTTCGGCCGTGCCGGCGTCGCCCGGCCCGACGAGGATGGACCGGCCGATGTTCGCGTTGTAGGCTGTGGCCGTGAAGAGCCCCTGAAGGACCGCCCCGATACCGCCAACCTTCTGAACCGCCTCGTGCGTAACATGGATGAGAGTACTCATGGATTATCCTTGCTGTTCGGGACGGCTTCGGGTGCCCCGCGGCGGCGCCGACGGGCGCCGTGCGATAATGTTATCGGAAATCGGCGCGGGCGGACTTTCCTATTTCGGACTCCTCGGCAGCGAACCGCGCGGCATCAGGCCTCCAGCAGCATCCGGTACGCCACCCAGCCAAGAAACAGGACGAAAACCAGGCGGATCCACACACGCCCCACCCGATGCGCCCACCGCGACCCGGCGTAGGCGCCGATGACCGCCGTCGGCGCCATAAACCCCACGTACACCCAGGCCCGCTTCAGGTCCATGCCCCCCGTCGCAGACAGATGCTTGACGATGGCCGCCACCAGGCAAGAGAAAAAAAGGGATGCTGCCGAGTTTGCGATCGCCGCCCTCAGCCGCAGACGACCAAACATTTGCAGCGCCGTCACAGCCACCGACCCCCCGCCGATACCCAGCAGGCCCGAAGCGAACCCCTTCAATCCGCCGACCAGGGCAATAATGACGCGGCTCGGATGCTTTCCGACCACGTTTCCCGGCGCCGAGTCGTCTGCCGAGAGCGGCCGAAACAGCCTATAGATCGTGAACCCGATGATGTAAACGATGAACGCTCCAAACACCCGCCTCAGCCAGACTTCCATCTCACCCGTGAAGCGGCCACCTACCTCAACGCCGACGACGGCCGCCACCATGCTCGTCGGCACCAGGACCATGACGATGTGCGGCATAATGCGGCCGGTGCCCTTGTGTCCGAGCGTCGATGACAGCCCCACGCAGACGTTGATGACCATCGCCGCCGCGATGGCCGTATGCATGTCCGCGCCCAGGACTTCCGTCATCATCGGGATAAACAGGACGCTGCCCCCGATGCCGAGCAGGCCGCCGAGCATCCCGCCCACGAGGCCCGTCAGCAGCAGCGCGATCATGTCCGGCCAGTCAGGCATGCGTTTCTCCGCCGCCGCACACCACCAGCCGCGCCGCACCGTCTGCCAGGAGACTCTCGGCGAGATTCGTCCCGACGGCCGCGGCGTCGGCCGCCGCCCCGCCGGCGCTGCGGCGAATCGAGTCCCGCCCGTCCGGCGCGAGCAGCCACACCTCCAGGGTCAGCCGGTCCGCGTCGCCGGCCCGCCCCAGGACGCCAAGCGGCGTGCGGCAGCCGGCGCCCAACCGGCGGACCAGCGCCCGCTCCGCTGCGACCGCCAGTCTGGACGGCGGATCGTCGAGCGGCGCCACGGCCGCTCGGACCCACGCGTCGGCCGACCGAAACTCCAGGCCGAGCCCGCCCTGCCCGGCCGCCGGCATCAGAACATCGGTCGGCACCGAAACCATCCGCCCGTCCAGAAGCCCAAGCCGCTCAAGGCCCGCGCGCGCCAGCACGGTCGCGTCGCAGACGCCCGACTCGAGTTTCGCCAGCCGCGTCTCGACGTTGCCGCGAAGGTCCACGAACTCCAGGTCCGGCCGGGCCGCAAGCAACATCGCTCGCCGCCTCGGGCTGCCCGACCCGACGAGGGCCCCCTGCGGCAGGTCCGCCGGCGCAAGGCCGGCCGGCGTCACGAGACAGTCCCGCACGTCGGCGCGCGGGGGCACCGCCGCACCGACGTCCAGGCCGTCGGGCACCTGGGTCGGGACGTCCTTCATCGAATGGACCGCCAGGTCGATCTCGCCGCCGAGGAGGGCCCGCTCCAGTTCCTTGACGAAGAACCCGGCGCCGGGCAGGCCTGCCAGCGGCGTCGCCCGGTCGCGGTCGCCCGTGGTGCGGAACTCCCGGACCTGCACCTGGAGCCCCGGATGGATCTCGCGCACCTGCGATGCCACCCAGTCGGCCTGCCACCTTGCGAGCGGGGAGCCGCGGGTTCCGATTCGAAGCACCTGTCCCATGCCGCGGGCCACCATAGTGAAAACCGCCCGTCGCCGCAAGCACCGTAGTGGCGCGGCTGAAGTTGCCTCGTACACGCCGGCGTCCGGCACGGGGCACGCTGCCAGGGATGACCGTGCCACCCGTCTGTTCCGAGCCGCGACCGTGAGGGAGCGGGGACGCATGCTTTCGCGAGCGAAAGCATGGCACCCAGCGTCCGGCACGGGGCCCGCTGCGCGAAGCGCGTCAGCCGCCACCAAGGTTTCGGTTGACCCGCGACGCCGAGCGCGCGAGACTTACATCAAGGTAGCCAACGTGCACCGGCGAGGAGGAGATGGCGATGACCGAGGAACAGGCGGCGGAAGTGTTGAAGAACCTGAGCAGCATCGGCAGCCTGGTCACCTGGCTCTACGTGCTGGTGGGGGTGGTCGGGCTTGCCCTGGGATGGAGCCTGCACCGGCTGGCCAAGAACCAAGTTGCCACGGCTGAACTGCTGAGGCAGGCGGCGGGGGCCGTGGGCGGCGCCGGCGAAGCCGGCGACTGACCGACACGATGCTCGACCTCGCGTTAATCCGCGCCGAGCCCGCGCGCGTCAAGGCGGCGCTGGCGCGCCGCGGCGTCGCGCCCGAAGCGGTTGATGCCGTGACGGAACTCGACGGCCGCTGGACCGCGCGGGCCGAGGTCCGCGAGGCCCTCCGCGTCCGCCGCCGCCGGATCAGCGACGAAGTCGCCCGACGCAAGGCCCGCCTGCGGACCCGGCCCGATTCGGATGCCGACACCTTCGCCGCGCCCGACTTGGTGCAGGCAGGCCGCCAGGTCGCTCGGGAACTTCACGCCCTCGAAACCGAGATGGCCGACCTGAAGGCCCGGTGCGAAGAGGCGCTGCTCGCCCTGCCGAACCTTCCCGCGACCGACGTGCCCGCCGTCGACCCCGCCATCGAGCCCGCCGTCGAGCCCGCCGCGGAAGCGGCGGGTCACCCCCCTCAGGCGGCGTCCCCGCCGTGGCCGAAAGACTTCCCGCCGCTGCCGCACCGCGACATCATCGAGATGCTCGGTCTCGCGCAAACGGCCGGTTCGGCCGGCCGCGGCTTTCTGGTGTGGCGCGGCCGGGGCGCGCGGCTGGTGCGGGGCCTCATGCGATTCATGCTCGACGTGCACGCGTGCGAAGGCGGTTACGAGGAAGTTCTCACGCCGTCGGTTGCCACGCGCCCGGCCCTTATCGGTTCAGCCCATCTGCCGCTGCTCGAAGAGAAGATGTACCGCGTCGAGGACCACCACGCCAACCACAGCACGGCCCCCTCGCTCACGGTCGGGGCTAGTCGCACGGCCCCCTCGCTCACGGTCGGGGCTAGTCACGACGTATTTCTGGTGCCGCGCGCCGAACCACACCTGGCGAACCTGTACGCGGGGAAGACGCTTCCCGGCGACCGTTTGCCGGAGCGTTTCGTGGCTGCGGGGCCGGCCTTTCGCCGCACGGTCGGCAGCCACGGGCACGGCAAGGGCGGCCTGCTTCGGCTTCACGAGTTTCCGACCGTCGAGGTCTACGCCTTCTGCCGGCCCGACCAGAGCGAAAGCGAACTTGCCCACGCGGTCCGGTCGGCCGAAACCATCCTCCAGCGGCTCGAACTCCCGCACCGCCGCACGCTTCGCACGGCGCCGGGGCTGAGTCACGCCGCCGCCAAGACCGTGGACCTGGAGATCTGGGCGCCGGGCACGGGCCGGTGGCTCGAGGTGGCTGCCATCTCCGGTTTTACGGACTACCAGGCCCGACGGACCGGGACACGGTACCGCGACGACCGCGGCCGGCCGCGCCTGGTCCACACGGTCGGCGGCGCCGCCGTCGCCCTGCCGCGCCTCCTGGCGGCGATTTTCGAGACCGGTCAGCAAGCCGACGGCACGGTCCGCCTGCCGGAGGCGCTGGCGTCGTACATGGGAGAAGGCGTCCTCGGCGGCGAGTAGCGCGAGCCGCAACCGGCTCGTACCGGCACACGAGAGCAAGGCCTGCACCCCGCTCTCGCCCGTGAATAAAGTCGTTGACAGATGCCCCGAAGCGCCGATAGGATTACCGCTTCAACCCGGTTGCCCTGGTACGCTCCGTTCCGACGCGCCGCCAGGGCGTTGCTTTTTCGACGCAGTTCGAGCCGCGTGCGGAAGCGGCCGGGGGTATCATTCGGCCGTGGCATATTCCATCGCGCGACGAGGCCACCGGGAGCTTCCGCTCCCGGCTCGAAGAGGCGGCTCGAAGAGGCGGCTCGAACGATGCATGAGGTATACCATGGCTAACGTGTACAAGAGCACGCTCAACCTGCCGAAGACGGCCTTCCCGATGAAGGCCAATCTCGTCCAGCGCGAGCCCGAAACCCGCCGGCGCTGGGCCAAGATCGACCTGTATGGGATGATCCGCGCCGCCGCCCATCCCAAGGGCCGGTACATCCTCCACGACGGGCCGCCGTACGCCAACGGCGACATCCATATCGGAACGGCCGTCAACAAAATCCTCAAAGACATCATCGTCAAATACAAGACGATGCAGGGTTATGATGCCCCGTTCGTGCCGGGCTACGACTGTCACGGCCATCCGATCGAGCACGCGGTGCGGCGTGAACTCGGCCCGAAGGCTGGAGCGATGAGAGCCGTCGAGATCCGAAAGCGCTGCGAAGCCTACGCCCGCAAGTTCATCGGCAAGCAGAGCGAGCAGTTCCAGATGCTCGGCGTCCTCGGACGGTGGGACCAGCCGTACCTGACGCTGGCGCCCGCGTACGAGCAGCGCGAGATGGAGACGCTCGCCCACCTGGCGGACCAAGGGCTCATCCATCGGGAACTTCGGGCCATCCACTGGTGCATGCACTGCGAGACCGCCCTGGCCGAGGCCGAACTGGAGTACGCCGACGACGAGGGGCCGAGTATCTACGTCCTGTTCGCGCTGAGACCCCCTGACCAACAGCCTTTAGACGGCAAAGCAAAGCAGATTCTGCAGCAACTCTTCCTTGCTGACAAGGCAGAAGGCCGGCACGTCCATCTCATGATCTGGACCACCACGCCGTGGACGCTGCCCGCAAACATGGCCGTGGCCGTCCATCCCAACTACCAGTACGCCGCCGTCCGCTTCGCGAAGGACGGCAAGGAGCGTCTGGCTATCGTAGCCGAGGATCTGGTGAACTCCGTGGCGCACGCTGCCGGCCTGGAGAACGTCGAGACGCTCGTTACGCTGAGCGGCGCCGACCTGGAGGGCCTGACCTACGAGCACCCCTTCATGGGCCCGCCTCCGGGCGCCGAGGCGCGCTGCGTGTGCGCCGACGCGACGATGGTCACACTCGAAGAGGGCACGGGCCTGGTGCACTCGGCCCCCGGCCACGGCCGCGAGGACAACCTCATGGGCCTGAGGTTCGGCATCCCGACCTACAGCCCCGTCACGGCCCAGGGCCGAATGGACGAGAGCGTCCCGGACTGGATCCAGGGCAAGACCGTCTGGGAAGCCAACGATATCATCCTGAAGCACCTCGCCGAGAGCGGGCACCTGGTCGCCTCGGGCATGACGGGCCACCGGTACCCGCACTGCTGGCGGTGCCGCGAGCCGGTCATCTTCCGGGCCACCAAGCAGTGGTTCGTCGCGCTCGACAAGGCCGACGAGGGCAAGAGCCTGCGGCACCGTGCGCTGGAGGCGGTGGGCGGCGTCCACTGGCTGCCGCCATGGACGGAGTCGCGTATCCGGGCGATGATCGAGACGCGGCCCGACTGGTGCATCAGCCGCCAGAAGGTCTGGGACGTGCCGATCCCAGCCCTCTACTGCAAGGCGTGCGGCCAGGCGCTCCTGACGGGCGACATGATGCGGGCCGCCGGCCGCTTCTACGGCCAGCATGGCTCCGGCGCCTGGTACGAGGCCACGGTCGAGGACGTCTTCGGCAAGGCGCCGGCGTGCCCCAATTGCGACGCCGCGGACTGGCGCATGGAGACCGACGTCTTCGACGTCTGGCTCGATTCGGGCGTCTCCTGGGCCAGCGCCTGCGAGGTCGAGGGGTTCGAGGTGCCGGTCGAACTGTACCTCGAAGGCTCCGACCAGCACCGCGGGTGGTTCCAGTCGAGCCTTATCATGGGCGTGGTGGCGCGCGACCAGCCGCCGTTCCGCACGTGCATCACCCACGGGTTCGTCGTGGACGAGGAAGGCCGCAAGATGTCCAAGAGCCTCGGCAACACCGTCAGCGTGCTGGACGAGGTGAAGCGGCTGGGTGCGGACGTGGTGCGCCTGTGGACGTCGAGCGTCGATTACGGCGGCGACATCCGGGCCTCCGACACCCTGATCTCGAGCCTCCAGGACGCCTACCGCAAGATCCGCAACACGGTCCGCTTCCTGGTGGGGAACCTGGCGGACTTTGGCGCCGGCACGGACGCCGTCAAGCCCGGCGACCTGGAGGAGATCGACCGGTGGCTGCTCGCGCGGCTGCAGCGGCTGGCGGCCGACGTGACCGCCGAGATGGAGGCGTTCCAGTTCCACCGCGTCTACCAGTTGGTCCACCTGTTCTGCGTGAACGACCTGAGCGCCTTCTACCTGGACGTGCAGAAAGACGTCCTGTACTGCGACGCGACCGGCTCGCCTCGCCGCCGCAGCGCCCAGACGGCCATGGTCCAGGTGGCCGAGGTGCTGGTGCGGCTGGTGGCGCCGGTGCTGGTGCACACGGCGGAGGAGGCGTGGTCGCATCTGCCTGCCCCCGCCGAGGGCAAGCGCGAAGAGAGCGTCCACCTGGCCGCCTGGCCGCAGGTCGATGCCAAGGTCCTCGACGAAGACCTGCTGGCCAAGTGGGAATGGCTCCAGGACGTTCGGCGCGACGCGTACGCGATGCTCGAGGCCTTCCGCCGCGCCGGCAAGTTCGACAAGCACACCGAGGCCCGGGTGGCGCTGGCCGTGGCCGACGCCTCGGAACTCCAGCGCCTCCGCGACGTGGGCGCCGAGACGCTCGCCGACCTGCTCCTGGTGAGTGAACTCCTGCTCGTGGCGCCCGAGGAGGCCGAGACACTCGAAGGCGAGAGGGCGATGGGCAGCGCCGACGACGGCAAGCGGCTGCACTCGGCCACGCTGCTCGTCCAGGAGTACGCACGCTGCGAGCGGTGCTGGAACTATCGGGCGAGCGTCGGTGAGGCCGAACCCGAAGACCTCTGCGCCAGGTGCCGCCAGGTCGTCGCCGAACAGACATAGCAAGCGCCCTCGCGACGGGTCTCCCGGCTCGACACGACACGTTAGCCGGCGGGCTTGCCCGCCGCGTTCAAGGAGTTTCGCATGACCGACGAACCGCAGCCCGTTTCGAGAACCCAGGAAACCATCGACCGCTTCAACCGGTACGTCATCGGCAACTACACGCGGCTGCCCATCGTGGCGGTCCGAGGCGAGGGGCCGTACCTTTGGGACGCCGACGGACGGCGCTACCTGGACCTTTTCAGCGGCTGGGCCGTCACGGGCGTGGGCCACTGTCACCCGCGTCTGGTCGAGGCCATCCGCGAGCAGGCCGGCCGGCTGATTTACATGCCGAACACGTGGTACACCGAACCGCAGGGCCGCCTCGCCCAGTGGATCGCCGAGACGGGTTTCGGCGGCAAGTCGTTCTTCTGCAACTCCGGGACCGAGGCGAACGAGGCCGCCATCAAACTGGCACGCATCCATACGCCCCCGGGCAAGTACAAGATCATCACCTTCGAGAACGGTTTCCACGGCCGCACCTTCGCCTCCATCACGGCAACGGCCCAACCGAAGTATCACCATGGCTTCCAGCCGCTGGTGCCGGGCTTCGTGTACGCTCCGCTGAACGACATGGAGGCGGTCGAGAAACTCGTCGACGAGGAAACCTGCGCCATCCTCGTCGAGCCGATCCAGGGCGAGGGCGGTATCAACCTCGCTCGCGCCGAATGGCTTAAGGCCCTCCGCGACCTGTGCGACCAGCGCGGCATGATGCTGATCTTCGACGAGGTCCAGACCGGCGTCGGACGCTGCGGCACGTGGTGGGGGTACCAGACCGTTGACGTGGTCCCCGACATCATGACGATGGCCAAGCAACTCGCCGGGGGTACGGCCATCGGCGCCATGTGCGCAAGGGAAGAGGTGGCCGCCAGCCTCGTCCCCGGAACGCACGCCGCCACGTTCGGCGGCAACCCGCTTGCCGCCGCCGCCGGGTGCGCCGTCTTCGAGATCATCCGCGATGAGAACCTCCTGGAGAACGCCAACCAGATGGGGACGTACCTGCGCCGGCAACTGCTGGAACTGAAGCAGGAGACACCGCTCATTGCCGAGGTGCGCGGCGTCGGCCTCATGATCGGCGCGGACCTCGCGCAGAACGGGGCGGACCTGGCGGCCAAGTGCCTCGACAAGGGTCTCCACATCAACTGCACGCACGAGACCGTGCTGCGGATCATGCCGCCGCTTAACATCACGCGCGAACAACTCGACGAGGGGCTCGCCATCCTGCGCGACGCCATGAGCGAATGGCAGGCGCAGGGCAACTAGCGCCGAGCCCGCCGCGGAAGCGGCGGGGGACGCTCCTCTGCCGTGGCACGGACCACGGCCGATGAACGTGACCGGGAGCTTCCGCTCCCGGCTCGAACGCGCAAGCGCCCTAACGCAGCGAGGTGACGCGATGAAGCAAACCGCCAAACGCCCCGCCGACCGGCTCCGGCCCGTCAAGATCACGCCAGACTTCATCCGCACGGCACACGGGTCGGCCCTCATCGAGATCGGCCGCACACGCGTCCTCTGCACGGCGACCGTTGAAGCGAAGGTCCCCCCGTGGCTCAGAAACACCGGCAAGGGATGGGTCACCGGCGAGTACGGGATGCTGCCGGCGTCCACGGGCACCCGTAACCGTCGGCCGGGGCCCGGCCGGGTCAATTCGCGCGCGACCGAGATCAGCCGCCTCATCGGTCGCGCGCTCCGCACCGCAATGGACCTCGAAGCGCTCGGCGTCAACACCGTCATCGTCGATTGCGACGTTCTGGAGGCCGACGGCGGCACGCGGACGGCGGCCATCACCGGCGGCTGGGTCGCCCTGGTCCGCGCCATCGCCGCGGCACGCAAGGACGGTCGCCTGCCGGACGGCCCGGATCCCGTCGCCGAACAGGTGGTGGCCGTCAGTTGCGGCATCGTCGGCGGACGGGCCATCCTGGACCTCGATTACCGCGAAGACCGCGATGCCGACGTGGACATGAACGTTGTCATGACTCCCGACGGTCGCCTCATCGAGGTTCAGGTGTCGGGCGAGGAAGCGACGTTTCGCCGCTCGGCCCTGTCGCGGCTGCTTCGCCTCGCGCAAAGCGGGTGCGAAAGGCTGGCCAGCAAGCAGGCCCGCGCGGTAAAATAGAGGCGTTACGCCGCCGTGCTTGTCGAAGATTCGCTGCGGCGGGCGCGGCGCGTTCGGCCGCGGCTGCCAAAGGGAGGAGCCACATGAACAGCCCTCTCCGCCGCTCACGACACGTTGCGGCACAGGCCCTGACCCTCGCCGCCCTGGCCGTCCTGACGGCCGGATGCAGGCCGAGCGGCGAGCAGCGCAAACTCACTATCCTCTTGGTCGAATACGAAGGCCCCGAGGCCGCCGCCAGCGCCCAACGCCTCCTCAAGGAACTCGCCTCGCAGGGCCTGCCCGACGTCTTCACCGTCGAGGGCGCCGAGTACGCCAGCGTCTGCGTCGGCCGATACAACTCGTGGAAGGACCCCGACGCCGACCGGATGCTCAAGCGTGTCCGCGTCATCCCCGACACCCGGGGCCAGTACCCCTTCATGGGGGTGATGCTGGTGCCGGTGCCCGAACCCTTGCCGAAGAACCCCTGGCCGATCGAGAAGGCCGACGGTTTCTACACGCTCATTGTTGCCAGTTGGGAGGCCCCCGGCCGCATGGCCAGCGCCCAGCGGTACGCCGGCAGCCTGAGGTCGCGAGGATACGAGGCGTACGTGTACCATGGCCCACGCCTGAGCACGGTATCGATCGGAGCGTTTGGCCCGGAGGTATTCGACGACCCCGGCAAAGTGGGGCGTCCGGGCGAGAAACCCAAGATCATCGATGCCGGCGTCAAGGGGCTTATGGATAAGTTCCGTTATCTTCGCCTTGAGGGCGAGCAGACCCTGCCCGAGGCGCATCTGCCCACTTACCTCGGCAGAATCCCCGGACGCGAAACGCCCCCCAGCCACGTCATGGGCCCGCCCAAGTCGCTCTACCGGGTCACGATATCGTTCGTGGACACCAAGACGGGCCTGGCCGAGGGCCGTAGCCAGACCTCGGGCGTCGCGCAGGGAAAGGGCCAACTGCCGACGCTTGTTGGCGCCCTCGTCAAGCAACTGATGGCCGCCCTCCCGCGGGACAAGGTGGTTCGTGTCGGCGTGGTCGGCGTTCTGGCAGCCGACCCGGCCTCCGCCAAGGACGACCTGGACGCCACGGCACTGGAGGCCCTCAAGGCCGCCCTCCAGACCGCCGGCGCCGGCAAGATCCGCCTGTTCAGCCAGAAAGGCACACACCAGATGCTCGACGCGGCAGGCCTGAAGCCCGAAGACATCCTTCGCGATCCTCGACCGGCCAAGGGATTCGAGGCGCTCGACTGCCTGGTCGTCGGGTCGCTCAAAGCGTTTTAGGCATCCTCCCGCAGCCGCCAACAGGGCTTACCATGCCTCGCACGCTCGTCATCGCCACGCGAAACCGCAAGAAGTTCGAGGAGATTGCTGCTATCCTCGGACCCCTGCACGTCGCTCTGAAGTCGCTCGACGACTTCGCCGCCGTGCCGCCCGTGGCCGAAACGGGCGAGACCTTTGAGGCCAACGCGCGGACCAAGGCCGGCGCTTACGCCCGGGCCACCGGCGAGTGGGCTCTGGCAGACGACTCGGGCCTCCAGGTGGACGCCCTCGGCGGCCGCCCGGGCATCCGGTCCAGCCGATGGGGCGGCCAGGAGGGCAACGACCGGCTGAACAACGAGACCCTCCTGCGGGCCCTGGCCGGACATCCCAAAGAGACCTGGACGGCCCGCTACCGATGCGTCATAGCCCTGGCGACGCCCGACCGTGTCCTCGCGGTGACCGAAGGCGCCTGCGAGGGCTGCATCACCGACTCACCCGCCGGCTCAAACGGTTTCGGTTATGATCCGCATTTCTATCTTCCCGAACTCGGCCGGACGATGGCCCAGATTCCGCCCGAAATGAAGAACCGCCTCAGCCACCGCGCTCGCGCACTGGCCGCCATGAAAGCGCGGCTCGAAAAACTGTTGTAGAGCCCTGCGCCACCGTGTCACCGGCCCATCTTCAACCGCGACTTCCCCCCGCTTCTTGGGTTTAACGTCACGCCTCGACGCACTCGAAGGAATGCCTATGCGTCGCGTCCTCGACGGGTTTCCGCTCCGGTTGGCGCTGGCGGCTGCGCTGCTGTCGGCTGCGGCGGGGCCGTGCGCGGCACGCGGGACGGGCGGGTTCCTAAGCGACTGGGCCGTCTGCGGCCCGATCCAGGGCACGCGGCTCGATGCGCCGGAACTGCCGGCGGGCTTCGCCGGATACCCCGGCCTCTTTGCCACCGGCGCTGTGTGGCTGCCCGTCCAGGCGGGGCCGCAGGGACGCATCGACCTGCGGGCGCTCTATCCGGAGCCGCCATCCGGCACGGCTTTGCTCCACGCCTTCTTCGAGATTCCCACCGACGCGACGTACCTCCTGCGGATCGGCAGCGACGACGCCGTCCACGTGGACGTCGACGGCCGCACCGTTCACCGCAACGATGTCAAGCGGCCGTGGCGCGCCGACGAGGACAAGGTCCGCGTGCACCTTGCGCGCGGCTGGCACCGGATGCTGGTGCGTGTCGTCGATTACGGCGGCGAGTGGGCGGCGAGCGTTCGCGTGGCGGACGCGAAAGACCAGCCGGTCGATGTCCGGCATCAGGCCGCGTGCCCGCGCGCCCTGGAGGCCCAGTACCGCCTGACGGAGCCCGTTACGGTGGGCGAGCGAGCCGAGGCGGTCGGGTTTCTGGCCGATGAAGTCGCTCGCCTAACGGCCGATCTTGAGGCCGCGCTCCCGCGCTTGGCCGAGACGCCCGAAGGCTACCTCGCCTTCGCCGAGTACGAGGGAGCACGCAACCTCGGCCGCACCTTCTTCCGGGCCATGGCAACGCTCTGGCGAGAGGCCGTCGCCGAGGACCTGGACGCCGAGGCGGTGCGCGCGGCGCAGCACATGGCGGTTGAGGCGGCGCGCGGCTTCTCGGAAGTCCTCGCCCAGGAGACCGACCGAGTGGCCCGTTCCCTCGTCCGCCGACACGAGGTGTGGGAGACGGCCGGCCGAGGGCCGCTCTCGCACCGCGAACTGGCCGCTGCCACGCTCGAGGTCGCCGAACTGGTCTCTCGCAGCCGGCGCCTGGCAACCCAAATCGAAGGCGAACGCATCCGCAACGCCCGCCTCGAGAACGACATCCGAAACTGGCGCCAGCGCGACGTCGTCCTGCGCGTGCTCGACCCGGAAGGCAACCCGGTGGCAGGGACCGACGTCGAGATCGTCCAGCAGCGGCACGACTTCAGTTTCGGCTGCAACCTGTTCGCCTTCCGGCAGTGGGACGACGCGAAGAAGAACGCCCGCTACGAGAACCGCTTCCGGATGCTGTTCAACCTGGCGACCGTCCCGCTGTACTGGTCGGTGATCGAGAAACGCCGCGGCCGACCGGACACCCAGCGGCTCGACGCGGCCGTGGCCTGGTGCCGCGAGCACGGCATCGCCGTCAAGGCCCATCCGCTGCTGTGGCAGCAAGCCGTTCCGCGGTGGGCCGCCGAGTTGACCGACGATGAGGCGCCGGGAGCGGTCAGGGACCACGTACGGCAGACCGTGGAACGGTACCGCGAGACGGTCGCGTGGTGGGACGTGGTCCATGCGCCGGCCGAGCGCATGCGCGTCGGACGGGGCGAGATCGAGACGGCCCAGGCGCTTCGCTGGGCGGCCGAAGCCGAACCTCGCGGCCGGCTGCTCATCAGCGGCGACGATCCCCAAACGCTCGTCCAGATCGCCAAAGGGGTCCGCGCCGCGGGCGTGCGGCTCGACGGCATCGGCATCACGGCCCACCAGCACGACGGCGTCTGGCCGCTGAGCCGCGTCCGACAGACGCTGAACCGATGCAGCGCGGTGGGGCAGCCGATCCACGTCTCGGCGGTCACCATTCTCGGAAGGCCCGAGACGGAAGCCGAGCAGGCCGAAGCCGTCCGCCATTTCTACACCGCCGCGTTTGCCCATCCGAAGGTGACGAGCATCACGTGGTGGGACCTGTCGGACCGGTTCGCGTGGCAGAACGCCCCGGCGGGCCTGCTGCGGGCCGACCTGTCGCCGAAGCCCGCCTACAAGGTGCTCGACCGGCTCATCAACCACCTGTGGCGGACCGACGCCGCCGGCCGCACCGACGCCCAAGGCAAGGTGAAGGTCCGCGCATTCTTCGGGACGCATCGGGTCACGGCCCAGTGCGACGGTCGCAGGACCGTCCTGGACGTCCACCTCGGCCGCCACGGTCCCGAGCAGGTCGAGATCGTCCTGCCGCCGGGGAAGTAGGCGTACCCCCGCACCGCCGAGAATAACCCCGACCCCCCGGCCGGGGCTCGAAAAACCCTACACGTCTTTTTCCGGCGCGACGAGGTCGTCGTAGGTGCCGCGGCGGCGGATGAGACGGGCCCGGGACCCATCGACGAGCACCTCGGCCGGACGCGGAAACGAGTTGTACTCCGACGCCATCGACATCCCGTACGCCCCGGCGGAGAAGACGGCCAGGTAGTCGCCGCGCGCCGTCGGAGGCAGGTGGCGATCCTTGGCGAAGAAATCGGCCGACTCGCAGATCGGGCCGGCCACGTCCACCGCCTCGGTACCGGGCAATACCTCATCGCGGGTCCGCTGCTCGGGCACGAAGTCCTCGCCGGGCTCCAGTGGCCAGATGTGATGGTACGATCCGTACAGAGCCGGCCGGATAAGATGGTGCATGCCGCTGTCACACAAGAGGAACGTGCGGTCGCCGCCCGCCTTGACGTACTGGACCTGCGTGATGAGGATGCCGGCGTTGCCGGCGATGAAGCGACCCGGCTCCATGATGATCCTGAGGCGGCGGCCTTCGAGGATCGGGACGATAGCGACGGCAAAGGCCCGGGCCTCGAGCGCCTCGCCGCTTTCGTAATCGGCGCCGAACCCGCCGCCGAAGTCGAGGGTCGTGATCTCGTGGCCGGCCGCGCGGAGGCGGTCAATCAACGCCACGATCTTCTCCAGGGCCTGAACGTACGGCTCGACCGTCGTAATCTGCGACCCGAGGTGCGCCTGCACGCCCGTCAGGGCCACGTGCTCGCTGCCGCTTGAGGCCGCGAAGTCGCCGAAGACCCGCTCGGCCCGTTCGAGGTCCACGCCGAACTTGGTCTCCTTCTTGCCGGTGGTGATGTAGCGGTGCGTCTTGGGGTCCACGTCGGGGTTGACGCGAAGCGCCGCCCGTGCCGGCCGCCCCGTCTCGCGGGCCAGGCGTGCGAGGTTCTCCAGTTCGGCCTCGCTCTCGACGTTCAAGAGGAGGATGCCGGTATCGAGGGCAAAGCGAATCTCGTCGTCGGTCTTGGCGACGCCGGCGTAGCAGCACCGGGTAGGGTCGCCGCCCGCCTCAAGCACCCGATGCAGTTCCCCGCCCGAAACGATGTCGAAGCCGCCCCCCTCCTCCTTCAGGAGCCGCAGAATATGGATGTTCGAGCAGACCTTGACGGAATAGCAGATGAGCGGTTCGACGGTCGAGAACGCCGAGGCGAGTTTGCGGTAATGCTGCCGAAGCGTCCCGGCGCTGTACAGGTAGAGCGGCGTTCCGAAACGCCGGGCCAGGTCGGCCGCGGCGAGGTCCTCGCAATACAGCCGGCCCTCTCGATAGTCGAAACGGTCCATCGGGCGTGCCCTCGCGTAAATGGCACACGGCCTACTTCTTCTCGTCGTCGGTCGGCTTGGGGTTGACGATCGATGCCAACCACTCACCGTAACGGTTGATGAGGCTCTGTGTCTTGACCGGGTCTTCGACGACATTGGGATTGCCGGCCAGGACGTATGCCCCTCCGGGCGTTCCGGCCACCGGCTCCATCGTCGCGCGGAAATCGAAGCCAATGCGCTGCTTCGAGTCTCTCATGCGAAGCCGCACCTGCCCGGCGGTGCCGAGCCACACGCGGTCCTGCCCCCCCTGCCGCACCCAACGGTACGCCGGCACGCCATCGTCGCGCAGCCACCCGTACTGGGCGCGCTCGGGCAGTTGAAAGAAGAGGTACTCGAAATCAGGGTCGGCCTCTCCGATGGGTGCGGCCATGCGGCGAAAGAGGATAATCTGGACCTTCCGCTGGCGGGCCAGTTGGAACGTGGCCGAATCGTAGCGGACCTGTTCGTCGGGGCCGCCGGTCGCGTATTGGATGGTGGCGCGCGGCTTTCCACAACCTGCCGCCCCAATCGCGGCGACCGCCGCCGCAAGTAACACCGTTCTCAGGCTCACCGTTCGCATCCGACCACTTCCCTCCGATGCCAACCTGTGTGGTGAAGTTTACCGCGCCCAGGTCCGTCGCGGCCACGCAAATCCGCCCAGCCGCGCGGGGGGGGTGGCCACGGACTATGGCAGGTGTCGCGCCGTCAGGCAAAAAGGGTCCAGGAGCCTTTTCTGCGTAGCACCCTCCGGGCCCTTCAGGGAAAAGGATCCTGGACCCTTTTTGCTCTGCCGGCCCCGACGGCTGGAGCAACATTTGCAGCAAATCAAGCCTTGCAACGCCCCCGTGCTCCCGACATAATGAGGGTGCCGATGGCCCACGACGGCGCCGGATCGGGCCAGGTGGGGGATCCTGATGAGCGTCTACGTCAAAACGAAGCCGGCGGGCCCCGCCCAGGGCCCCTTTACCCGGCAGCAACTCAAGGGCCTCGCCACGTCCGGGCAACTCAAGCCCCACTACCTGCTGTCGAAGGACATGAAGACGTGGTACCGGATTCAGAACGTCCGGGGCCTTCTGGCTTCGCAGGGCGCTGCGGCCGGGACGGAGGCTGAACCGGCAACCACCACGGGCGACGCGGCAAAAGCGACCGCGGTCGCACCCGCGGCCGACTCGACGCCGGTGACCCTTGAGCCGGCTGCAGCCGCCGCGATACCGGTGGCAGAGGAGATCCCGCCCGCAGCCGAGCCGGCCGGAGCGAAGTCCGACCTGATGGCAACCCTGCGAGCCAGGCCGCTGCTGCTCGCCATGATAGCAGGCCTGGCAGGCGCCTTGCTCGTGGCGTTGATCGTCATCGTGTGCCTTCTGTTCGCCGGCGGCAGCGGAGACGGGGATCTACCGCCCGCGCCGGCCGTCACGCCTCCGGCCGGGCAGCCGACCACGCCGGCGCCTGCGGCGGTCACGCCGCCCGCACAGCCGACGACGCCAACGCCCTCTACGGTCACACCGCCCGCTACGCAGCCGACGGCGCCGACGCCTTCCGCGCCCACGCCGCCGCCAACACCTCCGGCACCCGTGACGCCGCCCGCGAACACGCCGCCCGCGAACACGCCTGCTGCAACGGCGCCTGCCACGCCGGCGACGCCTTCCGGACCTGTGATTGTACCGCCCCCTCGCGACGCCCCGACCCCGCCGCCGCCCAGGCCCAACACCAAGGCCGAGCCAGCGACGAAGCCGCAGGCGCTGGCGATCCTCACCGTGATGTACGGCGGGCAACAAGTCCAGGCGATGGGCTCGCGCCTCTCGTTCACCCTCACGAACCGGACGGGGCTCGAGATCAAGTCGGCCAAGGGCCAGATCCGGCTGTACGACCCGTCCGGGGGCTACCTGGCCGGTCTGCCGACCGAAATCGACGACCCGATCAAGCGGGGCGGAACCGCGGTCAAAGAGGGTGTGTGGATGGAAGTGGGCGGCATGATCCTCGGGCTGCTGAACACCTCGTCGAAGCAGATGAAGTTCAAGTTCGCCGCCGAAGAGGTCACCTACACGAACGGCCGGACGGTGTCGTTCAAGTAGCGTCGCGGCCGGAGATCACGGGCAGCCTACTCACGGTTCGACCTCGATGACCTCTTCGGTAATGGGCGGGGGAATCGGGTCGCCGTGTTTGCGGAGGCTTTCCAGGTAGCCGGCAACGGCCTCCTGGATGTTCGCGAGGGCGGCCTGCCCTGAGCCTGCCGAATGGGACCGGGCGTGGCACATCTGTTGGGAAGGCTTCCCTACCCCTTCAGGCGCGAGCGCAGGTTGTCGAGGACGTTCATGAAGTTGATGTAGGAATCGTAGGGCGACTCGTACGGGTTGAAGTACTTGTGGACGTCGCCGTCGGCGAACCACTTGGTGCACATGTAGTAGAAGTGGTCGGAGGTCTGGAGCCGCCGCCAGTCGTCGAGCAGTTCGACGTTGCCCGCCGCCTTGACCTCGCCTTCCATGCGGTACAGTTCGTGCAGGGCGTTGGACTGCATGGCATTGCCGAGCCAGGCCGACAGGTCCCTTTCCACGTCGGCCCAGGAGACCATGTGGGGGATGTCGAGTTCGGCCGCAGGCTCGTAGGCGGCAGCGGCGGCCGAGAGCGTCATGAAGTTGTTCTTGCCGTCCTTCAGCACGTACTCGGGCAGGTGGTACATGAAGTCGAAGATGCCCGAGTCGGCCCACTGGTGCTCGCCGAACGTCTCGTAGTCCATGAACAGGTTCACGACGTACCCGTTGCCGTTGACCTGGTCCACCCACCGGGCGAACGTCTCGGCGCGCAGCGGCCACTCGGGCCAGGACCGGTCGGAGAAACGGAACGCGATGTCGTCCGAGAGGCGATAGTTCTTAAGGAGCAGCCTGATGCGGTCGGTGCCGACGGGCCGGTACACGAAGGTCGGCGATCGGTAGCCGAGCACGTGGTCGGCCCCCTCGGCCGTGATGCCCGTAAAGCCGAGCCCCTCGACGAAATGCGCTAAATCATTATTATAGATGAGTTCGGTGTTTCGGAACACCTTGGGGCGAACGCCGAACACGTCGGCCATTCGGGCCGAGTGGGCCATCACCTGCTCGCGGAACTCCTCGCGGCTGTACAGAAAGGCCAAACTGTGGTAGAAGGTCTCGGCCAGAAGTTCCACCTGCCCGGTATCCACGAGCGCCCGGAACGAATCGACCACCTCCGGCGCCCACCGCTCGAACTGCTCCAGCGCCACACCCGTGATGGAGTAGGAGAGGGCGAAGTCCTTGCCGTACCGGCGCACAAGGTCAAGCATCAGCTGGTTGGTCGGCAGGTAGCAGCGAGAGGCGACCTTGCGGCAGAGTTCGGCGTTCTTGTAGTCGTCGAAGTACTTCGTGTCGGAGTCGAACACGCTGTACCGACGCAGCCGAAACGGCTGGTGGACCTGGAAGTAGAAACAGACGCTTGCCATACAACAGCCTTCACGGAAGTTCAGCGTTAAGGGTTCAAGGTTCCGAGTTCAAGGTTCAAAGTTCAAGGTTCAAAACCAAGAGGCGACGGCAAGGACCTGAAACCACGGACGGCAGCGATGCTACGGCCTCACGTGTACTTGCTCCCGCGCAATGGCGATCGCCGCAAGTGCTTCATCAACCCCGAGAGCATGCGACCAACTTCCAGGGTCTTGTCGTACACCAGGCGGTGTTCCGCCGTGTCAATGTACCCTTGATCCAGCGCCACGCAGCAGTGAGAGCGGACCTCACCGGAGGATCCTTTAGAGATGGCAAGGAACTGGAGAAACTCCTTGTTCCCCCCGTGCTCGAACCCCTCGGCGATATTGGCCATGGCCGAAACAGCCGCACTGCGCAACTGGTTTCGCAACGACCAGTCCTGGCCAAAAGCCGGCTTGGCCGTAATGCGGTACGCCAGCGCCACCAACTCCCTCGCTTTCTGCCAGACCTCGAGGTCCTCAAATCGCTCGATCTTCCCCACGCCCCCACCCACCACACAAGATCCAAAACTCCAACGCGCGCCTCCGGCGGTCGTTCACTTTGAACCTTGAACTTTGAACCTTGAACTACTTCCTGCCTTCCGCCGCCTCCCGATAGACTTCCATACACGCCTGCCCGGCGTCGGTCCAGGCGAACTTGCGGACCTCGAACGCCCCGTGTTCGCGCAGCGTTTTCTGGAGCGGCGGGTGCCGCAGCACCGCCACGATCTTGTTCGCCATCTCATGGATATCCCAGAAATCAACCTTCAGGGCGTGCGTCAGGATCTCGCTCACGCCGCTCTGTTTCGAGATCAGCACCGGCACGTCGTGCTGGAGCGCCTCAAGCGGCGCCAGGCCGAACGGCTCGCTCACGCTCGGCATCACGTACAGGTCGGCCATCTTGAAGACGCGGTCCAGGTCGTCGCCACGGAGGAACCCCGTAAACGTCACGCGGTGGCCGACGCCCATGGCGGCAGCCAGTTCGATCATCCGCCGGATCATGTCGCCGGAGCCGGCCATGACGAACTTCACGTTGTCCATGACCTCCAGAACCTTCTTCGCCGCCGCCAGAAAGTACTCGGGACCCTTCTGCATCGTGATGCGGCCAAGGAACAGGACGATCTTGTCGCTGGTCTCAATGCGATGGACGTTCGTCGGCACCGGTTCGCCGTTGACGGTGATGGCGTTGTAGATGACGCGGCACTTCGACTTGGGGATGCCGTAGCGGCCGGTCACGATGCCGCGCGTCAGGCGGCTGACGCAGATAACGCTTCGTGCCCCGTGCAGCCCGGCTCGCTCCACGTCGTAGACGCGCTGGTTCACGTGCAGGCCGCTCCGGTCGAACTCCGTGGAGTGAACGTGCACGACGAGCGGTTTGCCGCTCAGGGCCGCCACGCTCAGGCCCGCCGGATACGTCATCCAGTCGTGGGCGTGGATGACGTCGAACTCGTGCCGCCGCGCCACCTCCGCCACCAGTCGTGCGTACCGGTTGACTTCGCCAAAGAGGTCGCCCGCGTACAGGCTCGGCCCGGACGTGATGCCGAGGCTGGTCGGCCGATGGAGGTCCGGGGCCGGCGAGACGGCCTCCGCGGCGCTCACCCGTCCGGCGTACGTCTCGCCCCGTGGCTGCTCCAGGTACCCCGCCTCGGTCTGGTACGGGCTCAGCGCCGCGGCGACCGGGATCAGGCGGACGTGTTCCAGGCCCCGGACGGTCCAGTAGACCGGCTGGCCGCGGTCGTCGGCAGCCGAGAGGACGTGGACGCGGTCCACCCGCCGGTCGGCCCCGCCGCGCGGAAGCACAAACAGAATCTCCGTACCCAGGTCGCTGAGCGCTTTGGTCAGGCCGTAGCAGGCAGTCCCCAAACCACCGCTTATGAAGGGAGGGAACTCCCATCCCAACATCAGGATTCGCATCTCACTGCCGCCTATGCCCCTCCCCCGCCCCGCCGGCCCTGCGGGCCGTATGGCCGGCGAAGCGTGGGCACGCTACAACCCCTCCTATCCGCGTCCTTTGCGCAGACCCCATCCTTTGCAATCCCCGAGGCTGATTGTACGCCCGGCCTCCGGGCCTGTCAAACGATAAGGGCAAAACGCCGAAGCAATCTGAACCGCCCCCGTAAGGAAGCGGCCGCTGCCGGCTCGCACCGGTGAAAATGGCCTTGAACTGCGGCCGGACCGCTGCCATGATGCTGCGGTGCATGTGCTGGTTCTCACCGCAGTCCAGGTTCCGACGGGAGTCCGCTCGTGCGACGCCGCGCCTTTCTCAAAGCAGGCGGTCTCGGCGCCGCGTCGCTGGTGCTGCCGCCAGCGCTGCCGGCCGGCTTGAGACCGTGAGAGGTGGAATCCATGACTGCTTCGACCATCAGCCGCCGCAGGTTCCTCCGGGCGATGGGCTTTGGCGCAGCAAGCCTCGCGGCGGGATGCCTGGCACGTGCGACCGAGGCGGCCCGCGCGAAGCCCAACGTCCTGTTCATCGCCGTCGACGACATGAACGACTGGGGTGTCAGTTACCTCGCCGGCCGACAGGGGGTACACGCGCCCAACCTCGACCGCCTGGCCGCGCGCGGCATACTGTTCACCAACGCGCACTGTGCCGCTCCCGCCTGCAACCCGTCGCGGACGAGCCTGATGACGGGCGTCCGGCCGTCCACCTCCGGCGTGTACTACAACAACCACGACTGGCGCGTGAACCCGGTGCTCAGTTCGGTTCCCACGCTGCCGGAGCATTTCCGTGCCCACGGCTACACGGCGGTGGGTGGCGGCAAGATCTTCCATGCCCTGGAATGGCACGACGGCGAGACCGACGGGTTCAACGACCCGAAGTGCTGGGACGCGTACTTCCCTTCGATGAAGCGGCAGATGCCGCATCGCGTCCTGCCGCCCGCAAAACTACCTCTCGCCAAGGGCACGTCCGAGAAGCGAGGCGCCCCGAGTTTCTTTGATTGGGGACCCATCGGCCGGCCCATCGAGACGATGCCCGACCACAAGGTCGTGGACTGGGCCATCGGCGAGTTGAACAAGCCGCACGAGAAGCCCTTCTTCCAGGCGGTGGGCATCTTCCGCCCGCACATCCCCTGGTACGTGCCGAAACGGTTCTTCGACCTGTATCCCCTGGACAAAATCAAACTGCCCTACGTAAAGGAAGGCTGGCTGGAGAAACTCCCGCCCGCCGCACAGAAGAGCGGCGCCGTCCGCCGCAGGTGGCACAAGTGGGTCGTCCAGAGCGGCGAGTGGAAAAAGGCGGTCCAGGGTTACCTGGCGTCGATATCGTTCACGGATTGGCAACTCGGCCGGCTCCTGGACGCTTTCGACGCCGGCGCCTGCGCCGGCAACACGATCGTCGTGCTGTGGACCGACCACGGATTCCACCTGGGCGACAAGGAGACGTGGGAGAAGTTCACCCTCTGGGAGGAATCGACCCGCGTGCCGCTCATCTTCGTCGTGCCGGGCCTGACCCGGCCGGGCGCCCGCTGTTCGCGTCCCGCCAGCCTCCTGGACATCTATCCCACGCTCGTCGAGTTGGCGGGCCTCGCGCCCAATCCCAAGTTGGAAGGGGTCAGCCTCCTCGCCCAACTGCGCGATCCCGACGCGCCGCGCCAAGCGCCGGCCGTTACCACACACGGACGGAACAACCACACCGTCCGTTCCGAGCGATACCGGTACATCCGCTACGAAAACGGCGACGAGGAACTCTACGACCACCGGAATGACACCGGCGAATGGGACAACCTGGCCGCCGACCCGAAATACGACACCGTCAGGAAAGCACTGGCCGCCTGGTTGCCAAAGGTCAATACGCCGAACAACGCCGGGGGCGCTTAACACCGCAGGCGGTCCCGCGCGACCGGGGCCGGAAACAGGATCGAAAACGTACTCATCCGATGGGACACGTAGCAGGAGAATGACGCCATGAAAACGGTCACCACCTCGAGACGCGATTTTCTGAGGGCCATGGGAGCGGGCGCGGCCTCGCTGCTGCTCCCCGGACGCCTGCCGGCCGCCGCAACAGCACCCGAGACGCCCGCCATGTCGGGCGCCAAGC
>CAZIJC010000054.1:0-25718 GCA_964539385.1 uncultured Anaerolineales bacterium | reverse complement strand
CCGACGGCGCCCGCGATATACTGGCCCCAAGGTCCTGGCGTCCCTCTTGCGCGAAAGGACGACGATGATCATCTCCGACCTTGCAGCGATAGAAGGCCGCCGCTACCCCGCCCGTCGACGGACGCAGAACCTCGTGGGCGGCCCTGCCCCCGTCCAGTGCGAACACTTCTGCATGGGCTACGTTACCCTCGACCCCGACGGCGGACAGGTGCCGTGGCACAATCAGGAGAGCGAGGAGGTGTACTTCGTCATCAGCGGCACGTGCGAGATGTGCCTGGGCCGGGAGCGGCAAACGGTGACCGGCGGCCAGGCGGTTTACATTCCGCCCGGCACGTTCCACCAGATCACGAACATCGGCGAGGCGCCCGCCACGTTCATCTACTGCTACGGTCCGGCGGGCGAGGTGGACCACTGGCGGCAGGAACTTGCCGGCACGCTGCCGAGGGCGGGCGAGGACGTGCCGCCCCTGCCCGATGGCGCCCGGCCCCAATGCACCGACAAACCAGAGGATTGAACCGCCCCGAGCCCGACGCCGAAGCGTCGGGTCACCATGACCCGGCGCCGAGCCTCAGCCGCAGGTGAAGGTAGGACGATGGCGAAAACCACCCACCACGTCGGCATCATCATGAACGGCGTCACCGGACGCATGGGCACCAACCAACACCTCGTCCGCTCGATCCTGGCTATCCGCGACTCCGGCGGCGTGACGACGGCCGACGGCGAGACGATCGTGCCCGAGCCCGTCCTCGTCGGCCGCAACCCCACGAAACTGAAGGCCCTCGACGAGCAGTACGGTCCGCTGAAATGGACTACGGACCTCGACGAGGTTCTCGCCGACGACACGCTTACCGTCTATTTCGACGCCCTCTCGACGTCGCTCAGGCCGGCGACCGTCCGGAAGGCCATCGCCGCCGGCAAACACGTCTACTGCGAAAAGCCCACCGCCCTGAGCGCCCGCGACGCCTACGAACTCTACACGCTGGCCCGCGACGCCGGCGTCAAACACGGCGTCGTCCAGGACAAACTCTGGCTGCCGGGGCTCATCAAGTTGAAGAAACTGGTCGATGACGGTTTCTTCGGCCGGATCCTCTCGGTGCGCGGCGAGTTCGGCTACTGGGTCTTCAGCGGCGAGGATCCGAATCGGCCGGCCCAGCGGCCGTCGTGGAACTACCGCAAGGAGGACGGCGGCAGCATCATCTTCGATATGTTCTGCCACTGGCGGTACGTGCTCGATAACCTCTTCGGAAGCGTCAAGGCCGTCTCGTGCATCGCCGCCACGCACGTTCCCAGGCGATGGGACGAGCAGGGGAAGCCCTACGACGCTACGGCCGACGATTCGGCCTACGCCGCGTTCGAACTGGAAGGCGGCATCATCGGGCAACTCAACTCCTCCTGGTGCGTCCGTGTCCGCCGCGACGATCTGCTGGTCCTTCAGGTGGACGGCACGGACGGCTCGGCCGTCGCGGGCCTGCGTGACTGCCGCGTTCAGTCGCTCGCCGGCACCCCGCGGCCCGTCTGGAACCCCGATATCCCGAACCCGATCGACTTCCGGGAAGCCTGGGAAGCGGTTGACACCGACGCCGAATACGACAACGCCTTCAAAGTGCAGTGGGAACTGTTCCTGCGGCACATCGTCGCCGGCGAGCCGTTCCGCTGGAGCCTGCTCGAAGGCGCCAAGGGCGTTCAACTGGCCGAACTCGGCATGCAGTCGTGGCGCCGGCGCTGCTGGATCGACGTGCCCGAACTTGATGCGTAAGCCCTTCGAGCCCGCCGCGGCAGCGGTGGGTCACGCTGTGGCGCGCTGAACCAACGATCACGAGCCAGTGCGAATCAGGAGGCCGATCATGTCCAGTCACGACCGTGCCGATGCTGAGCACGAGCACCTTCACTGCTGCTGCGGGGGCGAACGGTGCGACCCGGGCGGCGTTTCCCGGCGCCGGTTCCTCAAGGCGACGGGGATTGCGTTCAGCACCGTGGCGATGGCCGGCTGCGCCGGCTCGGCCTTGCGAGAGGGCACGCCGCTCGCAGAGACCGCTCCGCCCCGCAAGCCGCTCATCGTCAAACCCGTCCTGTCCTACGCCACGTATTCGCGGCGGCCGAAGACCAGTTGGCGGCCGTGGGGCGGCATCCAGACCCAGCAGGATGTTGAGGCCGAGGTCAAACGCATCCAGGGCGAACTCGAGAAACTCAAGGCTGACGCCGACTTTCCCGTCGAGTTCCTACCCGTCTCCGGCGTCCGCAACCCGAACCAGTTCCAGGCCCTCGGCGACGTCGCCCAGGCCGACGCCGTCGTCATCTACGCCGCCGGCGGACCGCAGAGCACCTTCAGGGCCGCCGTAGACACCGGCAAGCACGTCATCTTCTTCGTCCGCCACAGGTCGGGGCCCCTGTACCTGTGGTACGAGATCATCTCGCCCCGGTACCTGCGCCAGCACACCGATGCGCTGAAGGTGGAAGGCGTGGACTACACCGACGTGGTCGTTGACAAGCAGGACGACATTGCGTGGCGGCTGCGGGCCCTGTGCGGGCTGAAGAACACCCTCGGCTCCGGCATCGTTTGCATCGGCGGGCCGGCCGGGTGGGCCACCCCGGGCGCGCCCGACCTGACGCGCGCCAAGTGGAAGATGGACCTCCAGACCGTGTCGTACAAGGAACTGGCTCCGATCATTAAGGAGGCCCGCGCCGACGCGAAGACCATGCAGCGCGCCCGCGACCGCACCGAGGGCTACCTCAAGGACAAGGGCGTCAGCCTTGAAACCAAGAAGGAGTACGTCGAGGGGTGCTTCCTGCTCGACGACATCTTCCGCCGCCTGATGGCCAAGGCCGGCGCCAAGGCCATCACCGTCAACGCTTGCATGGGCACCATCATGAAGGTCGCCGACGCCGTGGCGTGCCTCACGCTCTCGACCCTGAACGACGACGGGTACCTGGCGTTCTGCGAGTCGGACTTCGTGGTCATTCCCGCGGGCGTCCTCATGGCCAACATCACCGGCCACCCCTCGTTCCTGAACGACCCCACGTACCCGCACCACGGCATCACGACGCTGGCGCACTGCACGGCGCCGCGGAAGATGGACGGCAAAACGCTGGAGCCGGCGCGCATCATGACGCACTTCGAGTCGGACTTCGGCGCCGCCCCAAAGGTCGAGATGCACAAGGGCCAGGTCATCACCTGCGTCCTGCCGGACTTCAAGGCCCAGCGGTGGGTCGGCCTGAAGGCCGAGATCATTGACGCCCCGTTCCTGCCCATTTGCCGCAGCCAGATCGACATCGCCTACGAGGTGGATGACGACCTCCTCGCCGAGCGCATGCCCGGCTTCCACTGGATGGTCTGCTACGGCGATTACCGGCGCGAGATCGGCTACGCCCTGAAGAAGATCCCGATTGCGTGGGAGCAGCTGGGATAGACCGCAGATGCCGTTTGGGGGTCGATCTGGAAGGGGACGACTGTGAGGGGGTTGCTTCGTCTGCTGGTCGTTGGGCTGATTCTCGTGGCCGCGGCGGTGGTTGTGCTGCACTACGGATTTGGTCTCTTCTCCGAGGAATGGGACGAGGCCGGCGAGTGGGCGAAGGAGCGGGCCGCCCGCGTCCCGGAACTCGACCTGTCGGAGTGGTCGCGGTTTCTTCCCTCGCTCCGCGAGGTGAAGGGCCATATCGAGACCGAGGCGTGCCGGGCCCGTGAGCAGTTCCAAACGCTCAAGGAAAAGGCCGCCCAGGTCATGGACGACGACCTGCGCAGCAAGGCCGCTGCCGCCGCCCAGGCGATTGAGGAGTTCACCCGGGAGACGAAGGCCGAGGTCGCCACGTTCGACAGCCTCCTGGCCCAGGGCGAACAGGAGGCGGCCGATACCGCCGCGCGCGAGACGATCAAGCAACGGGCCTCGCAGGTCATGGCCGAACGCCGCACGCGGGCCGGCGCCGGACGCGCCGCCGCCGACCGCGCCCGGGCCGAGTTCGAGCACGCCGTCCGTCGGCGCCTGCGCCTCTACAACGCCCTGGACACCAGCGAGAAGGCCGTCTTCAACGGGTTTCCGGACTCGTGGTCGTTCGAGGAGAAGTGGCAGACGGCCGTCCGCAAGCAACTCAGCCTGCGCAAGATGGCCCCGCACCTGATCGAAGAGCACATCGAACGCCGTCGCCGCGAAGCCCTCGGCGACGACCACGTGCCGCGGTAGATGGCCGCTATACCTCGGACTTCAACTCTCGAGCCAGCGTCTCCGCCCCATTGATCCACGCGTGCTGCGGATCGTCGAACGGGCACATCACACGGCCGGTGCCGGCCATGAGCCAAAGGTAATAGACCTGGTACCCCGGTGCGGCCGCCACGGGATGGTAGCCGCGCGGCAGAATGACCACGTCGCCGTGCTCGACGGCGTACGATTCGTCGAGGCTCCGGTCGTCGGTGTAGACGCGCTGGAAGCCGAACCCCTGGGGCGGGTTCACCTGGAAGAAATAGACCTCCTCGAGGTCCGCCTCCAGCGGAAGGCGGTCCTCGTCGTGACGGTGCGGCGGGTAGGACGACCAGCACCCGGTCTTGTTGAACGTTTCGCCCACGAGCAGCCGCCCGGCCGCAATCCGCCCGTCGATGATGTCGTGCACCTGCCGCTCCCAGTTTCCGACGCCGACGGTCTTCGTGCGGACCTGGTCGGGCGTGATGACGGTCGGCCCCGCGCCCGTCTCCGAGAGCGCCTGGCAGACGGCGAGTTGCGCCGGCGTCACGGCCCTGATATGTCCCTTGCACTTGGGGGGGAGATACACGGCCGCCGCCTTGCCGCCGAAGACGTTCGCCCGCGACCCCAGCGGCCCGTGGGTGAGTTCGTCGCCGCCCGCGAATGCGCGCACTGAACCGGCCAGGACCACGATCGTCCATTCGCAGTTCTTTGTGTCGAACGTCCATCGCTTGCCTGCCGCAAGGCTGGCCAGGCCGAAGCCGAGAACCTCCAGCGGCGCCTTCGCCACCGGCACGACCTGCCGGTATCCGGACTTCGGCATGCACGACTTCACGAGCAGTTTCGCCACGATGGTCTCCCTTCGTCACCCGTTGCCCATCAGGCGGCCGGCGTTATGCGCTAACCAGAAACGCCGCCAGGTGCCGCCCGATGTGTTTCTCGAGCGCCTCGGCGTACGCCTCTTCGTGCGTCTTCAGGGCCGTCAGCAGGCGGTTGCGAAACCGCTCGCCGCCGGCGGCCGTCAGCACTGAGCCGTACGTCACGTGCAGCGCCTGGCGGCTGTCGAACGCATCGAGGACCTGCGGCAGCGCGTCGTCGGCCAGGTCATCCGGCGCGGGGACCTTCGCCAGATCGGCCGAGACGTGATACGTTGCCTTGTCGGCTTCGTATCGCTGGCGGGCGAACGCGAGGATCTCGCGGAACAGCGCCGGCTCGCGCGCCGCCGTCACGCGCAGCGCCTCCAGGTAACTCGTGCCGGCGGTCTTGACGTGTACACGCTGGCCGCCGTGTCTGGCCGCCATCTCATAGACGCTGAACTTGTCGCTCCCGGAATGCAGGCTGATCTTATAGTCGCCGAACTCGCCGGCGACGGCCAAGTGGTCCACGAACGTCCGCTCCAGTTCCGCCAGGTCGCCGATGTAATCCACGCCCTTCTCGAAGCGTCCGACGAACCGCGGGGCAAGGCTGACCCACTCCACCCCCAGCCGCGCCAGTTCCGCCGCCACGTAGTAGTGCTCGGCTATCGAGGTCGGCGCCACAGTCTCATCGACCGAGACCTCGAGTTCGAACGGTCCCTGGCGCGGCGTCTCCACCAGGTGTCGATACAACGCCGCCGTGTGGGCAACCGCCCGGCCGTACTTGACGGCGGCGCGGTGGACGGTTGTCAGGTCAAGCGCGAGCACGGTGCCGCTCTGGAGAGCGACGTCTTTGCCGGCGTACCGCGCGACCGCATCGCCGGCGGTCGTCTCGAGATCCCCCCACGGCAGGGCCTCGAACGCCTCGGCCAGCGTCCCGGCATCCGCCTGGTCGGCCTCGCCGGCGACGTGGTCGCCGGGGTCGACGGTATAGAAGGTGAATCCGGCGTCGGCGCAGCGGTCGATGTCGTCGGTGCTCTTCAGGTGGTCGGCATCGGCGCCGAACCCTGTCCGAAAACCCTTCTGGAAGACGCCCCACGTGGCGTCGTTCATCACGTCCTGGGGCGAGCGGTCCGTGCGGGTCATCTCGCGGATCGACTGCTGGGCCAGCATCGGGACGTATCCCGTCCCGGCCACCGCCCGGACGTGACCCGGCGTTGCCAGGCCCAGCCGGTCGCCCAGGCCGATCGACGGCCGCCCCCCTATCGGCTGCGGCGCCGTCCAGGGCAGGGCCTTTCGCAGGGCGGCCGCATTGGCGCTGTCTGCGGGGGATTCCAGTAGCCGCACCTTGCCGAACGGAAGCGTCTTTCGGCGAGGCTTGCCTGAGAACACGAATGACACTCGAACACCGCCAAGTAGTTCCTGGGGGTAGGCAAGGAGGATAAACTTCTCCAGTCCCCGCCGCCCGAGCGCGAGCACGACACCGTCTTGGGCCGCCACCGAATCGGCGTACACCTCGGCTTCCGTGGCCCGGCCGAGCGCGCGGGCGATTTGCGCGGCCGCGTCGGGCTGGGGCGCCCCCGAGAATCCGCCGGCGGCGTTCTTCCAGAATGTCTCCATCCGCCTGCTCCTTTTTGCCGATTGAAAGGTTAATCCTATACGGAGATGGCAGTCGGCCCAAGGAGATTCCCGCGTGCCGGGTCGGGGCCTTTTTTTTGGGCGTTTTCTCGGCGTGTTGAGGAAACACAGGGGTTATCTGAACCCCAAAGGCTGCGCGCAGTCGGCTGAAACGGGGAGCGTCGAGACATTGGGGAGGACCATGCACCGGCCCGGATCGGCGTTCACGCTCGTCGAAATCCTCATCGTGGTCATTATCCTGGGGGTCCTTGCCGCGATTGTGATCCCGAACCTCACGGGTGTAACCGCCATCTCTCGTGAGGCCAACCTCAAGGAGAACCTCTCGAAAATCCGCGCCCAGATCCAGATGTATCGAAACCAGCACAACGGGTTCCCGGCCGCCGCCGGTTTTGCCGAACAGATGACCAAGTACACCCGCACGGACGGCCAGGTTTCCGCCGTCCGGACGAGCGAATACCGCTTCGGACCTTACCTTGAGCAGATGCCTCCCAATCCGATCACCAGCGACCGCACCATCCGCGCCGCGGCTGTTGCCGACGACACTTTCCCTCCGGGCGATGCCGACCGCGGATGGTGGTACAATGAGACCACCGGTGCCTTCTTCGCCGATCTTAAAGACACACACGTGGACCAGGAAGGCAATCGGTACAACCGGTACTAACCGGACACGTTGAGGGTTGAGCGGCTACCGGTCCTGGAACAGTTCCGTCACGGCACGCTGGCGGAGTCTCTCCATCCGAAAGACGCGGTCTGCCAGGGCGCGATTGAGGAAGCCCCGGTACCGGGCAAGTTCTGCTTCCGTTGCAGCGGGCGGCGCGGCGGCCACACGATCGAACCGGTCGTTCCCCGGCGCCCATCGCCACGCGCACGCGTGACCGCCGCTGGCGTCGGCACGCCAGACGGTCGTGACGCGGCGTTTGCCGCCGCGGGCTGCCATGAAGGCCACGAGGTCGATGGCGCCCAGCGCTTCGGCCGAGACATCGAGGCCCGCCAGTTGATCGACCGCCTCCTCGTACGTCTCAGCGTGCAGGTTCGAGGCGAGGCTGCGTCCGGGCGCCCGTGCGGCGTCGACGTAGCGGCCGACGGCCGGCCCCCACAGGTACCCGTACCAGTGGCCGCTGCCGATCTCGTGCACGACGAGGCATTGCGGCGCATCGGGCGAAGGCGCGGGCAAGTGGTTGAGGGTTTCAGGCCCCTCGATGGTGACGATCTCGGTCCCCGGCAAAAGGAACGCGAGCAGCGCCCCCATGAGAGTCGTCTTCCCGACGCCTCCAGGTCCGGCCGCCGTCAGGAAACTGCCGCCGCCGGCCACCGCGTGCGCCATCTCGGCCGCCATGTCGAGGCTCACCGTCCCGGCCTCCAGAAGGTCCACGAGGCTGAGCATCCGCCCGCCGCGCTGGTTCAGGCTGTCGACGGCCCCTTGATTGTGCTGTTCGCAATCTTGTACGTTCGTGGTAGCGCTCCTTGGGAACCCGTTGTGTGTTGCCTGCGTCCAACATAATGCAGGTCAGCCGGCCGGTGTCAAGGCGGCTGTGGAGATCGGTGCATGAGGGTGAGAACTCCAGCGCGGTTGATGGCGTTTGCCCTGGTTGTTGGCGCTGCGCCGATCCTGCTGTCGGCGTGCGATGGGTTGTCGCCTGAGGTGATCCAGCAGCGGGAGTCGATGCGGCGGGAGGCCCGGCTGAAGGAACTCGTCGGCCGGACGAGGGACGAGGTCCGCAACGTAATGGGCCTGCCCGACAGGACGCGCGAAGACCACGTCCAGCAATGCTGGGGGCCGCAGGAAGGGCTGTGGTCGGTCCTCGAGGAGGGCAGCCCGTACGAGGAGTGGCTCTGGATCGACCAGAAATGGGTCATGTATGCGTGGCTCGCGGACCCCGAGGGCAAACAGCCCGACCAGAGCGCATGGAGGGTCGTGCTGACCGCCGTCTCCCGGACCGACGTGGTGTATTGACACGGCATCCCGGTGTTGCGGCTTCGGCCAGGCGATCCTCGAGCGGCTCCAGGCCCGCGCTGCCGAACTGGGGTACCGCGTGCTCCACCTCGAAACCACGGTCGGCCAGACCACGTCGTCACCTACGAGAAGCAGATCGGCGCGTGAGTAGTGCGCGTTAGCCGCCAGCCTTGCCCGGCGCACTTAAGCCAGCAGCCCCGTCGGCGACGATTCGCTCGTGTGCCGCCGGACGAGCCAGTCGATGGCAAGGTACAGCGGAATCACCACGAGCGGCGCGGCGCCCGGGATCAGGATCTCCGCGATTCCCTTGCCGAGGTAGGCGTTCCAGGCGAACGACCAGGCCAGGTGCCCGAGACATGTCAGAAGCACTGCCGCCAGGGCGCCCCAACGCCCGCGGAGGATGAACGCCCCGCCGAGGGCCGCCGCCGAGAGCATCAGCGGATAGGAGTTCTGAAGTTCGCCCGCCGATATCCGGGCGGCCTCCGACAGCGATCCCAGAGCGACCCCCACGCCGGCAACGATCCACGCAGCGGCCAGCCCGGCGATGCCGCGCGACCCTGCCCGGATGATCGGCGGCAGCGACGGCGGCGACACCAGCCCTGTCACGCCGAGAATCGCCGCTCCACCGGCCAGAACGCCTACCGAGAGCATCAGCGCCCACGGCCACGGCCACGGCCCGGCGCCAAGGCGCACGCCTTTCAGAATGCTCAGGAGCAGGAACAGGCCGAACGCGACGATGCCCGTCCACAGCGCGCTCGAGATGCGCCCGTACCACGTCACCAGCGCGCTGGCGAGTCCCACGCCGCCCGCCAGGGCACAGATGGTGACCGTCGGCAGTATGGGAGCACCCACGACGATGTAGCGCTTGGACTGAAGCGCCAACGCCAGCACCAGGATCACGGGCAGCGAGAGATCGAGCCGCCGGCACGACAGCATCAGCCCCAGCGCCGCCGACACCGGCAGCACGCCCACTGCCAGCGTCTGCGTGTTGATGTCGGGCAACTTGCCGTCGCCGAGCGACGCCAGAATGAGCGCCGCCAGAACCAGCACCAGGTTCACCGCCACGATCGCCAGAATCCGGGCCGTGTAGCCGCCGGTGCGGGACGGGGCGCGCCGGGTGTGGGATTCGCGCTGCGCTGGTTCGGCCATAGATGCCTCGCGTCCCGCCGACGGGCGGGTGCCTCTGTCCCTGCATTGTGCTTCGGCAATCGGGCGGCAACAAGTTGAAAATCTTTGCCTGCGCACGGGCCGCGCCGCTTGTGATGCAAATCGGGGGGTGGCGAGGCCGCCCTGTGGGGTTGAACATGCGGTCTGCTCCATAACACTTACGTCAAATTTCACCTCGCCGAAACCCCCAAATGCGCGTTTTTTTTGCCTCGGAACCCCGTTTCTGGGCCGTGAGAGGCGATTTGGAGGTCGAATGTTAAGATAGGTAAGGCAAAACGCGCTGTTTTTTGATCGGTTTTTGCGGTTTTGGTGTCCGTTTTTGTCGGTTTTTGTTCGGTTTTGTTCCGTTTTTGAGGGGTTTTGAAAGGGGCAAAATTGACGTAAGTCACCATGCCAAAATGGCAGCCGGCGCGCGCGGCCGCGCAGGGGCCGAAAAGTTGTTAGAGTTCTAACAAAATCGAGGGAGGGCAGGAATTTTGTTAGAGTTCTAACAATCGGCCGGAAAGCAGGGAACAGGGAAAATGCTCACTTGATTTCTCGCTCCTCATCGGTGCCACCCGTCCGCGTGGGCCTCGGCCCGTGATGGGGTGTCCTCTGTCGGCTGCCGGGTGGGTGGCTGTTAACCCCAAGGGTGCAGGTTCGAGTCTCGTTCGGGGACCCATGCGTAACCCTCTTCGAAACGGAGACCGTGGCGTGGCTGGCCTCCCGCCTTCGCCCCGCGTTCGCCTGGTTTCGTGCTTGCCTGCCGGTTGACGGCGCGAAGAAGCACCGGCGCCAACATGGTTTTGCCTTGTTGCGAACCATTTTCCCCACGATAATGTCAGCTTCAATTGTCAAAGAAAGGAGTCTGACGTGGCAAAGAGAATCAGCATCCGCAAAGCGGACCTGCTCGAATGGGCCCGGGGGTTCAACCTTCTGTCGGACGCCACGCGCCTTGGCATCCTGTCGCAGCTCGCGAAGGGCCCAAAGAACGTCACGGCATTGTGCAAGGCCTTCGGCATGAAGCAGCCCACGGTCAGCCATCACCTCGGGCTACTCCGGATGGGCCGGATCGTCAATGGCATCCGGCAGGGCAAGGCCGTGGTCTACACGACGGACAAGGCGAACCTGAAGGCGCTGGCGTCGGCGTTGGCAAAGCTGATGCCGAAGTAAGGCCATGTCCGGGAGCGACGAAGGCGGAAACATGGCATGAGCCGGAGACGACTGCTTACCTTGCTTGGGCGGGCCTGCGGTGGGCGGCCAAGCCGTGTCATCGTACGATGCCTGCTCGCGTGCGCCGTTATGGGTTTGCCGGGGGCGGTAGCGTGGCCCCAAAGCCGGATCTACGTCACGGCGCTGGTGAACGATCAGCCTGTCCGGATGGAGTTCGACACGTGTTGTGAGTCCTCGGTTCTGCTCCGCCGTACGGCGCGGCGTCTGGGGCTGAAGGTGACGGACCCCCCGCCCGGTTCCCAGCCTTCGCCCGGGAAGGCGCCGGCCAGCCTGACCGAGGAGTGCCGCTGCTCCCTGTCGGGCAGGACGGTCCGAGGCCGATTCCATGTCATCGACATACCGGAGTACGTGGATCCGGAGTGTGACGGCGTGCTGGCGTGGTCGAGTGTGGCGGAGAACGTCCTTCGCATCGACGCCCGACGCGGAAAACTCTTCGTTGCTGCTGCGGTGCCGACGGAAGTAACCACGTGGCAAAGGTGCAGCTTGCACAGCGGCTCCGGGCAACTGGGGCTTCGCCTCCCTGCGGAACCGGGCGACCCGGGCGTCGTCTACGTCGATACCGGTTCCTGCTTCGGCGTCCACCTCGGTGCCCCGCGCTGGCAGCGGTGGCGGGCGAAACATCCTAGGGAACCCGCCACCCTCGCGGCATACTGGACGCCTGCGGACGGGCTCCTCGTTGCCACCGAAATGTGGGCCGACCGCTTGGCCTTCGGGCCGATGGTGCTGGCGGACGTGCCCGTCACAAGTGCCGCTCCGTGTGAGGGTCACATGGAGCAGCACGTGGCGATGCTGGGCTTGGCGGCGCTCGCGCGACTGAACCTGATCGTCGACGGCAAGAACCGCCTAGCCTATTTCCGGTCTATCCCCGGTCCCGCGCCTCCCTACGGGCACAACCGTATTGGGGCCGTCTTCGTGCCGGGGGGAACGGCGGGCGAGGAGCTCGTCGCCCACGTCCTGGACGGGAGCCCGGCCCATGAGGCGGGGGTCCGCCGCGGCGACGTTCTCCTTGCCATCCGGGACCTCGACGTGACCCAGTGGCGGACCGACCCGCGGGTGCTGCCCTTGAGCCGCTTCTGGCAAGGACTCGCGGGGACGCGCCTCAAACTGTCCCTGAAGCGGGCCGGGGCGCCGCTAGAGGCGACGGTCGAGTTGAGGGATATCCTCGGTCCAAGTCCAGCGTTTGGCGAGTCTCCCCCGACGGACGGCGCGGCAGCAACGACGGTGAGCGGAGTTGCCCGCGAGCTCGAACTGCCGAAGGACGGTGGCGGCACGATCAGGCTCCTCGTAAAAGAGACGCCCCTCATACGTGGGTACCTCCCGGACAAGGTGGGCTTCACCGAGCCCAGTCCCGATAACCGGCATGTGGTCTACGTGGTCAAGCGCGGCGAGGCGCACCTGGTGCCGGTGCTCGACGGCATGGAGGGGAAGGCGATCGAGGGAGTCCTGGAAGGCAAACCCGTCTTCGGCCCGGACAGCCGGCGCGTCGCCTATCTGGTGAAACGCGGCGAGGAGCGGATCGCCGTCGTCGATGGCGAGGGGCGCAAGGAGTACAAGGCGGCAGAGAAGGGCACGCCCATTCCCGCCTCCAGCGGCAAGCCCGCCTTCCGTGTGGAGAACTCCGGCGACAACTGGTATCTCGTGCGGGAGCGCAAGCCTCCAGGAAGCCATTTCGTGAGCCCCGACGGCAAGCGTAAGGCCCGCGAGGTCAGACGCGACGGCAAGGCGTGCATCGCCATCGACGGCGTCGAGGGCAGGCTGTACAAGTGGGTGTACCAGCCGATCTGCGGGTCGTATTTCTGTTTCAGTCCCGACAGCAAACGGACGGCCTACACGGCCCAGCGCGACGAGCAGTCGGGGTGGGTTGCCGTCGTGGACGGCGTCGAGGGGCCGGAATACACTCTGGCACGCGACATTGTTTTCAGTCCCGACAGCAAGCACGTCGCGTACCAGGCCAGGGCCTACCGCACGGGGAAGGAGAAGTGGACGGGACCTCAGTACCTCGTCGTGGACGGCGCCGAAGTGCCCGTGCCGGGCTACTTCCTTCGGTGCAGGCACATGATCACTTTCGACGGCCCCACGTCGCTGCACGCGCTGGTGGGCAGCAAGGCCGGGGTCTCGCTGGTTGAGGTCGAGATTCGCGCTGAGTGACTGCCGAATACCCCCGTCCGTGGCGTTGGGCGAGCCGGTATGCTAACTGGCGGCGGGTGGCATGGTCATCCCGGAGGGTGACCATGGTTCAGAGCCGTAGGGCGGTCGCCGCTACGCGGGCGGCGACAAGGACAGTTCGTAACGTATTGTCCATTCACGAGTTATGGCGAGCCGGTGGTGGCTGTTAACCAGAGAACTGGCGGCCGCGGTCGGACGGAAGGGGCCGAGAGCTTCAGCCAACGTTTGAAACTCGTTCGAAGCGGGGAGCCACTTTGTCGCGGCGGCTAATGTCCGCCGTTTCTTTTAACAGACCACGCCGCGCCGCAACTCGCGCCCGTAACGTAGTCTGGGGCAAGCACTTACACGCTCGGCGCTCTCTCATGGCGCGAGCGATCCGCACGCCCTGGAGCGCCCCCGCGTCCTCTCCCGGCCGCTCGCTCTCGGACTCTCGGCCCGGTACCGGCGGTTTGGTTAGCGCGATGGTTCGGAATGCAGGCGTGAAACCGGCAAGTGTGACCTGGCGCGGCCTCGCAACGGGACAGGTGGACGACGGTGCCCATCCGGCCGACGGGATTCTCTCACAAAACCTGGACCAAATCACGGGGAGGGGTTCACGCCTTCAACGCTCTTCTGCCGTCTAGAACGTGACATGAAAGTCGAACGGATGCAGAAAGGCAAACTGGTATGTCGCCTTCAGCACAGCCTCCTTGGGGGCTAGCGGCCCGGGCTTTGATTCCACCCGATAGACGTGCTTGCCCGTGCACTCGCCGGGGATGCACGGATGCATCCCCCCCCCGCGCTTCTTGTTGGGTTTCCAGGCCGCCGTTCCCCATTCCTGTGTGACGCGGCGTGCGTCGGGGACCTCCAGCTTCTTTATCTGCGTGACAACGGGCGTAGTGGTTGTGAAGTCATTCGGGTTGGCCACTTCCATCGTTACTTCGACTATTCCGCCTTCTCCTCTCGCCACAGGCCTGATCGTCTTCTGGGTCTGTTTGATTACCAGCGGCTTGTTGCGTTTAAAGTCGGCCTCGCTATAGGTGATCTGGATGTCCACCCAATGCGGCTTCTTACCACTGTCCATACCAACCAATTTGTAGGTGAGGCCGAAATCGTCGGTGTGCTCACCGCACTTGATGTCAAACGCCACCGTGGGCTGCATGCCGCTGGTCATGTTCCACGAAGTGGCGTACTTCGACAGGGCCAGGTCTTTCCCCAGGAAATCGTTTCCATGAACGCCGCGGCGGTTCAGCGCCAGCCACATGAGCTGTCCCGTCGTCGGGAGGTAGTAACACACTCCGGCCAGGTTGCCGTCCTTCACGTGGTGGTGGATATCGCGGATGCGGTAGACCTTGCCGGAATCTTCCTTCCGGAACAGGGCCACTTCGTCCTCATCGATCCATCCGAGCCGGTGATACTGGGGCAGATTGAAACCTCCTCCCCCCTGGTTGCCCATGGAGGTCGTCTTGTCGCCGTAGCCGTTGAAGTCGGCGAAGAGATGGGTTTTCCTGTCGTAGTTGAGGGACTCGCCATGCCCAAGGCGGAACACGTGCCCCAACTCGTGGACCACTGTCATGCCGCCCGGCCCCGCTGTATTGAAGCCCAGTCCCCCGGAGGAGGGATTCTTTTTCCCGGTGATATACCACTTGATGCAGTTGTCCGGGATCTTCACGTGCTTCCTGATGTACTCGTATGCCGGCCGCTTGCCCTCTGCGTACGTGGAGGGCACCTTGATCGGAGGATGGGGCTCAGCATAGTCGCCGGTGCCGTCCCGGTGGCACAACTGGACCTTACCGCGTGACCAGCTCTTAAAGGTGTTCGTGATGCTCTTGCAGCCACTTACGATCTTCGCGCGAGTGTATTTGCAGCCGGTATCCTTATAGGAGATCGGTAAGGCGATCATCCTCACCTTGCCGTGCATGGGGCGCGAATTGTTGCACCTCACGTAATTCGGCAGTGGAGGCAGTCCGGGATGTTGTGAAGAGGTATCGTCCCTGGTCGCCTCAACCAAGCCAACTCCAGCTCTGCTCCTTCCAAAGGACAGGACAGCGCCGACTGACAGCCCTGCCAACGCTGCTGATTGGATGAATTTGCGGCGGGAGTTGGTCTTGGACGAAGAACCCATGTTTTCTCCTTGTCATGTGTCCGGCTTGGGCCGGTTCCCTGATTCAGCTGCTATGCGGGGTCAGGTAAGTCCTTTGCGGTCGGGTGCCATGCCTACGTTTGCGTGTGCATGCCGTGGCGACAACGGATTGGGCTGGTAGCCCAGTGGCTTGCGCCGCTTACTTACGTGCGCGGCTAGTTTTCTCACGTGGCTGGTCGGGCGCGAGTGTAACTAGCCGCGAGCGTAAGCGAGCGGGTGCCGTTCTCGCCACAGCAAAAGACTTACGTAAGACCGCATAGGAGCCAGGGGATTCCGGGGACCGCTATAGCGGAACCAGGTATTTCGGATTCATGTTCTTGCCCACCGGACGGCAATTCTTCGGGTTATCCAGGTCCGCACGGCAGTCCGCCAGGTATCTATTGAGACGGGTCACGACCTCCGGATGCTGTTCGGCAACATTCTTCTGTTCGCCGATGTCCTTCTCAAGATTGTAGAGCTGGCTGTTGGTATGGAGTTTCCACTGGCCCGAACGAACAGCCTGAAGGTCGTTTTGTTTGTAGTAGAAAAAGGCGTGATGGGGCGATTTTGCGTTGGACCGCCCAAGGAGCAGCGGTGCAATGTCCTTGCCGTCGATAACGCGGTCATCGGGCACCTTACCGCCGCCCAGGCCGGCGAAAGTGGGGAGCAGATCCATCGTGGTGGCGATTTCGTCACATACGCTTTTTGCGGGGATGGTGCCCGGCCACCAGGCAACGGTTGGCTCCCGCATGCCGCCTTCCCAGGTAGTGCCTTTGCGGCCGCGAAGAGGTTTGTTGCAGCAGTCTCCGGAGCCGCCGTTATCGGAGGTGAAGATCACCATCGTGTCTTTGTCCAGGCCGAGGTCCCTGATGGTGTCCAGTATCCGGCCCGTCGACCAGTCAACCTCCTCGATCTGGGCCCGGAGGGCGTTGCCTCCCGCCTTGTCCATAAACTCCTTGCGCGCTTTGCGCGGACCGTGGATGAAGGCGTGCGGGAGGTAGGCGAAAAACGGCCGGTCCCGGTTCTTCCGGATAAATGCGACCGTTTCGTCGGTGAAGCGTTTGCAAAGGAGCGCCTGGTCGTGCATATCCTTCACAATGTCCACAACCTTGCCGTTACGCATTACAGGAAGGGGAGGAGGCGCCACCTTCCACCTTTTGGCTGCGCCACTGAGTGGCCACATGTCGTTGGAATACGGAATCCCGAAGTAGGTGTCGAATCCATGGTTGGTCGGCAGAAACTCCGGTTGGTCGCCCAGGTGCCATTTTCCGAAACAGCCCGTAGCATAACCGGCATCTTTGAGCACTTCTGCAATGGTTTTCTCTTTCGGATTCAGTCCGTGTGAATCCTTGGGAAACAGCACGATATGCCAGGATGCGGTTGCAAGTCCTACTCGCTTCGGATAGCACCCGGTCATCAGCGCCGCCCGTGAAGGCGTGCAGACGGGCGCCGCCACGTAGAACGAGGTCAGCGTCATCCCCTCCGCAGCCATCCGGTTTAGGTGGGGCGTCTTGTTGAGTTCCGACCCGAAAGGCTCGATGTCGCCGTAGCCCATGTCATCGATGAAGATCACGACGAAGTTGGGTTGCTTCCTCGCGCTCGGCGTCTTCGCCAGTAGCGCTGTGGTGCGTATCAAGCACATGGCCGCGCCGGCGCTCTTAATGAAATGTCGTCTGTTCATCATGTGACAGCGATTCCTCCCTTCTGCTCCGTGAAGCGAACGCTCTATATGAGTCTTTTGCGCAGCCTGGCGAGTTCCGCGGAAACGATACTCAACTCGGCGAAGCCGGTTGCCCATTGTGTGCCTGAACTTTGGGATGAAGTCTTCCGCTTGCGACGGCCCCTGCGGCGGCTCACCGGCGCTTGACGGCGTAGAAGGCCTGGTCCTTCTTGACCGATGCTCGCCACTGGTCCAGCCAGGCGGTCAGCCGCTTGAGGACTTCCGGCTCCTGGTCGGTGATATCGACGTCCTTGCGCCCTCCCTCGGCAAAGCGGAAGAGCCGGCCCTTCTGCAGAATGTGCTCATTGTCGATAAGCCGCACCTGCTGGCCGGAGACGAGCGGAATCGGCTTCGGCCGGCGGTCCATCTTGCCGCCGATCAGCGGCAGCAGGCTGATGCCGTCGATCGGCTCGACCTGGTCGGGCATTTTGATGTCCAGCAGGTCGAGGGCCGTCGGGTAGAAGTCCATGGTGCAGGCGGGCACGCTGGTGACGAAGGGCTTGGGCGCCCGCGCGGGCCATTCGAGGATGCCCGGCACGCGCGTGCCGCCTTCGGTAAGCCATTTCTTGCCGCCGGGCAGCCCGCCCGTCGAGCCGGGGAACGCACCGCCGTTGTCCGAACAGAACCACAGCATCGTGTCGTCGGCGATCTTCATCTCCCGCAGCGCCTTGCGGAGCCGCCCCATGTTGCGGTCGACGGCGGCGAGCTCGCCGTAGTAGTTCGCCTTCTTCTTGCCGTACTTGGCGTAGGGCGCGGCGTCCTCGGGCGTCGCCTTGTGCGGCCCATGGGGCGAGGGGAACCAGATGGCCGCCAGGAAAGGCTTCTTCCCCGCCGCCTGCCTGCCGATCCACTCGAGCGCGACGTCCATGAGGACGTCCGCCGTGTCGCCCTTCCGCGGCGGCACCTGCCGGCCGTTGTGGTAGATGTACTCGTGGCCGATGTCGTACCAGTTCCCGGCGGAGAACCACTCGTCGAAGCCCTGGTTGCCGGGGTGCCGCGGTTTGGGGCAGAAGCTTTCGGGCAGGCCGCGGCCGGTGCCGCCGTCGGCATGGGGAATGCCGCCCAGGTGCCACTTGCCGAAATGGCCCGTGGCGTACCCGGCCGTCCGGACGGCCTCGGCGATGGTGACCTCGCGCAGCGGCAGGTCGTGTCCCCATGACATGCAGCGGTAGCGCACGGGACTTCGCCCGGTGAGGCAGCTCGCCCGCGTGGGCGAGCAGAGGGGGTGCGCCGCGTAGAAGCGGTCGAAGCGGATACCCGCCGCCGCCATCGCATCCAGGTTCGGAGTCTTCAATTCCGGGTGGCCGTTGTAGCTGGTGTCGCCCCAGCCCTGGTCGTCCGTCATGCAGAGGATGATGTTGGGCTTTCCCCGGTCATCGGCGGCCGCGCGCCCGGTGCCCTCCATCGCGGCACGACGCTTCTTGGCCTCCTTGCCGCGGGCGACACAGGGCAGCGCAAGGGCGGCTCCGGCGGCGAGGGCCATCGTCTTGAGGAACTCTCTGCGATCTGTGCGTCCACTCATCGCGTTCATCCTGACTGTAGAAGCCGGCTCAATCGGGAAGCCTGACTTCTCGGTTCGCCTATCTCCTCGTCGGCGCGCCGTCTTGGCCGGCGAATGAAAGTCTCTAATCCTGTCTGGCGCACGTCGCCAGACCGATCACTCGGTCTGCCGCGCCGTAATAGAGAAGCCAGTTGCCCTTGAAGTACACCAAGCCATTGGCGACCGTTGTACGGCCCGTGAATCCCTTCTTCTCCCAGTCGTGTTCCGGATAGAGGAACGGCCGGTCCTGCTGTTTCCGCACCGTTGTCAGGTCGTTGCGGTCGATCAGGGCCTGGCGGAGCGTCCAGGCGCCGAGGGAATGGTGTCCCCCTTGCGTCATCAGCAGGATGCCGTCTCCACGCAGGAGGGCAAGGGCGCCGGCTTCGTGCGAGCCACCCCAGACCGACTTGCCTGCCGGCGTCCAGTCGATGAGGTTGTCGCTCCAGGCAAGGGCGCACGGATGCGTGTAGTACATCCAGTACTTGCCGTTGATCTTCGTGGCAATCAGGCGGTTGCCTTGGAGTCGCGATACCACCACCCCGGTCCGCGATCCGTAGACCTTTCGCGGCGCGGCCTTCCGAAAGGCCGGCCCGTGCTTGGTCCAGTGGACCAGATCGCGGGATGTCGCCACGGACATGGTGTCGCGCTTGCCGCTCCAGGTGGTGTAGTTCATGCAGTAGGTGCCGTCTTCGCCCTCGATGATATGGAGGTCCTCGCAGCCGCCTTCCCACTCGTACTCCTTCCAGGGGTCGTTGTCCGGGTAGAGGACCGGCTTTGTATGTCGTGTGAAGTTGACGCCGTCCTCGCTGCAGGCCAGGCCTGTACGGCAGGTTCTTCCCCACTTGAGGTCCGGGCTCTTGTCGTCCGCCCGGTAGAGCAAGTAGACCTTGTCGCCGCGCACCACGGCGGCCGGGTTGTACACGTTCTGCTCCTCCCACCGGACTTCCTTGCCCCGGACGGGGCAACGAAACGTGGAGTCCTTCGTCGGCCGGAGGATCGGCTGCTTCCGCTTGACAAACGGCCCCAAGTCCCAGCCGTCCTTGTCGGCGTTGCCCAACGCGAGGGATGGGCCGAAGACTGGCGCGGCTACGGTCAAGGCCGCCGCCGTCACGGCTCTCAGGAAACCGCGGCGAGTCGATTGGTGATTGTTCATTGGTTCTGTCCCGATGGGAAGATCTTGTCGAAAAGCCTCCTGCCGAACTCTACTCGTGGCGGGCACACATCACCTTCCATTCCACCGTCCTGGTCGCGGCGGGCACCTTGCGAACCGTCGCGGTTTCCTTCTGACCCGCAATCTCCACCTTCTCGCCGGCCGAAGTATACATCGTCCGGCTCCCGCGTGCCAAGGGCCTGCCTATAAAGAGGAAGGCGCGCCATCCGTACGGAGGCCGCGGGTCGCGTGGCGCCGAGGAGCACACGGTCACGCTGCGCGTGGCCGTGCCACCCCGCTAAACACCTACCCCCTCAAGAGGGTGGCTTCGGTGCAGGGCAACGCCCCTACTTCTTGCCGCCGAGGGAGAACAGGTGGGAGAGGCTTCGCAGATACATCACGCCGTCGGCGACGGCGGGTGTGGCGTAACTCTTTTCGCCTAACGGCACGCGGGCGAGGACTTTGGGGTCGGCCGAGACGGCGAGGACCACCACCTCGCCTTTGCGCGAGATGCAATAGAGGCGGCCGTCCACCCACACGGGCGAGCCGTAATAGAATCCGCCGATGCGTTCGCGCCAGATTTCCCGGCCGGTCTTCACATCGACGCACGCGACCTTGCCGTCGTCGTGCCAGAGGAACAGTTTGCCGTCCTTGACCACGGGCGTGGGCACAAGGGGGACGGGTTTCTTGAGTTGGTACGCTATCGTCGGCTCCACGCCTTTCGCGCGCGAGCCCGGCCGCACGGCAACGCAAAGCGTCCCCCGGACGCCGTAGCCGTACCCGGCGATGACCAGGCCGGGCGCCGTGACGGGGGAGCCGACGCAGCGGTCCAGAAAGATCTTGTCCACCTCCCAGTTGACGTTGCCGGTGGCCGGGTCCACGGACGTGATGCCGTGGGCGGTGCTGGTGACGATGAGTTCGGCCGGTCCGCCTTCGGGCCGGTAAACGCACGGTGTCGAGTAGGCCGCCAGGGCCGTGCGGCGCTGGAGTTGCCATCGGGTTTTCCCCGTCTTGCGATCGACGGCGATGAGGGAACTCACCCCCACGGGACGGGGTCGGAGGACGCGGTCCCAGGGCATCCGGTTCAGGTCCTCCTGATCGTTGGTCAGGACGACAAGGTCGCCGAAGATGACAGGCGAGGCGCCGCTGCCGTGGGCGGCAACGATGGAGCCGAGGTCGCGTCGCCAGACCTCGCGGCCATCGGGGTCGAGGGCCAGGAGGACGATCTGCTTGGGCGTTGTCCACGTGTGGACCACGCCGCTGGCGTCGGCGGCGGGCGTGGCACTGGCAAAGGAGTTGTCGCGGTGCTGGTTGAAGGTCTCGGAAGGGTACTCGCGCTTCCAGAGTGTGCGGCCGTCGGCCGTGTCGAGGCAGAGGATGATCCGCGCGGCGTCTTCCCCGATGCCGCACGTCAGGAAGATGCGCTTGCCCCAGAGGACGGGCGAGGAGTGGCCGGTGCCGGGCAGTTTGACCTTCCAGTTGTAGTCGGCGTCGGTCCACGTAGCCGGCACGGTGGTGGCCTGGCTGATGCCGGTGCCGTTCGGTCCGCGAAAGCGGCTCCACTGCCCCTGGCCGGCGCACGAGAGGGGCCAGAGAAACAGGGCGACGGCTGCGACGGCCGGGATGCGGCAGGGCATTGGCGGCTCCTGGAGATCCTATGGTTTCGCGCCGGCCCAGCAGGCGACTGTGCCGTTGTTCATCGCCATGTAGAGGCTGCCGTAGGCTGCGGCGAAGCCGTCGAAGACGGGCTGTGCGTCGAGCGGATACTGGCCGAGCGTTTTGCCGTCGGCGGTGGAGATGACCATCAGGACGGTCTCGCGGGCGCTGTTCGGGTTTGCTTCAGAGACCTCGACGGCGTCTTTCCATCCCGCGCCGAACAGGGCGTCGCCCGCCAGAACGATGGCACGGAACTGGACGAGCGTTTTGTGGTTCCATGCGTGGTTGTTCTGTGCCAGGAGCAACCTCCTCCTCTTGGCGGATTCCCCGACCTGGTTCTGTTGGGCAAAAAGCCTGGTGCCTATCGGAAACTGGTCCCTGGTGTAGCGGGCGTACTTTTGATGCAGGTGGCCGGTGTGCGTGGACGGCTGCATGGCCTTATCATGTTTCAGATACGTGTAGAAGGTCTCGACGCCATAGGCCATGCCGCCGTCGAACACCAGAAGTTTGCCGGCCGGACACGATGCCCCGCCGCCCAAGGTCCAGTTCCAGCGGTGGCCCCAGCAATCCTCGAGCAGGCCGGTATTTGCCATGATGGTTCGCGCCCCCCGGCCCTTGCCCGCCTGGAGCGACAAATCGTACCGCATCTGGCGCATGACGATGGTTTGTCCGTCCGAAACCAGCACGTCCGGCATGCCACCGGACTGGCTGACGCCTTCGGTGCTGAACGTGGTGGTGCAGCGCACGGCGCCGGAGCGGGCATCCAGGCCGATCAACCGGATGCCGCCGTCCAGGTACGAGGACTGCCCGGCGGCAAAGTAGACCACTCCCCCGTGCACCAACACGCTGCCATGTATGGGCCAGACCGATTCGAGCCTGTCGCGCACGACGGTGCGCCTGTCGGCAGGGGCGCCCCTGAAGCGCCACGCCAGTTCGCCGTCGGCGGCGCGCAGGGCATAGACGTATCCGTTCCGGCAGCCGAACAGCACCGTGCCGCCCGAGATCGTGGGCGGCGAATCAACGCGGCCCTCGGCGACGAATCGCCACAGCGTTTTTCCGCTGTCGGCGTCCAGACAGTAAAGGGTCTGACGGTCCACGGCGCTCACGAACAAGCGGTTCTGCGCCACGACGACGCCGCTCAACCTGGCGCCTATATCGGCCTGCCACTTCTTCCGGAGGTCCGCAGGGACCTTCGTGCTCGCGCAGCCGCTACGGGTTATATCATGACGATAGGTAGGCCACTCTTCGGGATGGGCATTCGGCGCCGGCGCCGCCCAGGCCGAGGTTTTGGGCGTCCGGGCGGCGGCGAGGGGCTTCCCATTCCGGCCTTCGGATTTCAGGTTTGAAACGGACTCGTAGGCGGGTCCCTTGAGGAGCCTTTCAGCGGGCGGGCTCTCGGAGCCCGCCTTGGCCCGCTGAGCGGCCACCGCGTGAAATCCGTCGAACTTTATCCGGGCGAAACACTTGCAGGGATGCGGTGGCATGTAGACTAATCCATTGCAGGGCATGATGCCATACTGGCACACGCCTCTGAGCCACCAGTTGATGGTGTTGTCGTCGCCCTTGAGGTCCACAAACTCCAGGGCGCGCCGGCCGCTGATGAGGTAGCGCTGCGTGGCCTTGTTCCGGTAACAGCGATGGTGATGCCCGCCCGGCCACACGTCTTTCTTGGCCAACCTTTTTTTCACCTGGCCGGTGGCCAGGTCAAAGGCCAGAAACTCGTTGCCCTTGCCCGGCACCTTTTGCTTATCCACGTGGACCGTTGCGGTAGTGGGAAATGTCCATACCAGGTCATCGATCACAAACAGGTCGCCGGGCGACGCGAAGCCGGCGTACCCCGTGGTCTCCCAGAGTTTGCGGCCGTCCTTGACGGCGAAGACCGACAACCTGTCGAGCGACAAACAGACAATCGTATCGTTGTACTGTACGACGGTTGGCGCGTAATTCATCAGGAACAGGCCCTTCGTGGGGAACGGCGCCTTCCAGAGTTGCGCCCCGGACGGCAAATCGACGCAGTAGAGATTCTCGTTATCGAGATAAAAGGCCCTCTTGTTTCCGGCGGCGAGCGACAGCGGGGCCAGCCGCGCAAGATTAGCGCCCTCGATCCGCCACAGTTCTTTGCCCGTATCGGCCTGATAGGCAACGATGCGCTTGGCCGCCTCGGGCCCGTTCTCGTCGTAGAAATCCCAGTAGTTGCCGATTTTGGGGGCGTAACGGTTCCACAGACGGGGATCGCCGACCACCGCGAGCAGGATGCCGTCGTGGCAGATGAACTCCTCGGTCTTCTCCGACCCGGCGCAGGCGAACAGCGTCTTTCCGGTGGCGGCATCCAGGGCCGTCACGGGCGCTTCGAGGCCGAGCGTTGCATACACGCGGTCGCCGATTGAAACCAGCCGCCGCGGCAGTTGCGCGGGCCCGGAGCGAAAGTAATGGAGATGCGTTACCCAGGAGTCGATGTTCCGCTTCCACAGCAGCATGCCGTTGAAGGCGTCGCGGGCGATGAGATGCCACTTGGCGGGACGATGGATCAGCGACGTGAGCCCCTCGTCGAGAATGTAGAACAGGCGGCCGCCGCTGGAGGTCATGGCGCTGATGCTGGCCTGCGCGTCGTGGTCTCTCGTGCGTTTGGGCTCCGCCTGCCACTGGAGATGCTTCGGCGTGGCGATGCGGCTGTCTTTGGCCACGGCGTTGCCCGTGGCATCGTGAAGGAAGTGTGTCCACTCGTCGATATCGTCCGGCCACGGCTTGACGGTCTTCGTCCATTTGCCGTCTTTCTTCACCGAGACAACGCCGTTGGGACACAGGACGCGCATCGCCTCGACCTCCGAGACGCGCGCCGGCTCTTCCACCACCAGCAGGTTCACCACGTTGTCGATATAGGGAAGCATGTTTCCCGGCCACTGTTCCACGGACACTTGGCCGTACACTCCCTGCCTGGTTATGGAATCGCGCGCCTGGCGAACGTTGTTCGCGCCGGCGTCCAATCCGTGAACCAGGTAACTGTCGCTTGCGTGGAGTGCGGCGGTCAGTTTTCCATCCCCGCAGCCGACGTGGACAACCAGGCCGCCCTTGACGCCGGTCGAACGGAGGATCTCTCGCGCCTCGTCTGCGGCATCAAGAGCCCATGCGGTTTGTGCCACCGCCACGACGATGGCGGCACAACAGGAAACGTTCAGCAGGTTTCGTCTGGTCACGGTCGCCCTCTCCTTCTTTCTGCGCTGCTCGGGATTGCGGCAGCGGAAGCCGTGACATGGTAATCTTCCGGGGCTTGGGGAGCAATATGCTGCGCGTCCAACCTCGCAGGTGGCGGAAGCATTGGACGGCACGAGCATGGCCGTGCCTGGGTGCGAAGCACCCACCCTACAGCCCCCCATACGGCCCCGGTGAAACAAGGGCGGGGCAAGATCGCCCTTGACACGAGGGCGGTTATGGGTGTCAACGGAATCCCAGAGGTCTTCTGGCGCCGACCCGTTGCACTTGCGATGTGAATTCGCCCCTCCTCACTGCGGATATGCGACATGATTTATGAAAAACCACTTTAGAGGTCGGAATAGACTATCGTAGACCAGCGCCGACGAGATTACCACAGCCACCACCGCAATCCAGCCAAACACTCTCCATATGCGCTTTGCGCCTGGACTCCATAAGTTGCGACGATGGCCAATGCTATACTGCAACTGCCCGGCCGCAATACAGAACCAGAACATGGCTAAGCCAGCAGCGCGCGCCCCAGATTCAGCAATAGTAGCAAGCACGTAGTACATGCCAGCGGACCCGGCGGCAAGGAGTATTGCCCCCCACCATCGCATGGCACGTCCTATGGCCAGTGCTATGAAAATGCCAGGTGGGAAAAAGGCCGCGCCGAGTACCCAGACCCAGTCTGGGACAGGTCTGACGGGCAAGGTATCTTGGGGCGTTTCTCCTTTCGTCTGGACCTTATTCATAGGGGTACCTCCTGCTAGGTCGTGACCTGCCCCCGATTCTTGTGCCAACCTGAATGAAAGTCAAGTTGCCATCTCCTGCGTGTGCTGCGGAGGGTGAGGCGTGGCCGATCCCAGAGCAGCACACGTCGCCGCCAGGCAAACCCCAGAAGCAGGCTCATAAGAAAGCCGGGTGGCATAGACCCTTATCTCCCTTTGCCCTTCGGCTTCGGGCCGGGCAGTTCCGGGGAGGCAATGCCGAACTCGGCCAGGCCACCTGCCCGCAGCATGATTGCCGGGGCGCGCCCCGGCCTACGGCTGTCATGGGTCTAGAGTAATGGGACATGTCACGTTCGTCAAGGTAAATCAGCGGCGGCAGCGCCGCGGGATGAACGGGGAACGGCAACACCAAGGTGTGCCACGCCCCCAGGTCTTTCCCGTTCACGTAGACGGCCCAAGCATCGATATGGC
>CAZIJC010000053.1:13415-26619 GCA_964539385.1 uncultured Anaerolineales bacterium | reverse complement strand
CCGAGCAGACGGGCATGTTCGAGACGGCCTGGCGGAAGTTGACGCCCTGTGCGGCAAAGGCGTCGAGGTTGGGCGTTCCGGCCTTCTCATCGCCTGCGTATCCGCAGCGCGTGTAGCCGAGTTGGTCGGCGAAGACGTAGATGAGGTTCGGCCGCTTCGACGGTTCGCCCTTGCCTCTTGCCGCAGGCGCCTCGGCCGCGGCCGGCCGCGCCGTCATGCCCACCGCCGCCGCCCCGAGCGCCGCCGTTTTCAGAAAATCGCGTCTGTCGCATCCGCTCATCGTGGGTACCTCCCTGGTATCGTGAGACGAGGTTGCGGCATTATAGCGGCGCACAAGGGCGGTTGACAACAGAGGAGGTGGCAGGGCGGCGTCGCGGCTTCACGCCCTTCGGCGCTCGCGCAGCACGGCGGCCAGGCCGATCGCCAGAAAACCAAGCGTGGCCGGCTCGGGCGTGTGGACGATCTGGAGGGCGTTGATCGTGACCGACCCGCCGCCCCCGGCCAGGGTCTCGGCCGTCAGGGTGAAGGTGTCGCCCTTCAGGTCGCGAAAGCGGACGTAGTTGCCGCCCGGGCCGGTGTCTTCGACGAACGTGCCGGCGAACTGGACCCCCGCCGGGTCGGTGCCGACGAGTACGCGGTTGCCGATCGTGTAGGTGCCCGCGATGTCCGCCGTCGAGTTCCAACTGTCGAAGTAAACGAGGACATCGTACGGGCGGCCCGGCCATACCGTGTCGAGGCCGGAGACGGTCACCGCGAGAGGGTCGTCCAGCAGCCGTGCCACGCGGCCGCGCATCAGGCGGTTGTTGCCGGCCGTGTTCTGGATGGCGAGGTACTCGGGCTTCGACCGCCATTGGACGCCGGCGCCGGTGGCTGCGCCGGTCTCGTCCACCAGCGCCGAGAGGGCGCCGGTGCCGCCCGTGGCGTTGTTCCAGTTGGCCTGGCCGATGACGCCGGCCCTCTCCGCCGGCGCCATGACCGATTGGGAATCAGTCTCGTTGCCGACGAAGTTGATTCCGATCGTAACCGACCCGGCCGAGCGGCCGGCCGTCGCGCCCAGGACGGCCGCAAAGGCAGCCAGGACGATGTAGTTTGGGCGGGATGCCACCACGAGCGCGCCCCCCGCGCGCCGGAGGCGAAAGGCCGGTCTCCCCCGGATACCCCACGACTGCCGCCCGGTCTCCCCAACCCGGCAGCAGCGACCTTGGAGGCGGATAAGTATACATCATAAACCAGCGGAAGGCAAACGGAAAACGCGGCGGCCTCCGTTTGGCAGACCGTGCGTATCGGCCCTCCCGGCCGGTGGCCGGCCGGCGTTTCGCCTCATCCGTTGCGGCTTTGCTTTGACAGCCCTTCTGCCGGCCGATAGAATCTTCGCCTTACGCGGGAGCGACAGCGGAAGGATGTACTCCATGAAGCGAATCGGCACGGTACTGGTCCTGGCCGCCCTGGCGGCCGGCTGCAATCGCCAGGAGGCCCTCCGTCATTACGGCACGGGATACCTGGCGATGGAGGCCGGCCAACTCGAGAAGGCGCTCAAGGAGTTCGAGTCGGCCATCAAGTTCGACCAGACGCTTGCCATGGCACACGTCGGACTCGGCGATGCGTACCGCGAGCAGGGCCAATTCGAGAAGGCCATCAAGCCGTACAAGCGTGCCATCCGCTCCGAGCCGTACGAGTTCGCGTACCATTACCGCCTGGGCCGCGTGTACCAGGCGCTGGAGCGCGACACGGAGGCCTCCGGCACGTACGCGAACGTCATCGACCTGAACCCCGACTACACGCCGGCCCACGTCAATCTGGGCGTGGTGTACTTCCGCCTGGGCGAACTGCCGAAGGCCCAGGCCAGTTGCGAACGGGCCACCGAACTCGACCCCCTGCACGCCTTCGCCTGGTCGAACCTCGGGGCCGTCTACGATGCCCGGGGCGACACCTACCGCGCCCTGACCGCCTACCGCAAGAGTATCACGCTCGATCCGAACCAGGGCCCCGTCCACGTGAACCTCGGCACCGCCTACCTCCGGCAGGGCCGCTACGACCTGGCGCTGGAGGAACTGAAGAAAGCGGCCGAACTGGACCCCGATTCGCCCGTCGTCCGCAAACGCCTCGCCTACGTGTACAGCAAGCAGAAATGGTACGGCGCCGCCATCGAGCAGTTGCAGCCGCTTCTCGAGAAACACCCCGACGATTGGGAGTCGCGCAACAGCCTGGCCGCCATCTACATGATCCTGTATCTGAGACGCCCCGAGCAGGACCGCGTCCGCCAGAGCGCCCTGGAGCAGTGGCACAAGAGCCTCGAGACGAACCCCGACCAGCCGACCATCCGCGAGCAGGTGACCCGGTGGGCGAAACCCATCAAGCCGCCCGCGACGACGAGGGCATCGAAACCCGCCGCCGCGACGACGCCCGCCGCCGAGAAACGAGAACGTTAGCCGCGGGACTTGTCCCGCGCGGCGCGCAGCCACCCGCGCGGGAGCCTTCGGCGCGTATGAACGTTTGTCGGCTGGGAGCGCACCCGCTCCCTTACGGTCGCGGCTCGGATGGCGCGAACGTGCGTGACGTTTAAGGAATCGCTTTGCCCATGACCAACCCCGGCGCCGTTGTACGAACCCGCATCGCCCCCAGCCCCACGGGCGAGCCGCACATCGGCAACATGTACGTCGCACTCATCAATTGGGCCGTGGCCCGCCAGGCGGGCGGCCAGTTCATCCTGAGAGTCGAGGACACCGACCGCACACGCTTCCTCGAGGGGGCCGAAGAGATGTTCATCCAGGCCGTCAACTGGCTCGGCTTGAGCCACGACGAGGGCCCCGACGTGGGCGGCCCCGTCGGACCGTACCGCCAGAGCGAACGCCTCGAACGGTACCGCGAGCAGGCCGAGCGGCTGATCGAGGGCGGCCACGCCTACCGCTGTTTCTGCACCCCCGAACGGCTCGCCGAGGTCCGTAAGACCCGGCAGAAGGCCGGCCAGGCGACCGGCTACGACCGCCAGTGCCGCGGCCTGGCGGCCGATGAGGTCAGGCGGCGGCTGGACGCCGGCCGGCCGCACACCGTCCGCCTCGCCGTGCCGCTGGCGGGCCAGACGCGATTCACCGACGGCCTGCGCGGCCCCATCGTCATCGAGAACCGCGAGGTCGACGACCAGGTGCTCGTCAAGAGCGACGGCTTCCCCACGTATCACCTGGCGGTCGTCGTGGACGACCACCTGATGGGCGTGACGCACGTCATCCGGGCCGAAGAGTGGATCGTCTCGACGCCCAAACACGTGCTGCTGTACGAGTCCCTCGGGTGGGACCCGCCGCTGTTCTACCACATGCCGCTCATCCGCAACCCCGACCGCTCGAAACTCTCGAAGCGAAACCAGCCCACGAACGTCCTGTGGTACCGCCGCGAGGGCTACCTGCCGGAGGCGGTGGTCAACTTCCTTGGGATGCTGGGCCACTCGATGCCCGACGGTCGCGAGGTCTTTACGCGGGAGGAGTTCCTCCAAGCCTTCTCCTGGGACCGCGTGACGACGACCGGGCCGGTCTTCGACGTGGAAAAGTTCGAGTGGCTGAGCGGCATGTGGATCCGCCGCCTGTCGCCCGCCGAACTCGCCCGGCGCCTGCGCGACGAAGGTTTTCTGCCGCAGGGCCTGGCGCAGCAGTATTCCGACCGCCAGGTGCTTGCCATCGTCACGCTGATGCAGGAGCGGTTGAGGAAGTTGAGCGAGTTCCCCGCCGCCGTCGGCTTCTTCATCGACAGCGAGCCGTACGACGCCGACCTGCTGGTGCCCACGAAGGGCAAGAAGCAGACGCCCACCCGCACCGGCCCGGAGGTCCTCGCAGCCATCGAAACGATGCGCGCCGCCTTCGCCGGTGAGGAGGATGAGGGGACTGTCCCGGTGTCTGGGACTGTCCCCGAATGGACCGCCGACGTGCTCGAAGAGGTCCTGCGTGCCCTGGCCGACGAGATGGAGTGGAAGCCCCGCGACCTGTTCATGCCCCTCCGCGTCGCCGTCACCTGCCGCCGCATCTCCACGCCGCTCTTTGAGACGATGGAGATCCTCGGGCGGGACGAGTGCCTCGCGCGGCTGGACGATGCCCTCGCCAAAGCGCGCACCTTAGCGTGATGCGCGCGTGTGCCACGGCCCGTCTTGCCCGGCCGTGGCACACTCCGCAGTTGAGTTTCTCCGCGCCGGGTGGCCGGCTGGCGGGTTGCCCGCGGTGGGTAGTGTCTGCGTAAGGAGAACCCGCCTAAGACTCGAGTGGCAGCGCCGCGCGGGCCGCCTCGCGAAACCGGCGGCACCGCTCGTGGGCGGCGCGCGCCTCGGCTTCGCTCGCGGTGTAATTGGGATAGCGAATGTTGTTCGCCAAGTCCGTCAGAAACGCCAGATCTTCCCGGTGGGTCTCCCACTCGGGTTCGACGTCCAGGGCCATTTCGAGGAGGGCCACGAGGTCGTGCATCTTGGGATAATCGATGCCCGCCTCGCACAGCCGCGCCTTCAAGTACTTCTCCGCACATTGCTGTGCGTGAAAACAGATACCGTCGTAACTGGGGTCCTTGCGGGCCCGCGATTCGCGCTCGACCATGGCGAAATCGCCTTCAGCCTTCGCCACCCACTCATGCGTCATCGGCTTCATAAAGAACCTTGCCCTTTTCCAGAAGGTCGCGGATGAACTTGTCGCCCATGGCGAGACGCTTGCGGACCTCTTGGGGTGTTCGCACCAGGAGGTCCAGCGCAAACGTCGGCCGAGTCGCCAGACGAATCTCGACCGACTTCGCAACAGGATGCCCTTTGTGGGGAAGGACCACCAGCAGGTCCACGTCGGAATCCGGTGTGGCGTTTCCCTCAGCGTAAGAACCGAAGAGCACGATCCGCCGAGGATGAAACCGGCGCGCGATCCTCCGACTCAAGGCACGGATCTCTCGCATCGCCACCATCGCTGCCCCCAATCCAGGCTTTCCTTCTGCCGTCGCACGGCATGGTACCATCCCGAGTCCACGCCCGCAACCGACAAAAGCCAAGCGGTGCCCCCCCCGCGCCCTGCGAGCGCCGGTCCGATTCGGCAGGCTCAGGGCAGGCTTGACCGGCCGTGTGTTGTGCTCCGTTCTCCCGATCGCGCCGGGTGCCACCCAGGCACGGCTATGGCTCGTGGTCGAGCCACGGCCCGTATGGGCCAGGATGCCGTGGCTGGCGGCGATGGCTCGCGGTCGAGCCACGGCAGGCTTGCCCTGCCAGGGTGGCCGGCTGGCGGCTTGCCCGGCGTGTTTTGCCTTTTTCCTTGTTTTCCTGTGCAGGAAATCCGTATAATATTGGAAATGGGGCCTCGGTGGTTGGCTTGAGGCACGTACGGGTCACGCTGTTTCGCGGAAGAACCCTGTTTTCTTGCACGGGAAAACGACCATGAAGCGGAATCCGCCTACGGAGAAAGAGATACTTGAGGCAGTGTGGCAGGGGGAAATCGAACTGCCTCCTTTGACCCTGGTCTGCCGGTCGGCGGCAGAGATCGGACCGACCAGAGCGGGCAGGCCGGTGGAACGCGGGCGGCCGAAGCGGATTGACCTGTGGATCGGCACGCGGTGGGGCGAGAGGGAGTACGTGTTTGTTGCGCAGGTCAAGGCCCGCACCACGCCGAAGGCTTTTGCCGAGGCATTGGCGGCACTACGCGGCCGCGCGGATCGGCCGTCCGGCCCGCGACCGATGCTGATCGTGCCGTACTTGAGGGGGGAGCAGCTTCGTGAACTGGAACAATGCGGCGTGAGCGGCGTCGACTTGTGCGGCAACGGTGTGGTTGTGGTGCCGGGCGAACTCCTTGTGTTCCGGGCAGGGAACCTCAATCGGTACCGACAGTCGTTCGGGATCCGGAACGCCTACCGTGGCGCAAGCTCGATCGTCGCACGCGTTTTTCTTTTGTATCCGCAGTACCGAAGGGTTCGGGAGGTATGGCGGGAAATAAGACAACGAGGCTCGGGCGTAGCCTTGTCGACGGTCTCGAAAGCGCTCAAGCGGATGGAGGAGGATCTCATCGTTCGGCGCGATGTCGGGGGCATCCGCCTCCTGCAGCCTGACCGGCTGCTGGAGCGACTTGCGCAGAACTATCGCCCGCCGAAGGTCACCCAGCGCCTCCTCGGCAAGTTCGCCGGGACGCAGGATGATCTGAATTCGCTGCTGTGGAACGCAAGACAGGAGGCGGGAAGCCGTCTGGTGCTCACGGGTCTCGGGTCTGTGGGTAAGTACGCGGTGATGGCCCGAGAACAGCCACTGTCTGCCTATTGTTCCCGCCTGGCGAGCCTTCTTGACAGGATGGGGGAGCGGTTCACCCGGGGGGGACGGTTCGCGAATCTGGAACTGCTGGAAACCGGGGAGGAGTTTGTCTACTTCGATGAGAGGACAGAGGAGCGGGGCTTCCCGTGGGCATCACCTGTACAAACGTACCTTGAGCTGATGCAGGGCGACAAACGGGACCAGGAAACGGCCGATCAGGTGAAGCGGGCCATTTTGGAGGGACTCGAGAACGCAAGCACGGCGCCCGACAATGTTTGATGACAGTGTACTTCGAACTCAACTACTCGATCTGCTGCGCGCGCTTCAGGGGACAGCGATCGATCCGATTCTCGCGGGTGGGTACGGGCTGTTTCTTTGGCAGCAGGTGCGGGCAAAGGAAGGCAAGGCTACGGTTCTGGCGGGATCCCATTGGCCGTCCCCACGGGCTACCGGGGACCTGGATCTGTTTCTACGCCTCGAACTCGTGGCTGACGCAGCGAGGATGGCCGTCCTGCGAAAGGCGCTGCACCGTTTGGGGTATGAGGTCGTGGAGGCCGTGAAGTATACCCAGTTCGTCAAGCCGTTGGGGCAAGGACGACAGGTCAAGGTTGACCTGCTTGCTGGTCCGGACGTCCGTCACGCCGACCGGCGTCTTGTCAGGATCCACGGTTGGCGCGTGAAGCCGCAGCCGGGCGTGGGGCTTCACGCGCGCTTGGCCGACGATGCGGTCGGGATCGAGCAGAAACTCCGAAGGATAAGGGTACATGGTGCACTCTCCACAGGAGAGCCCTACAGCACCGACGTCCTTCTGCCGAACGGCTTCACGTACCTCGTGATGAAGCTGTGCGCGTTCCGGGACCGAAAGGACGATCCCACGAAAGACCGGGCTCGCCACCATGCCGTGGACCTGTTCCGTATTGCAGCGATGCTGACCGAAGACGAGTATGAGGCGGCCAGAGGCCTGAGCGAGGTCCACCGTGAGGACTCGGCGGTTACTGGAGCACGAGCGGTGGTGGCGGAAGATTTCTCTTCTGCCCACGACACGGGCGTGCTGCGCCTGCGTGAGCGCCAAGCCTCGGTCACCGAGGATGATCTCAACGAGTTTCTGGCGGTCCTCGCCGAACTCTTTCCTCGTCCGTGTGGGGACGGTACCCCGTGCAAATAGAGCGCTGCGGCCTGGGAGGGCAGGCAACAGCGGGGGGACGCGTAAGTGTCCCATCCCCGTCCCGCGGCCGTGGCACACTTGGCAGTTGAGTTCCTCCTTGCCTTGACATGCCCTCCGTTTTCCCCGGCCATCTCGTTGCTGGAAAGCCGGGCGCTTCAGGCTATAATACCGCAGCCGAGGTACCCGGCGGGCGGGACCAGGCGGCGGCATCCGGCTGAACCGGCGCAACTGAGCAACAGCGCATGGCACGCATCGATTACGCGATCGTCGCACTGTACTTCGCCGTCGTCATCGGTCTGGGTTTCTGGTACCGCAGGCGGGCCGCCCGGAACCTGGACGCCTATTTCCTGGGCGGCAAGCGGCTGCACTGGCTCGCGCTGGCCATGTCCGGGTCGGTCTCGAACTTCGACATCACCGGCACGATGTGGATCGTGACGCTTATCGCCCTGTTCGGCATGAAGTCGATGTGGAACCACTGGATGTGGGGCTTCCTGATGGGGGCCTTCTTCCTGGCCTACATGGGCAAGTGGGTCCGGCGCTCGCGCGTGATGACCGGCGCCGAGTGGATGCTGACGCGGTTCGGCCCGGGGGCCGCCGGACGGACGGCCCGCGCCGCCTACACCCTGATGGCCGTCGTCACGGTGGTGGCCTTCGTCGGCTACGCCTTCCAGGGTATCGGCAAGTTCGCGTCGATCTACGTGGGGGTGGACCCGAAAACCTGCGCCACCGTGGTCTTTGCCGTCACGACGCTCTACGTCCTGCTGGGCGGCCTGTACAGCGTGGTGGTGACCGACGTCATCCAGACGGTTGTCCTGACGCTGGCGGCGGTGCTGGTCGCTGCCATCGCGTACTGCCACGTGACGCCGGAGGTGCTGGAGGGCCTGCGAGAAAGCGATTTCGGGTCCCTGGCGCCGGCATGGCGTTTGCCGCATCCCGAGACGCTGCCGGAGGCCTACGCCGGATACGAGTTCTTCGGCGTGCTGGTGATCCTGTGGGTCGTCAAGGGTCTTCTGTTGAACCTGGGCGGCCCGGCGCAGATGTACGATTTTCAGCGGTTCCTGGCGGCTCGCGATGCCCGCGACGCTGCCAAGGTCGGCGCCGCCTGGAGCGCGTTCCTGATCGTCCGCTGGGCGATGGCCATGGGCATGGCGCTGCTTGCCCTTACCGTGGCTGCCGAAGTGGCCGACCCGGAACAGTTCATGCCGAAGGTCCTCCAGACCTTCCTGCCGCAGGGCATCCGCGGCCTGGTCATCGCCGGGCTGTTGGCGGCGTTCATGTCCACCTTCAGTTCGACGATCAACAGCGGCGCCTCGTACCTGGTCCGCGATCTGTGGCAGCCGCTGGTTCGTCCCGGGGCGAGCGAGAGGCACCTGGTCCGGGCCGGATACGTTGCGACGCTCCTCATCGTGCTCGCCGGCATGGCCATCGGCTGGCAGGTCGAATCGATCGGCCGGATCTTCAGTTGGATCATGATGGTGCTGGGCGCTGCGTTCGCCATCCCGAACGTGCTGCGGTGGTACTGGTGGCGGCTGAACGGCTGGGGCTACGCCGCCGGCACGCTGGTGGGCCTGGCCGGCGCGATCGCGCAGCCCGTGCTGGCTCCCCAGATGTCGAATTACGCCGCTTTCCCGGCGGTCTGCTCGCTGTCGCTGATTGGCTGCCTGGCAGGCACGTTCCTGACGGCCCCGACGGACGCGTCCGTGCTGGCCGGGTTCTGCCGCACCGTGCGGCCGTTCGGCTTCTGGGGCCCGGTCCGGCGGCAGGTCGAGCCTTCGGCCCATGAGACCGCCGCGAGGTCCGAAAGCCTGTCGCTTGCCGCGGTCAACGTGGCGCTGGGCATCGTGGGCATCCTCGGGTCGTACCTGGCCCCGATGTACCTGGTCGGCCATTGGCACGTGTATGCGGTGCTGTGCTTCGGTGCGGCCGCGCTGGCCGCCGTGGGGCTGTACTTCACGTGGTACCGGCGGTTGCCGCCGCCGGCGCCGGCCGTCGAGGGCGACCCGCAGTAAGCAACCATGCAGAGGCCGCCGCGCGGCACGGTTTTCGCGCGGCCCGTACGGGCCGCGCACCAACGGAGGTCGCCTTGAAAAAGGGCGTTTCGCGGACGCTCAAAATCGGTTTATCACCGTAGGAACCACATGACCCGAAGGCTCCGCAGGAAAGGAACCGAACCATGTACCGACGCGATTTCCTGAAATCCGTGGGAACCGGCGCCGCGGCGCTCGCCATGCCCGGCGGCCTTGCCGCAGCGGCAGCGGGCGGCGTGCCCAACATCGTATTCGTCATCGTCGATGACATGGGCTACTACGACCTGGGCTGCTACGGCAGCAAGACCATCCAGACGCCCAACATCGACCGCATGGCCGCCGAGGGCATGCGATTCACCGACGCCTACTCCGGCGCAACCGTCTGCGCGCCGGCCCGAAGCACACTCATGACCGGCTATCACATGGGCCACACGTCGGTGCGCGGCAACAGCGGCGGCATCCCGCTGCTCGCGGAGGACGTGACGGTGGCCGAGGTGCTCAAGCGGGCCGGCTACGCCACCGGCGGGTTCGGCAAGTGGGGCCTGGGCGAGGTCGGAACGGCCGGCGTGCCGGAGAAGCAGGGCTTTGACGTCTTCTTCGGCTACTACCACCAGGTCCACGCACACTCCTACTACACGCCGTACCTGTGGCGCAACAGCGAGCGCGTGCCGCTGCCCGGCAACGAGGGCGGCAAGCGGGGCCAGTACACCCACCACGTTATCTTCGAGGAGGCCATCAAGTTCATCCGCGCGAGTAAGGACCGCCCGTTCTTCTGCTACTGCCCCTGGACACCGCCGCACGCCAAGTACGAGTTCCCCCAGGACGACCCCGCCTGGGCGCTCTACAAGGACAAGAACTGGCCGAACGATGCCAAGGTGGCCGCCGCCATGGACTCGATGATCGACCGCCAGGTCGGCGAGATTATCACGCTGCTCAAGCAACTCGACCTCGACTCCAGGACGATCCTGTTCTTCTGCTCCGACAACGGGGCCGCCAAGCGGTTCGACGGCGTCCACAACTCGTGCGGCTCCATGAAGGGGTTCAAGCGGTCGATGCAGGAGGGCGGCATCCGCACGCCGATGGTCGTCCGCTGGCCCGGCAAGATCCGGGCCGGGGCGGTCAGCGATCTCGCGTGGTACTTCCCCGACGTCATGCCGACGCTGGCCGAACTCGCCGGCGCTGCGAAGCACGTGCCCAAGGGCATCGACGGCATCTCGGTCGTCCCGACGCTCCTGGGCCAGGCCGCCGCCGGACGCAAACAGAAAGCCCACGAGTACCTCTTCTGGCAGCACGGCGGCGCCCGCGCCGCACGGATGGGCAAGTGGAAAGCGATTCAGAAATCGGGCGGCAAGAAGCCGCAGGCCGCCTCGCTCCAACTCTACGACCTCTCCAACGACATCGCCGAGGCGAACAACCTTGCCGCCGACCATCCCGACGTCGCCAAACGTATGGCCGCCATCCTCCAGGAGGCCTACGCGCCGCCGCGCCCCCAGCGTGAGCCGCCCAAAAAGGCCGCAGGCAAGAGGCATCGCTGAACCGGCGGGCGGTGGTATCCTGCAATCTGTCACCCTGAGAGCCCGCATCGCGGGGTCGAAGGGTCTCGCCGTGAGTCCGTTCTGCCCCACGCCACACGCCAAAGACCACGGCGAGATTCTTCGCTGCGCTCAGAATGACAACCAAGGCCCCCGACCAAGTTGCATCGTGCCGTAAATCGCTGCCACGCCCTGCCGCGACACACGACCGTCTTTCGCTTGACGGCTCGTGCCCGCCGGCGTAGCATGAGGCCATGGCACGGATAGCGAGAGTGGTTGTTCCGCGGTACCCGCACTACATCACGCAGGGCGGCAATCGCGGGATGCCGACGTTCTTTACCGACGAGGACTACCAGGCGTACCTCGATCTTGCGGCAGAGCACTGCGCGGCGTGCGGCGTCGAGATCTGGGCCTGGTGCCTGATGCCGAACCACGTCCAACTGATCGCCGTGCCGAAGACCAAGGCGGCCCTGGCGCGGGCCATCGGCGAGGTCCACCGACGCTACACGCAGCAAGTCAACCGCCGCAAGGGATGGCGGGGGTACCTGTGGCAGGGCCGCTTCGCCTCGTTCGTCATCGACCAGCCGCACCTCCTGGCCGCCGCCCGATACGTCGAACGCGAACCCGTCCGGGCGCACCTGGTGCGTCGTCCGTGGCGGTATCGGTGGTCGAGCGCCAAGGCGCACCTTGCGGGCAAGGACGATGCGCTGGTGCGCGTAAAGCCGCTCCTCGACCTGGCCGGCGACTGGCGCGACCTCCTGCTGGAGCCGGAGGACGAGGCCGAGATGGAGGCGATTCGTCGCCACGGCCGCACAGGGCGCCCGCTCGGCGACCTGGACTTCGTGAAGCGTCTCCAGAAGCGCCTCCGCCGCCGCCTCGTCCTCCGCAAACCCGGCCGCCCCCCCAAGCGGCGCAGAAAATAGCCTTTTGCCCCGGCAGCCCCTTCGTGGCCCGGCTGCAGGCGCTCAGCGCCCGATTCCCGGCCCCGCGCCGTGGCGCCCGGCCGCCCCAAGGTTCGCCGCCTTTGGAGACCGACCGAAAACATGGGTGCCGTCCCCAGGTTCCCCTGCAATGTCAGGAGCGTGCTGGCCGGTTGCGCATGATCATCTAACGGTCGAGGATAGCCGGTGGTGCATTACGCGTATTATGCATTCGCTAGCGCCGTCTTCCTTGCGTCACTATCGCTCATCTTAAAGGCGCTCGTTCGCTACCGAATCTGCGATTCGGGCCTCGTGACGTGGGGGATGGGCGCGAGTGCGGGCCTTGTGGCGGCCGTCGTCTGGCTGGTGCTCCGCCCACCTTTCCCATCGCAGGCCGTATGGCCACTCCTTGCGGTGGTTGCGGCCGTGCAGTTCGGCTTCTGGGCGCTGAACCGGGCGTTGCAGGAGGGGGATTTGAGCATCGTCGTGCCGCTCCTGTCGCTTCGGATCCCATTGGCGGCAGCGATGGCCGTTGTCTTTCTGGGCGAGACCCACGGCCTGGGCATTTACAGTGCCGTCTTGCTCTCCTGCGTGGCCGTGGCCCTTTTCGGCATGGGGCGGCCGCTGAAGGCGCAGGGTGGACACGGCACCCACCCGGCGGTGCCGATTGGCTTCGCATGCGCCGGTGCGGCCGCGTTCGCCCTTTCGGACCCGTTTGCCAAACTCGTCATTGACCGTAGCGGCGCCGCGGACCTGTTGATCTGGAGCCTGATGCTTCGGGGGGGGTTCTGTGCCGTCATGCTCGTGCGTCCCACCTATCGCCAGTATCGTGTTGCGGTACGGGACTGGGGGATGTTCCTGTTGAGCGGCGGCGTCACCGTCGCCGGGCTGGGCTGTTTGTACAAAGCGTTTCTTCTGGCCGACGGTGTGACACTGGTCAATGTGATCCTCGGCACGCGCGGTCTGTTCGGCCTGCTGATGGGCGCCGTGCTTGGCCGCGTTCTTCGCGTGCCGCTCGAGAAGCAGCCGGTCCGCATCTATGTGCTCCGCGCGGTAGCAAGTGTGCTGCTCTTTGCAGCCCTGCTGATCGTGCTTCTCGGCTGATGGGTTGCGCCGCGGCGGCCGGAACCCCGGGGATGGGAAACCCGAACCCAAGGGGGACGCTACCCATGTTTTCCACTTGCATGGGGGGACGCGCGGGGGGGGTGGTAAGTTCCGCGGACGCGCGATGTCGTTCGCCCGCGACCGGGGGAGTTCCGGCGCCGGGATACGCCGTTCGGTTGACCGCCGGCCGGCGAGCGCCTGCGCTTCCGGCA
>CAZIJC010000053.1:0-13315 GCA_964539385.1 uncultured Anaerolineales bacterium | reverse complement strand
GCCGCCCCAAGGTTCGCCGCCTTGAAGGCCGACCGAAAACATGGGTACCGTCCCCAGGTTTCCCGTACTACGGCACGCACAGCGGCAAGAAGAATATCAAGTGGAAAGATGACCCGGACTTCCGGCCGCTGCCCGCCCCGGCCGCTAGCCGGACGACGCCAAGAGGGCGCGCCGCGGCCGCTTCGGCCCGACATCTCGCGCCGTCGGCATCGGGCAGGTAGTCGAAAACCTGGAAAAACCTGGGGACGGTACCCATGTTTTCCATTTGCATGGGGGGGACGTGGCGGGGCGTGGTGCGTTCCGCGGACGCGCGACGTCATTCGCCGGGACCGGACAAGTTCCGGTGCCGGGATACGCCGTTCGGTTGACCGCCGGCCGGCGAGCGCCTGCGCTTCCGGCATGGCCCGCGCCAACCCGGCCGCCCCAAGGTTCGCCGCCTTGAAGGCCGACCGAAAACATGGGTACCGTCCCCGGGTTTCCGAAAACATGGGTACCGTCCCCAGGTTTCCCTGAGGCCTTACTACACGCCACCGCCCGCCATCGGACCGACGATTAACCAGTAACCCGCGTGTTGGGCCTCAAGAATGAGGAGAGGCAGATGCACAACGTCAAAACCAGTTTACGGTACGCCGCGACGTTCCCGGTCTTGATATGCGGTCTTGACAAACCTGGGGACGGTACCCATGTTTTTCACTTGCATGGGGGGGCGCGGCGGGTAGGCTGATGCCATGCCTCGCATGGCACGCATCGTGATCCCGGATGTGCCGCACCACGTCACCCAGCGCGGCAATCGGCGCGAGGACATCTTCTTCAACGACAAGGACCGCCGCCGGTATTTACTCCTCATGCTGGAATACTCCCGCGCACACGCCCTGGAGATCTGGGCCTACTGCCTCATGCCGAACCACGTGCACTTCGTGGCGGTGCCCGGCGAGCCGCATGCCTTGGCCGCCACCTTCAAGCCGGTCCACATGCGGTACGCGCAGCACGTCAACCGGCGGCTGCGCACGACGGGGCATCTGTGGCAAGGCCGATACTATTCCTGCCCGCTCGACGACGAGCACCTCTGGCAGGCCGTCCGGTACGTGGAACGCAATCCCGTGCGAGCGGGTCTGGTGACGCGGGCCGAGCGGTACCCCTGGTCCAGCGCGGCGGCGCACTCGGGGCGGCGGCGCGACCCGCTCGTCGTCGGCGCCCTGGAGGCGCGCGGCGTGGTGGAGGACTGGTCCGCCTGGCTGCGGCAGGCCGAGGATGCGGAGGTCTTGAGACGCCTGCGGCTGCGGACACGGACGGGCCGGCCCGCCGGCGACGCGGCCTTCGTGGCCCGGCTCGAGGCGCTGGCCGGCCGATTTCTGGCCCCGCGCCCTGGCGGCCGCCCACGTAAAACTCCACCACCATGACCACTGAGCGAAAACATGGGTACCGTCCCCAGGTTTCCCCAGGTTTCGGTACCGTCCCCAGGTTTCATAGTGTCGCGCAACCTCCATCTGACAAGAGGCATTCGCGGGCTATCACCAGCATCGCAAGGAGGAGACCATAGAACGGCCACACTGACAGCGAGACCGTGCCTGCCAGTGTGTAGTAGAGGCTCGTCCGCATGCGAACTCCGGCAGTGACCACAAACAAGTCCTTGACCTGTGCCTCCGCTGTGTGCAGTTTGCTGACGAATCCGTCGTAGAGGTCTCGAAAGCGCTTCTCTAGCCCGAGGTAGTAGGAGTCCAAGAAGAAGAACAGGAGCAACGGCCCAAGAGCGATCCAGACGTAGTCTGGCTCACCCTTGTCGGCAACGATCACCACCACAGCGGAGACGAGACCAATACACCATGCCTTTGTCGAGGCACTGTTGGTCCCCATCCGGGCGATGGTTGTCTGGAGGATCGTCAGATAACTCTGCACGGCCGCCGAATTGATGTCAACGTTGCTCATGGCCACCTCCCCTCCTGCGGGCGAGAATCCTCCGGATAGCGGCCACCCGCCTGCGCTTGTCGGCCGTAGCGGCTGCATCCGCGAAGGTCTTCTTCAGTGTCGGCCAACTCCATCGATACAACGTACCAGCGTTCGGAACGCGCGTCGGATTGGTCAGGTCACTGTATCCGATCATCTGGACAATCCGGATGTTCTCCTGACGCGCCATCCGAACCTCTTTGAGCACGCCCGGCGCCCTCCAGGCCTGCCTGCCCACCATGACCAAGACGAGGTCAGACCGCTTGATTGCGTCGCGGGCCTTCCGCTCCCACGTCGGTGTTGGGGCGGCTTCTTTCAGCGACATGTCAACGATCTCAAAGGGCGAATCTGGAAGTCTGGACTGTCCGACGATGAAATCCTTCAATGGCCTATCGTTGTCGAAGTCGAAACTGACAAAAACGCGTGCCTTTGACACAAGCCGTCTCCTTTGCTATACCCGTGCCACCCAGCGGAACGTTACAATACCGAGTAGGTGCAAACGGCGTGCCACAATATGATGGGACTGCTGGGCCAGCGAAGCGGGTACAACCGAAAGGAGACTGCCAGAATGTCGGCATACGGGAAGCCCTTGTTGCCATTCTGTCGGGTCGTTTGCGTTCCGGGAAATGATAGGCTGGCCTTGCGGCCTAGAATCACCGATCTGTGGTGGACCGTAGAGGTCTAGGTGACGCGATGTTGAGAAGAATCCAGGAGAGGCTCCAAACCGGGCCGCGCTCGCTGTCCCCCCGGGAACCTGGAAACCTGGGGACGGAAACCTGGGGACGGTACCCATGTTCTTCACTTGCATGGAAACCTAGGGAAACCTGGGGACGGTACCCATGTTTTTCGCTTGCATGGGGGGGCGCGGGGGGGAACGTGGTGAGTTCCGCGGACGCGCGGCGTCGTTCGCACTGTTTCATTTTTCCTTCCACGTGATTTCGGCTTCGCGGTTTGCGAGATTCACTCGAACCGAGGCGTGCTCGAAGGAGCGCGTATAGACCCAGCCGTCGCGCTTGGCGTCGGCCGATGGCGGCCCCAGCGGCCTATGAAATTCCGGATAATCGATCAGGCTACCGTGCCTGTCGCGATAGCCCCAGGAATAGCAGAAGTAACTGTAGCGCCGTGCGGCCACCAGGTAACACGCCAGCGAAAAGGTGATCTTCTTCTTGGCCTCGGCCGCCAGTTGTTCCTGCGGCAATCGCATCTTGGCGGTGTTGGTCCAGTTGAAGGTCGGATCGGGCCAGCCCTTGACGCCCACGATCTTGCCCGCCTCGCCCGCCTGGATGATGGCGGCGATGTCGCGGGCGATGGCCTCTTTGCTTTGGCTTGCAAAGGCCGTGAAGTGCTCGACCATCGCGCCGTCGGCATGGGGCAGGTAGTCGAAGCCGGCGGTTGCATTCGCGTTGCTTCGCAGGCCGTTGTAGAGCACGATGGCGCCGCCGCCCATCTCCCGCCGCGCAAGCCGCATCATGTCGATGACCGCCCGGGTTAACTGCGGCTCCGTGCCTTCGCCCCAGCCTTTCTTCATCCACACCGGGCGCTTGGCCTGGTCGACGGCGTCCATGAAAATGCCGTCGCACCCGTACTGCTTCACCGCCTCCCCGGCGATCGCGGCCCACCAGGCGCGAAACGCGGGATTCAGAAGGTTATACTGCTGCAGATTACCCACTTTGTAGATGGGTTGGCCTTCCTTGTCGCGGAAGAGCCACGCGGGGTGTTTCGCGACCTCCGCGCAGGCGTCGTAAAGGCGATAGTTGAGGAAGGTGTTCCAGTAGAAGAGAACCTTCATCTTGGGGTTGAGCGCCTTGAGGCGCGCCGCGTCGTGTGCGGTGCCCTTTTCGGTGGAGCCCAGCGCCCCCGTGCCGTGCGCCTTCTCGAGGCAGACGAAATCACAGGTCCGCGCGACAGAGGCCAACTCCTGCTCCGTCAGCGGCCCGGCGCTCTTGCCGAAGTGCATGTAGAGGGGAACCGTGTCCCACGAGAACGCGGGCCAATGCGCCGTGTTCGGCGTGGCGGATTTCGCCGTGTTCGCCTTCTGCGCTCCCGCCTGCGCAGCCAGCACCATCAGCACGGCCAAGCCGAGTATGAGCATTCGCGTATTCATCGTCAGGCCCTTTCAAGTTCCCCGCCGCCGGCCGGCCCTTGGCATTCGGCATTCGGCATTTGTCATTCGGCCCTGCCGGCACGCGCTCCCCTCCGGGTCGCGGCTAAAAGGGCATGAACGCCTCTCTTCCACCCCGATTCCCCATGCCCGATTCCCCATTCCCTGCCGTTTTGTTAGAACTCTAACAAAATCCTCGCCCACCCCGGATTTTGTTAGAGTTCTAACAACTTTTCGGTCCCTGCGCGGCCGCGCGCGCCGGCTGCCATTTTGGCATAGTGACTTACGTCAATTTTGCCCCTTTAAAAACCCCTCAAAAACGGAACAAAACCGAACAAAAACCGACAAAAACGGACACCAAAATCGCAAAAACCGATCACAAAACAGCGCGTTTTGCCTTGCCTATCTTAACATCGGGAGCCAAAAACGCCCCTCACGGCCCAGAAACGGGGTTCCGAGGCAAAAAAAGCGCGCATTTGCCCGTTTCGGCAACGTCAAAATTGACGTAAGTCTTATGGAGCCAGCCGCATGTTCCGGCAATGCAGGCCCGCGCCACACCCCGGCCTGCACGAGAAACGCACGGCCGGCCAAGACCGGCCGTGGCACACGCTCGAAGACGCAACCGGCAAGGCCGCAAAGAAAAAGCGAGCCGGGCGGTCCGTTGCTGCCGGCCGGACGCTGCGGCGTGAGTCGCCGCCGTTTGATGTGGCCGGCTGCCGCCGCCCTCGCAGCCTGCGGTTACAGTTCCGCCATGATGCCGGTGCCGTTTGCCGCCAGGACGGTATGGCCGTCGCCGAGCAGGTTGGCCAGGTCGCGCTGAAGGGCCGCGTTCATCGTCACGCGCAGTCCGTCGCCGGCGCGGATGAGCGTTTTGCCGTTTCCGGAGGTCTCCAGTTGCAGAAAGACCGGCAGCGGCCCCGGATGGGCCGCCAGGGCGTCTCGCAAGGCGGTGAGCATGGCGTCGTCCAGGCCGTCGGCGCCGAGGCGAACGATGACGGCGCTGGACAGGTGCCCGGGGCCCTCGGCCACGTCGAGCACCTCTGAGGTGCGAACCTGCGGTTCTTCTCGCTGGCGGTCCACCTTTCCGCACACAAAGACGATGCGGTCGGCCTGGATGACGTGCTCGAACTGCTGGTAATCGCGTGGGAAGATGACGCACGAGACGGTTCCGGCGAGGTCTTCGAGGTCGAAGACGGCCATCTTCGCTCCGACGTTCTTTCCGGTCTTCGTGATGATGACGCGGACGCTCTTGATGAGTCCTCCGAGGACGACGTCGGCGTCCTGGGACAAGTGGCAGAGGTCGGTGCTGAGGGCCGTCGCGAAGTGCCGCAGGGTCTTTTCGTGCTGGCCGAGCGGGTGATGCTTGACGTAGAGGCCGAGCGATTCTTTCTCGCATTTCGAGAGTTTCTCTTCCGGCCACTCGGGGATGTCGGGCAGGGCCACCTCGTCGGGCGGGGCCTCGGCAGCGAAGGCGTCGAGGAAGTTCATCTGGCCCTTGCGTGTGTCGTCCTGTGCCTGGGCGCCTGCGCCTAAGGCCTTACCCAGGACGGCGGCGAGTTGGCTCTTTCGGGCGCCGGTCGAATCGAATGCGCCGCACTTGATGAGGCTTTCGACGACGGCGCGGTTGAGGGCCGAGAGGTCCACGTGCTCACAGAAGTGGAAAAGCGATTCGAACCGCCCGACGCCCTCGCGCGCGTGGGCGATGGTCTCGACGGCGCGTTCGCCCACGCCTTTGACGGCGGCCAGGCCGAAGCGGACACGATCGCCGACGACGGTGAAGTCGGCCCCCGATTCGTTGACGTCGGGCGGGGCCACCTCGATGTTCATCCGGCGGCACTCGTCCATGTACTCGGCCAACTTGTCGGAGTCGCCCATTTCGTAGGTGAGCAGTGCCGCCATGAACTCGACCGGGTAGTGGGCCTTCAGGTAGGCCGTCTGATAGGCGATCTGGGCGTAGCGTGCCGAGTGGCTCTTGTTGAAGCCGTACCCTCCGAAGTGGGTGATGAGTTCCCAGATCTGTCCGGACACGCTCTCGCCGAGGCGGTGTTGCTTGCAGCCTTTCAAGAACGCCCCTTCCTCGGCGTGGATAACGTCGTGATTCTTCTTGGAGATGGCCTTGATGAGTTTGTAGGCCCGCTCGAGCGGAATGTCGCCGAGGCGGTTCACGATCCGCATAACCTGTTCCTGGTAGGCCATGATGCCGTAGGTCTCGCCCAGGATCTTCTCGAGGGCCGGATGCGGATACTCGTAGGCCGAGCGTCCGTGCTTGCGGGCCAGGAAATCGTCGATCATGACCATCGGTCCGGGCCGGTAGAGGGCGTTGGCGGCGATGAGATCGTCGAGTTTGTCTGGCCCCAGTTTCTGGAGCAGGTCTCTCATGCCGGCGGACTCGAACTGGAAGATGCCGCGCGTCTCGCCGTTCCGGAAGACCTCGTACACCTTCGGATCGTCCAGGGGCACGTGTTCCAGGTCCACGTCCTCGCCGCGGTGCTCCTTGACGAGGTCCACGGCCCGCTGAATCGTCGAGAGTGTCCTGAGACCCAGGAAGTCCATCTTCAAGAGGCCGATCTTCTCGACGGCCGTCATGTCCCACTGGGTGGTGATGTCGTCGCCGACGCGGCAAAGCGGGACGTAGTTGACGAGGGGGGCGTCGGCGATCACCACCCCGGCCGCGTGCACCGACGCGTGCCGCGCCACCCCCTCCAGACGCCGCGCGATGTCGATGAGCTGCCTGATCTGCGGCTCGGTTTCGTACCGATCGCGCAGGTCGGGTTCGCGCTTCAGCGCCTTATCGAGCGTCATGCCGAGTTGGAATGGAATCTTCTTGGCGATCCGGTCCACCTCGGGCAGCGGGATGTCGAGGACACGGCCGACGTCGCGGACGGCGGCCCGGGCGGCCATGGTTCCGAACGTGATGATCTGGGCCACGTTTGCCTCGTCGTACTTGTCGCGGACGTACTGGATGAGGTGGCGGCGGCCGTCCTGGCAGATGTCGATGTCGAGGTCGGGCATCTCGTTGCGGCTGGGGTCCATGAACCGCTCGAACAAGAGGCCGTAGGCGATCGGGTCCACCGTCGAGAGACCCAGCAGGTACGCCACCATGCATCCCACCCCGCTGCCGCGCGCCCCGCACGGGATGCCGCGCTCGTGGGCGTACCGGACGAAGTCCCAGACGATCAGGAAGTAACTGGAGAACTTTTTGGCCTCGATGATCGCCAGTTCGTGCTCGAGGCGTTCGCGCAGGGCGTTGGTGGCGCGTCCGTAGCGGCGTTTCATGCCTTCCTCGCACAGCCGCCGGAGCATCGCTTCGGGCGTCTCGCCGTCCGCCGTCGGGAAGACGGGGGCGTGATGCCGGCCGAACGTCAGCGTCAGGTTGCACCGGCGGGCCACCTCCAGCGTATTCGCCAGCGCCTGTGGCACGTCGGCAAAGCGGGCCTGCATCTCGTCGCAGGTCTTCAGATGGAACTCGCGATCGCGGTACCGCATCCGGTTCTCGTCGGTGAGAACCTTGCCGGTGTTGATGCACAGCAGGGCATCGTGGGCCCGTGTGTCGTCGGCGTGGATGTAGTGGACGTCGTTGGTGGCGACGAGCGGCACGCCCATCTCTTCGGCCAGGCCGATGAGCATCGGCCGCACCCGGCGTTCGTCCTCGATGCCGTGGTCCTGGATCTCGAGGTAGAAGTTATCGGGGCCGAGGATATCGCGGTACTGGTGGACGACGCGCCGTGCGGCGTCGGTCTCGCCGGCGAGCAGCCGGCGCGGCACTTCGCCCTGGAGGCAAGCCGACATCCCCAACAGGCCGTCGCTGAACTCGGCCAGGCACTGCTTGTCGATGCGCGGCTTGTAGTAGAAGCCGTCGAGCGACGCGGTCGTCGCCAGGCGCAGCAGGTTCGCGAACCCGCGCTCGTCACGGGCGAGCAGGATGAGATGGTGGCCGGCGTCCTGGCTGCCGGGCAGCGTCTCGCGGTCCTGCCGGCGCCCGGGCGCCACGTAGGCCTCGTACCCGATGACGGGTTTGATGCCGGCTTCGGTGCAGGCGGCGTAGAACGCGATGACGCCGTGCAGGTTGCCGTGGTCGGTGATGGCCAAGGCTTCGGCGCCCCGGCCGGCGGCGGCTTCGACGAGATCGCCGATACGGCAGGCGCCGTCGAGCAGACTGTATTCGGTGTGAACGTGCAGATGGACAAAAGGAGTCTGCGGCACCAGTACCCTCGCTCCCGCGCCGGGGATTCGGAAGTGCCCGGACGACCCTCCTCCGGACCGAAGCGACTCTACCGCGCCGGCGCCCCGCGCGTCAACGGACGAATTGGGAATTCGTCCGGCGCTGAGTGGCGGCCTTTCCGGCCCAGCGCGGCGGCGCGCCTCGGAGAGGCTGGCCGGGGGTGTCCGGCTGATCCGAAACAACTCTTTCGCCCCCCAAACGGCGTTTTTTGCACCAAGAAGGGCTTTCGCGCGCATTTCTGCTTGACAGGCCGCCGAACTCGTACAATGATAGTAATGGGTTAGTGGTTGTTTGACCGATACTCAAGGTGGCGGCCCGCTTCGGGTCGCAACATGCAATAGGAGAAAACACAAGAACCCTCAGTTGGGACGCGGGGCGAGTTGAGCGTTCCGTGCGTGGTTGAGCCTAAGGCCAACGGACTCGGCGGCCGCGTCTGGCCGAGCGGCAGCGCCGGATGCGGCCGGATTTGTGGTTTAGAGGACTGAACCGGGACCCGAAGGATCCGCCCGTTGCTTGTGGCGGGTCCAGACGCCGAACTGCGGCGGGAAAGGCAGGTTTTTTCGTGCAGGGCGCGTGCGTGACTCCAGGCAGGGATGAAGTGGTTTCGGGAGAGGACCGCGCCGACTGAATCTGCCGTTCGCCAGGTAACACACGTCCCGGTTGTCCTTTGCTGCCGGAGCGGCCTTTCAGGTTGCCCCACCTCGGACGTCTGGAGCCCCACGTGGAGCCGGCGTGCAAACAGCGCGCTGCGCCGTGCCCCGCCTCCCTGGAAAGCGAGTCACATCATGACGTCACCGATACCCTTGGCGCTGGCACCCGAGTTGATCGGCGCCGTCGCCATCCTCGTCGTCTCTGTTGTCGGCGTGGTTGTTGCGGCCATCGTGTTGTCGAAGCGTACACGTGTTGCCCGGACGGGGACGGAGCAGGTGCTGGCCCAGGCCCGCAAGGAGGCCGAGGGTCTCGTCAAGGAAGCCAGGATCGAGGCCAAGGAAGAGGCCCTCCGGGCGCGCGAGGCGTTTGAAAAGGAGGCGGTCAAGACCCGCGAGGAACTCCGTGAACGTGAACGCCTCGTCGTCAAACGCGAGGACACCATCGATGCGAAGATGGAGACCCTCGGCGCCAAGGAGAAAACCGTCGAGGCCGCCGAGCGACGCATCTCTGGTCTGGAGAAGAACTGGAACAAGCGCAAGGTCGAACTCGATCACATGATCGAGGACGAAAAGCGGCAACTGCTGAGGATCAGCGGCCTCGGCCCGAACGAGGCCCGGACGATCCTCTTGGAGCGAATGGAGGCCGAGGTCCAGCACGAGGCCGCCGCACTCGTTCAGCGGGCCACCGAACGGGCCCAGGAAACCGCCGACCAGCGGGCCCGCGAGATACTCGCCGCAACCGTCCAGCGGCTGGCGTCGGATTATACCTCCGAAGCCACCGTCGCCACGGTGGACATCCCGAACGACGAGATGAAGGGCCGCATCATCGGCCGCGAGGGACGCAACATCCGCGCCTTCGAGCGCGTCACCGGCGTGGACGTCATCGTGGACGATACGCCGGGCGTCGTCGTGCTCTCGTCGTTCGACTCGGTCCGGCGTGAGGTCGGCCGGCGGGCCCTGGCGAAACTCATCTCCGACGGACGCATCCAGCCGCCGCGAATCGAGCAGATCGTCTCAGAGTGCCGCAAGGACGTCGAACGCGAGATGAACGAGACCGGCAAGCAGGTCGCCCTCGACACAGGCGTCAAGGGCCTGCATCCGAAAGAGGTCCAGTTGCTGGGGCGTCTGAAGTTCCGGACCTCCTACGGCCAGAGCGTGCTCCAGCACTCGATCGAGGTGTCGGCGTTGGCCGGCATGCTCGCCGAGGAACTCGGCCTCGACGGCCAACTTGCTCGCCGTGCCGGGCTCCTGCACGACATCGGAAAGGCCGTGGACCACGAGGTCCAGGGCGGCCATCCGGAGATCGGCGCCGACCTGGCCCGGCGGTACAACGAGAACCAGGAGGTCATTCACGCCATCGGCAAGCACCACGAGCCGGACGTCCAGAGCATGCTGTACACGACGATCGTGTCGGCGGCCGACGCCGTCAGCGCCAGCCGGCCCGGTGCACGGCGAGAAACGCTGGAGAAATACATCCAGCGCCTGGAGAAACTCGAGGCCGTCGCCTGCCGCTTCGACGGCGTCCAGAGCGCCTACGCCATCCAGGCCGGTCGCGAGGTCCGTGTCATCGTCGATGCCGACAAGGTCGATGACGACCTGGCCATGAAGGTCTGCCGCGACATCGCCAAGGCCGTCGAGGACGAACTCACGTATCCCGGCGAAGTCAAGGTCATGCTCATTCGCGAACGCCGCATCATCGAATACGCACGGTAGGGGCGGTGCCCGAAGGTTGTTGAATCGCTGCGGCGTGCGGCGGTTCCGAGCCGCGAGCGAGCGGTCGAACGGCGCGTTATCGCGCGAAGAACGCGAGGCAACTCAACCCATGCAATTTCGCGCTCTGCTCATCGGCGACGTGGTCGGCAAGCCCGGACGCCGCACCCTCGGCGCCGCGCTGGCCGACCTCCTGGAAACCCACTCCGTGGACGTGGTCGTCGTGAACGCCGAGAACGCCGCCGGCGGGTCGGGCATCACGCCGCCCATCTTCGAGGAGTTGCGCGGCCTGGGCGTGGACGTCGTGACCCTCGGCGATCACGTTTACCGCAAGAAAGAGGTCCTGCCGCTGCTCGCCGAGTCGGAGCGCATCCTGCGGCCGGCCAATTTGCCGGACGAGGCCGTCGGCCGCGGATGGACCGCCCTGGAGAGCCAGTCGGGTTTCCCGTTCGCCGTGACCGTCCTTCTCGGCCGCACGTACATGAAGCCGGCCTCCTGTCCATTCCACGCCGTGGATAAGGTTCTGGCCGAGATCGACGAGAATACCAAACTCGTCTTCGTCGAGATCCACGCCGAGGCCACCAGCGACCGGATCGCCATGGGCTGGCACCTGGACGGCCGTGTCACCGCCGTCGTCGGCACGCACACGCACGTGCAAACGGCCGACGAGCGTATCCTGCCGGGCGGCACGGCGTACATCACCGACCTGGGGATGACCGGCCCGCACGACGGCGTCCTCGGCCGCAAGAAGGAGAAGGTCCTCTCGTCGCTCATCACGGGGATGCCGACGCACTTCGACGTGGCCCGCGGCGACCTGCGCGTCTCGGGCGCGCTGGTCACGGCCGACACCGAGACCGGCCGGGCGACGGCGATCGAACGCATCTGTGTGCCGGTCGAGATCGCTTCCTCCGCCCCGGCCGACGAGAAGGGCGCCGAGGCCGACGGAGCGGAAGCCGCCGAGCCCGGCGCCTGAATCTCGGCGAATTGCCACGGGAATCTCTGCCGTGCTTCGGGTTCAACCCGTTAGGCGGTCGCGGCGGTGACCGTGTATCTGTGCCAACGGACGGAGGCTTGCCATGAACCGACGCAACTTTCTGAAGGCCGCCGTCGGCGGCGCGGCGCTGGCCGGCGTGCCCGATCGGCCGGCGCTCGGCGCTGGGCCGAAGAGCGGTCGCCAACTCGCCGGGAAACTGCCGCGATGGCACGGATTCAACCTCCAGGAGAAGTTCAACACCGGCAGCAACCGGCCGTTTGCGGAATCCGACTTCGCGTGGATGAAGCAGTGGGGCTTCGACTTCGTCCGCCTGCCCATGGACTACCGCTGCTGGACCGATAAGAACGACCCCTACACGTTCCAGGAGAAGGTCCTGAAGGAGATCGACGGGGCGGTCGAGTTCGGCAAGACGTACGGCATCCACGTCAGCCTGAACCTGCACCGCGCCCCCGGCTACACGGTGGCGCGGCCGCCCGAAAAACTGAACCTGTGGCAGGACGAGGAGGCCCGGAAACAGTTCGACGCCCAGTGGGCCATGTTCGCCAAGCGCTACAAGGGCATCCCGTCGGAGCGGTTGAGTTTCGACCTCGTGAACGAGCCGGCGAAGGTTCCGAACGAGGTATACGCCAAGGTGGCCCGCCGCGCCACCGCCGCCATCCGCCGAGAGGACCCCGACCGGCTCGTCATCTCCGACGGCAACTCCTACGGCAACGTGCCGGTGATGGAACTGGCCGACCTCGGCATCGCCCAGAGCACACGCGGGTACCAGCCGTTTCAACTGACGCATTACAAGGCGTCGTGGGCGGGCGGCAACTGGGCCGAACCGACGTGGCCGCTCAAACGGGGAAGCGAGGTCCAGGACAAGGAGTGGCTCCGCAAGAAGTACATCGAGCCGTGGAAACGCCTCGAGGCAATGGGCGTGGGCGTCCACGTCGGCGAATGGGGCGCCTACAACAAGACACCGCACGACGTGGTCCTTCGATGGATGCGCGACGTGCTGACACTCTGGCGCGACGCCGGCTGGGGCTGGGCCGTGTGGAACTTCCGCGGCTCCTTCGGCCCCCTCGACTCGAAGCGAGCCGACGTCCAATACGAAGACTTCCACGGCCACCAACTCGACCGCAAGATGCTGGATCTGCTCAGGCGGTTCCAAGGCGGCGGTCCAGCCGTGCGATAGAGCGCGGCGGAGGGGTCCGCCGCCTAACGTGGCTCGATCCTGAGTGTTCGCGGCGGCAAGATTCAACGGCCGCGCGCCTTGACTTGCGGCCGTCTTTGATGTATACTCCGAGTGGATAAAACAAAGGGATGTGCACCCGGGGCTAGCCCGTTTGGATGCGGGCGGGCCCCGTTTTTTTTGTGGCGTGAGAAGGGGTTGCCGCGGCAGGTCGAGGGTTGCCATCCGCCGACATGCCGCAGCGACGTGTCCGAAGCGTTGGGCATACCAGACTCACGCGGCCGTCCGAAAACGGCCGATAGAGGGGTAACTTCCCCCAGAAAGGTCCACGAACCATGTTGCACCGACTCATCGTCTGCTCAACCGCTGTCGGGATGCTCGTCGCTTCGCAGGCGGGTGCGCAGTCGTCCTCGTTCGACTTGCGCGACGTGGGCGGCACATCGTACGTCACCTCCGTGAAGAATCAGCAAGGCGGCACCTGCTGGTGTCACGGCACGATGGCCGCCATCGAGAGCAACCT
>CAZIJC010000052.1:0-26884 GCA_964539385.1 uncultured Anaerolineales bacterium | reverse complement strand
GCCCGGGACGCCGTCGGCGGCGGTGAGCGCGATGCCGGAAAACTCGCCGACGCGGTCCGCCGCCAACTGGCGGACGCCGAGGGCGTCGAAACCGAGTACGTCGCCGTCGTGGACCCCGACACGCTGGAGGACCTCGAATGCGTCGCCGAGAACGTCCTCGTCGCTGCGGCGGTCCGCGTCGGAACGACACGACTGATTGACAACGTACTGCTCCGCGACCTGGGTGAACGCGGAGGCGGAGGTTGACCAAGATGATGCTGATCAAAGTCCTGAGATCCAAGATCCACCGGGCACGCATTACCGAAACGCACCTCGAATACGAGGGCAGCATCACCATCGACGAGGACCTGGTCGAAGCGGCCGGCCTGGTGCCCGGCGAAGCCGTGCTGGTGGCCAACTGTAACAACGGTACCCGGTGCGAGACGTACGTGATAGTTGGCGAGCGCGGCAGCGGCACGATCTGCCTGAACGGTGCGGCGGCGCGCCTGGGCGAGCCGGGCGACATCGTCATCATCCTGGGTTTTGCGTACCTGGCGCCTGAGGAGCTGGAAAGCCACAGGCCGCAGAAGATCGTCGTGGACGAGCGGAATCGTTACGTCCGCGAGGTGTAGAACCCCAGCCTGGAAGGGCGAGCGTGCGTCAGGTCCTGGTGCGGATACCGATCCCCGGCACCGGGCACGAAGTCACCCTTTACGGATACGGCGTGGCGATGTGCCTGGGGTTCCTGGCGGCGATTCTGTGGGCAGCCCGCCGGGCAAGGCGCGACGGACAACCGCCGGAAGTCATTTACAACGCGGCCCTGTGCTGCTTTTTCGGCGGCGTGTTGGGAGCCAGGGCGTTTTACTTCATCCAATACAGCGGCGAGTTCCCGAGTCTGTGGGACCTCGTGAGAATCTGGAAAGGCGGCCTGACCTTCTACGGCGGCTTTCTCCTGGCCACGCTGGCCGTCATCGTGTACCTGAAGGCGACCCGCCGGCCGGTGCTGTACTGGCTCGACATCATCGCGCCGAGCCTGGCCCTGGGTCTGGCGTTCGGGCGTGTCGGGTGTTTCTTGAACGGCTGCTGCTACGGCGACATCTGCCACCACGGATGGGGCATGGTCTGGCCGGAGGGCTCGATTCCGTGGGAGAAGTTCGGCGACGCGCCCCTGCACCCGACTCAGATTTACTCGTGCCTCAATGCACTCCTTCTGGCGGTCGTCTTACACGTCATGTTCCGCTACCGGCGCCGAAACGGGCAGATCATTCTGATGTTCGTCGTGCTGTACGGCGTCAGCCGCTTCCTGCTCGAGATCCTCCGCGCCGACGAGGCCGCGGAGTACCTGTTGGGGCTGCCGACGCTCCTGAGGGTGCTCGGCATGCCCGCAACACAGGAGAACCTTATCGCCAACTTCGGCCTGACGATCAGCCAGAACATCGCCATCGTCATGGTGATCGGCGGCGGCCTGGCCCTGGTGGCGCTGGCGAGAAGCCGCCGACCGGGCCTCCAGGTCGTAAACCGCGACCCCACCGCGGCAACGCGCGGGCCGCCGGCGCACAAGAAACGCAAGAAACACTAACCTGCAATCACCGATTGCCGAACCATTGACGGAAGGGAAGACACCCATGCGAAAGCAGGTACACCTGACGGTCGTCCGGGTCTCCCTTGCGTTGCTGCTCACGGCCCCGATCGCGCTTGGCCAGGCTACCGCCCTGCGATACAAGGTCTCGCCGGGCGAGCGGCGTGTGTACGAGCGGACCCTGCGCACCGAGACAACCGTGCGCTCCAACAAGGGGACCGCGCGAACCGTGCTGGAGATGCCCGGTCGGCGTGAGGATTTGGTGGCCGAGACGAAGGCCCAGCCCCCGTCGATGCGCATCGTGACGCTCGATACACCGGCGGGCGAGCGCCTGGTGGGCCTGGAGGAGAACGGCCAGGACCGCCTGGCCACCGTGCCGGAGGCCAGGAGGTTTCGCCCGGTGCGGCCGGTGCTGTCGGCGTACTGGCGGAACCTGGGCGGCCGCCCGACCGAGCAGCAGCCTGCCCCCAAGATCCCCATGCAGGCTATCGCCAGGCTCCAGGAAGAGATGCGGTACCTCCCGGAAAAGCCTGTGACGCCGGGCCGGACGTGGTCGCGGGAGGTGGACCTCGGCGTCGCCAAGGCCGTCATCACGACGAAGTTCGTCGAGCAGCGTGCCGAGGCCGGCGTCCCGGCCGCCGTCCTCGAATCCACCGCCACGGTCACCTTTACGGGAAAGTACGCCAAGCGAATCACGATCGAGACGGCCACGTCGCGGATGGCGCTGGCCGTCGACGGGAGCGGGCGCCTGTCGCAACGCGGCACGATGACCATCAACGAGAAGACCGAGGAGGCCGAACAGCACGTCGTCCGGTCCTGGCAGGAGCGGCTTACCGAGACGAGCCGCCTGGCGCCCGACGCCCTGAAGAAGGCCAAGGAGAACCTCGATCAACTCGAAAAGGCCATGGCGCACATCGGGAAGGGGGAACTCGACGCCGCCATCGGACTGCTCGACGCATTCATCAAGGCGAACCCCACGAACGTCTGGACGCCGGCCATACGTGGCCTCAGCGGGGACCTGGCGCAACGACGCCTGCTGACCCAGGCGGTTCCCGCGGCGCGGCTTCGGCTCATGTTGCGCGACCTCCAGGCTGCCCGGGACGAGGCGAGCGCCAGGGGGGGCAACCCTGCTCGCCTCGGCCAGGTGGACGAGACCCTCCGCCGCATCACGAAAGTCAACATGAAGGTGCTGCTGATGGATGCAGCGAACCCCGACCCGATCATCCGCGATTTGGCGGCGTTTGGGCTGGCTTTTGCCGACGACCCCCAGGCTCGCGACCGCCTCGAGGCCATGACCAACGACGCCAGCAGCCAGGTTCGCGGGACGGCCCTGATCGGCATGGCGATCCAGGGCAGGGCAATCGAACAGAAGACCGTGGCGGAGTTGCTGAAGGATCCCAACGCCCGCACGCGCGGTGCTGCCGCCCTGCTGGCCGCACGCACCATCAAGAAAGACGATCCCAAGGTCGCCGAACTCGTGCCACTGATGATCGAGAACCTCGACGTGAAGAACGTGTGGGCGCGCGTCAACACCATCTCGAGTATCGCGGCGCTTGCGCCGAGCGGCTCGGTCCCGGCCGCCCGCGCCCTTATCGACGCCTGCAAGACGGAGAAGGAAGCGCCGCTGAAGCCGGTCTACTTCAGCGCGCTGGAGCGGATCACCGGCGTGGACGCCAAAGAACTCGCCCCGTTCGAGGAGTGGCTGGCCAAACAGCCGACACCGAAACCAGACGCAACGAAGGTGAAACCGAAAGGGTAAGCCTGCACCGTGGGGCTCAGGCGGACGCGGTGTCGCCGCGCCCCTTCACGTGGGTGTCGGCACGGCTGCGAAACTGGCCCTTGAGCGCCGGAACCACCTCGCGAAGGCAGTCCTCCACGCGGTCCACGTAATGGATGCGGACCGACTCGCGGACCTCAGCGGGGAGTTTTTCCAGGTCGTCGGCGTTTGCCCCGGGGAGGAAGACGTCGGTGATGCCCTCGCGATGGGCCGCCAGAACCTTCTCCTTGATGCCGCCGACACGCAGCACCCTGCCCTGGAGTGTCACTTCGCCGGTCATGGCGATGTTGCGCCGGGCGGGGCGCCCGCTCATGGCCGACGCCAGCGCGCAGACCACCGGCAACCCCGCGCTCGGGCCGTCTTTCGGCGTTGCGCCTTCCGGCACGTGGACGTGCAGGTCCACGGTCTGTTTCATCGGGATCACGCCCGGCCGCGAACAGCGCGACCGCACCCACGACAGGGCCGTCTTGACGGACTCCTGCATCACATCCCCGAGTTGGCCGGTCAGGGTCAGGTCGCCGTCGCCCGGCATGCACGAACACTCGATGACCATGCTGCGCCCGCCGAACTCGGTCCACGCCAGGCATGTGGCGATGCCGACGCTTTCCTTCGGTCCGGTGGGCCGGCGCCGGTAGGGTGCGGGGCCGAGGTACTCCCGCAGCAGATCTGGCGTGATGGTGTGCGGCTGGGGCGCCGGCGCGTCGGCGGTGGCCCGTTCGGCGGCGATCTTTCGCAGGACGCGGGCCAGGCGCGTTCGCAGGTTCCGCACGCCCGCTTCCCGCGTGTAGCGCTCGACGATCACCTGGAGGACGTTGCGTGAGAGGTGGACGTCGGCCGGCGCGAGGCCGTGGGTCTGGAGTTCGCGCGGCATCAGGTGCCGCTCGGCAATCCGTGTCTTCTCCTCCAGCGTGTAGCCCGAGAGTTCGATCATCTCGAGGCGGTCCATGAGCACCGGCGGGATGTTGGCCGCCACGTTGGCCGTGCAGATGAACAGCACCTCCGACAGGTCGAACTCCACCTCCAGGTAGTGGTCGCTGAAGGCGTAGTTCTCGTCGGGGTCGAGGACCTCGAGCAGCGCGCTGGCAGGGTCGCCGCGGTTGTCCTGGCCCATCTTGTCGATCTCATCGAGCAGGAATACGGGATTGCGGACGCCGGCCTTGCGGATGGACTGGATCATGCGTCCGGGCAGGGCTCCGACGTACGTTCGGCGGTGTCCTCGGATCTCAGCCTCGTCGCGCACCCCGCCGAGGCTCTTGCGGACGACCCGCCGCCCCAGCGCCCGGGCCACGCTCCCCGCGAGGCTCGTCTTGCCCACCCCGGGCGGGCCGACGAAACACAGGATCGGCTCACGCATCCGGTTGCTCAGTTTCTTGACCGCCAGGTACTCCAGAATCCGTTCCTTCGGTTCCGCCAAGCCGAAGTGGTCCTCCTCCAGGATCCGCCCCACGTGCCGCAGGTCCAGGTTGTCCTCGGTCCGCGCCTGCCACGGCATGTGGATGAGCCAGTCGAGGTACTCGGTGATGACGACGGCCTGCGGCGTGAGAGGGAGCATCTGGCTGAGGCGGTGGTGCTCGCGAAGGGCGATCTTGCGGGCCTCGTCCGGCATTCCGGCCTCTTCGATTTGCCGGCGAAGTTCCGAGACGCCCTGGGCCCCGGGATGGGTGTGTCCGAGTTCCTCCTCGATGGCCTTGAGTTGCTCCTTCAGGAAGTACTCTTTCTGGCTCTTCGAGAGGCGTGTGCGGACGCGTTCGCTGATGCCGCGCTGGATTTCGAGCAGCGCGATCTCGTTCTCCAGGATGTCGGCCAACGTCCCGAGCCGCGCCATCGGGTCCGCCATCTCAAGAAGTTGCTGTTTGTCGAAGAACGGGATGGCGGTGTAAGCGGCCACCGTGTCGGCCAGAAGGGAGGGGGTGTCGGCCTGAGTGACGAGTTGGCCCACCCCCTCGGGCAGCGTGGGCTGAAGTTGCATGTACGAGAGGAACCGCGCCCGGACGGTCCGCATAAGGGCCTCACCCTCCGGTTCCTCGACGTCCGGTTCGACGACGGCCCTGACCTCGGCCCACAGGCAGCCTCCCTCGCGCGTCAGACGGAGAACCTGTGCCCGGTCGGCCACCTCGACGATCACTTTGTGTGTGCCGCTCTCGTTCTTGAAGCACTGGTGAACGTACGCCACGGACCCCATCCGGAAGAGGTCGTCCGGCTCCGGGTCCAGGCACTCCGGCTCTCGCTGGGCCAGCAGCAGGATGCGCTGGTCCTTGCCCAGTGCTTCGTGCGCCGCCGTCACCGAGAGTTCGCGTCCGACCAGGAGCGGCATCGCCAAGCTCGGAAACGCGACCAGGCCGCGCAGCGGAAGCACCGGCAACCGAGCGGACGGCGGGTCAGATGACTGTGGGTCGTCTGCCATGATGTCTGCCTGCTGCGTGGCCGCGCGGGCGACCACACTACGATGAGTCAAGGTCGTGTTTCTTGCGAAACAGCCAATCCTCGAACGTGCACTGGAGCCTAATCGGCTTCGAGCGCAGCACGCTCGCCTTCTCCAGCATCACGACGGCGGCCAGCGTGACCTCCCTCTCGCCGCGCCAGAAGTACTTCGCGAAAGCGCCTCCCGTGTCGGGGCCGCAGGGGCCCCACAAATAGAAGTCGTCGATGGCATACGTGGCCGACCACTCCTGGCCGGGCCCCAGCACGATGCGCCGGGCCTGCGGCCGGCGCGTCGCACGCGGGTCCGTATAGAGCGGCATCTCGTCGTGCCCCTCGGCGTCCTCCAGGTGCAGCAGCAGACAGGGCAGCGGCAACGCGTCGGGGCCATCCGTCTCTTCCCCCGGCAGCGGCCGCGGAAGCGTGAAGGCGACCAGCGCCTGCGACCGGTTCCGCACCGTCACGCGGACCTCGACCGGCACACCGCCCTCGGGCTGAAGCCCAACGCCCTCGACCCCAAGATCGAGATCCGTGATACGGGCCTGGCGGTCGGCCTTCGGCGGTTCCGCGCATCCGGCCACCAGGACGAGCGCCAGCACCGAAATCGTACCCAGCATGCGTCGCATGACATTCCCGGTCGTCGTCGCCCATCCTCACGCCGGGGGCTCGGCCGCCAGGTGCGTCTCTACGTGGTCACCGGGCTTTCGGCCGCGACCTCCGGCGCCGGCACCTGTTCCTCCGGTTCCTCGCCGAATTCGGACGGTTCCGCCTCGGCCGCCTCGTCTCTTCCCTTTGCCGCGCGGGCGCCGGCAGCGCTGAGCGTCGCCTCTACCTCGACGGGCAACCTGTCGGGCTCGGACTCGGAGCGGTCTGACTCCTGGGCGACGTAGCCGTGCTCGTGCAGGTCGCTGAACTTGACGCTGACCCTTCGCGAGACGCCGGGCTCCTGCATCGTGACGCCGTAGAGCATGTCGGCGATGGCCATCGTCCGCTTGTTGTGCGAAATGATGACAAACTGCGACTGGTCGAGGAACTCCTTGACGAGGTCCGTAAACCGGTCCACGTTCGATTCGTCCAGCGCCGCATCGACCTCGTCGAGAATGGCGAATGGGCTGGGCTTGGCCCGGAAGATCGCCAGCAGCAACGCCACGGCGGTCATCGTCTTCTCGCCGCCCGACAGGAGACTGATCCGCTGAAGTTGCTTGCCCGGCGGGCGGGCAACCACCTCGATGCCGGCCTCCAGGACGTCCGCCTCGTCCTCCAGAAAGACATCGGCCTTGCCGCCGCCGAACAGTTTCCGGAACAGTTCCTGAAAGTGACCACGGACGGCGTCGAAGGTGGTTATGAATCGCTGGCGACTCTCGTGGTTGATCCGGTCGATGAGGCCCTCCAGCGTCTCGCGTGCCTTGACGAGGTCGTCGTTCTGCTTCCGCAGGAACGCGGCCCGCTGTCCGAGTGCCTCCTGCTCGTCGATGGCGTCGAGGTTGACGGCGCCGAGGCGTTCGATCTTCGCCTGAAGTTCGCGGATTTCCTCGGCGACGGCGTCCCAGTCAACCTGCTCGGCCTGCCACTGGGCATACCGTTCGACCAGGTCCATGCCGAAATCATCGCGGACTCGGCTGACGAGGTCGTCGCGTTTGGTCAGGAGTTCGCGCCGCTGGAGTTCGCGTTCGTGGATGCGCTGCTGCAGTTCGTCGCTCTCGCCCTCGATGGTCCGGGCCTCGCGCGAGAGGGCGGAGACGGTGTCGCGCCGTTCGGCGCGGTCGCTCGCCAGGCGGCGGGCTTCGACCTCGGCCGACTCCTTGTCCATGAAGAGGGTCGCGAGTTCCGACTGAAGGCGGAGCATCGCCTGCTCCGACTCGCGGACCCGCTGTTGGCACTGGACCAATTCCGTGCGGCCCTCTTCGATGCCGCTGCGTGTGGCAGCCAGGTCGCGCCGTGCAGCGGCCAGCCCGTCCACGAGCGCGGTGTGTTTCTCACGCAACTGGGCCAGGGTCACGTGGGCGCCGGTCCGCTCCTGCTCGCAGGCGTCGCGCCGGCGAGTGAGCCTCTCCTGCTGCGCGACTTGCTCGGCGATGGCCGCCTGCTGCCCGGCCTCGCGCCGCTCGATCTCGGCGATCTCGCGCGCGGTGGCGTCGCGTGCGGCGCTCGCCTCGCGGCGCTGACGGGCCAGGTCCTCGAGCTCGCTTTCGAGGACCGGCCTTTCGGTCTGAAACTGCCGGCGCGTCTCGGCGAGGCGCCGGAGTCGTCCCTCGACCTCGACCTTCCGCATCGACGCCTCGTAAACCTCCTGCCTGAGTTCCTGCTGAGTCTCGTCGAGCGCGGCCAGCGCTTCGAGGGCCCGGCGGCGCTGGTCGTCGAGACGTTCGATGCGTGCTCTCAGGTCCTCCTGGCGGCGCCGGATGGCGAGCAGCTCCGACCGCCGGGAAATCAGGCTCGTCTCGGGTCCGGGCGGCCCGATCGCGATGGAGCCGTCGGCCTCCAGAACGCCGCCCGCGAGGCTGACGAAGCGGTAGCCCCGAAGCGGCCCGCGAGCCAGTTCGGCTGCGCCGTCGAGCGTCCGCACGACGATCGTCCGGGCCAGCAGATGCTCGATGGCCGGGCGGACCGACTCGGCAGCACGCACGTAGTCCGTCGCCCACCCGACCGCCTCCGGGCAAGCCGAGAGGGCCTGCCCTGGGCCGGCCGAAGGGTCGTGGCCGTTGGTAACCGGCTGGATGGCATCCAGGGCGAGGAAGCGGACTTGGCCGGAGAGTTGACCCTCCAGACGGCGGGCAAGGGCCAGAACGTCGGCCTGGCGGTCGGCGATCAGGAGTTTCTCGGCCGGTCCAAGGGCCGACTCGATAACGACGGCGTGGCTGGCGTCCACCTCAATCAGATCGGCCACCATGCCGCGCCATCGCTCGGCCACACCGTCGGTCCGGATCGCTTCGGCAACCTTTCGAACGGCGGCGGGGATGCCCTCGCCGCGGCGTTCGAGGTCTTCGAGCAGGTCACGGCGGCTGTCGAGTGCGGAGGCTTCCTCTTTGGCGCGGGCGAACTGCTCCCCGACCTGCTCGGCCTGCTGCTGGGTGGCCTCGGCCTCGCGGCGTTTCGCCTCGAGGCGTCCGCGACGGTCGGCGATCTCGCGTTTGAGCGTCTCGCCTTCGCGGCGGAAGCCCTCTTCCTGACGGGCGATCTCGTGGAGCGAGGTTGCGATCTCGTCGCGGCGGGCGTGGAGTTTGCGGGCCTGGCTCTGGAGCGTCTCGAGGCGAAGGTCGAGGCTGGCCTGGTGGCTGCTGTGCCGAGTGCGCTCCTGGACCAGGTCGAGCATCGCCGTTTTCGCGTGTTCGATGCGGCCGGTCAGGTTCCGGACCTGGCCGGAGAGGTCGCGCAGCCGCTGCTCGATGGACGCGACGGTTGTTTCCTGGTCGCGCGCTGCGACGGCGACGTCGGCCATGTTGGTGCGGCGTGTCTCGACGGCGGCGTCGGCCTCCCGGAGATGGTCCGAGAGTTCGCCGATCTTGCGCCGGTCGCGCCCGATGATCTGGCGAAGTTCGTCCACGCGCGTGCGGTGGAACCCGATCTCGTTGTCGCGGGTGGCCAAGGCGGAGCGGACCTCGCCCAAGCGGGCGTCGACCTGCCGGACCCGATTCTCCAGGTCCATCAGCTCTGCTTCGAGCGCCGACCGCTGCTGGTCGAGTTGTGCCAGATGACCCGACCGGGCCGAGCGTTGGTTCTGGAGCGTGTCGATATCGGTCTGCTGGGCGGCGAGGGCGGCGGTGTGCTCGTGATACTGGTTCAGGGCATAGGAGACCCGCAGTTCCTTCAGCCGGGTGGTGTACTGCTTATAGTTGCGTGCCTTTCCTGCCTGGTACTTGACGCTTCGCAGTCGCCGCTCGACTTCCTGGAGGATATCGCCGAGGCGCAAGAGGTTCTGCTCTGTGCGAGCGAGTTTCCGCTCGGCCTCCTTGCGTTTGGCCTTGTACTTGGAGATGCCGGCGGCCTCTTCGAAGATAAGACGGCGTTCGTGCGGGTTCGACTGGAGCAGCACGTCCACCTTGCCCTGCTCGATGAGGCTGTAGGCATCGACGCCGACGCCCGTGTCCATGAACAGTTCGCGGATATCGCGCAGGCGACAGGGTTTGCGGTTGAGCAGGTACTCCGACTCGCCGCTACGGTAGAGGCGGCGGCTGATTTCGACCTCGGGCATGTCGATCGGCAGCATCCCGCTTGCGTTGTCGAAGGTGAGCGTGGCTTCTGCAAAGCCGAGGCTTCGCCGACTCTCGGACCCGGCGAAGATGACATCGGCCATTTCGCGGCCGCGAAGACTCTTGGGGCTCTGCTCGCCGAGGACCCACTTGACGGCATCGACGACGTTCGACTTGCCGCACCCGTTCGGTCCGACGATGACTGTGATGCCGGAGTCGAACTCGAAGGGGGTCCGGTCCGCAAAGGACTTGAATCCGAACAGTTCCAGTTTCTTCAGTTCCACGCTGTCGGTACTCCCCTCTGCACGGCGCCCCGGCCGAGGCGCCGGCGGTTCAGATGGCGCGTCCGGCGATGCCGCGACGCCGGGTCACTCTTCCTCCCCCGTGGTGCTGATCGGGCGTGCCACCGGCCGGCTGGCCGGGATCCGGTACTTGAGCGGCTGAAGCACGATCGGCCCGGTCAGGGCTCCCTTGCGCGACATTTCGTGCAGCAGGCCCACAACGTCGCCGTACCCAAGATCGAGACCCTGCACCTTTGGCTGCGTTTCGCTGGTGCCGAACGGCAACACCAGTTTCTCGACAAGGTTCTTGACGTCGAGGGTCGCCTCGACGTGCACGTCTCTGGAGCGTCGGCGCGAGATGAGTTTGAGCGTGTCCTCGTTCTCGAGTATCGTGGCGGTTACGCGGCGGGTCTCGGCCAGAATGGGGGGCCGGATCGCCACGTTGCCGAAGACGGCGATCTGCGGCTTGAGGGTCCGCGCCACGTAGATGAACGGCTCGCCTCGCGTCGCGACGGTGCTCAAGGTGAACTTGTCGGTGAACGTGCGGGCCAGGAACGTCTGCGGCGCCAGCCGGTCCATCTGACGCCAGGCCGCCACGCGCACCCGAGCGCTCGCCGCGTCCAGCGCGCGACCGAGCACGCCGAGCCCGATGCCGCTGCGAAGTTTACCCAGGGCCTCAACCGCCTGCTCCTGGAAGGGCGACCGGTCGCCGGTGGCGACACGTTCCAGGATGTGAACGGCCCTGGCGTCCTGAAGATGAGCGAGCGTGCGGCCCACGTAGAACCGGACCGCTTCGATGGGGTGCTCGCCGAGGCCGTGCAGGCGCGGTGCCACCATCGGCCCGAAGGCTTCCAGGCACACGGCCACGCGATCCATGTCCTCGCCGGCCTCGAGCGTTTCCAGGAGGAGCCGGACCCGTCTGTCACGGGCATCCGGGGTTTCGCGCATGTAGATCGCCCCGACAAGATCCAGGAACCGCGTCTTGTCTTCTCGGAAGTTTTTCGGCACAGTCAGATCGATCCGCCCAGGATCCTCGGTGCCCGAGGCGGCGTCCGGGAAGCGAGCGTTCACGAGGCGGACAACCTGGTCGGCGGTCCGGACCGAGGGCGTCAGAAGTGCAAGCCGGAAGTGGCGCGACAGGAGCGCCTTGCCGCCGGCCAGTACGCGGCCGATGCGCGGATCGCCGCTCCCCTTCGGTTTGCCCTCCGAACCGAACGGCGAGACGAAAATGCTGCCGCGCCCCAGCGCCAGCGGTTCGCCTCGCGATTCCACCCCACGTGCGAGCATGACGCGCGAGAGATCGCATTGCAGGAGGAAGCCGCCTTCGAGGCTGGTCGTGTCGGTCCTGGGGATGGCCTGCACGGCAAGGTCGAACAGTTCGCCTTTGCTGATGCCCGGCCTGAGCCGTCCGCTGACCGTCACGACGGCCGTCTCGGAATCGGCGAGGACTTTCTCGGGGTGTTCCACCTTGTTGCGGCGCATCATGTCGAGGATCTGCTGGCGTACGCCGGGGGGCACGACCTTGGTCCCCGTGTCATCGAGGCTGGTCACGAAACCGTAGCCCTGCACGGCGACGGACTCGCGGCCGGCGAACCGGGCAACCGCGCCGATGGTGTCCTTGAGGTAATCGGGGACTTCGACGTCACGCGGGGTGCGCGGCTCCCGGGCTTCGCGGTCGCGCGAGCAGGACGGGCAGAGCGCAGCCAAGGCGGCAACCGCCAGGCAGAGCATGGCGGAGGCGTAGACGGAAGGCGTCCGCCCGACCATTTGTGAAGTCCGGCTCGCGCGCATACGGACCCCGCTCTCAGTGTATCATGTATCGACGGCGCGGGTTATCGGACTTTAGCCAATGCGGCTCCGAGGTGCGGTTTTTCAATCTGTTTGCCCTACCCCGGGGCGGTCACAACCCCCCGCCTCGTGACGGTCCGACGAACCTGCACTGTAGAAAGTGGCACGAGGGGTGTCAAGGGCGTCCTGAGACCCCAAAATCTGGTGGGTGAGCGGATGGGGTGCACGGGCTCAGCCCGCGCGGGCCGTCTGCTCGGCCGGCCGGCCGCGGATGCGGCAGCGGGCGACGTAGGTGCGGCCGATTTCGGCCAGGGCTTCCATCTGGGCCGGCCCGTAGGGCGCCACGTCGCGCAGGGCGGGGTCCAGGGTGTAGGTCGGCTCGAAGCGTTGGAGGTTCCAGCGGCTCGCCCCGGCGATGGAGGCACCCATGGCGCGGATCTCGTCTTCGCCGATGAAGGTCGGGCAGACGGTGGTGCGGAACTCATAGTCCACCCGACCTTCCATCAGCAGATGCATCGAGCGCTCGACGAGCGCGAGGTCCATGCCGGGTGTGCCGCAGACCCGGCGGTAGCGGTCGTCGAGCGGGGCCTTCAGGTCCATCGCGACGGCGTCGATAAGCGAGGCGTCCAGGAGGGCGGCGATGCGGTCCGGGAATGTCCCGTTGGTATCGAGTTTGACGGCGAGGCCCGCGCTGCGGAACCGCTCGCACAAGGCGGGAAGCGTCGGCCAGATGGTCGGTTCCCCGCCGCAGATCACCATGCCGTCGAGCCACCCCTCGCGCGACGCCACGTGCTCCAGGATGCTCTCGAGCGGAATCGTGTCGGCGGACTCCGTAAGCAGCGGCCCGGCATGGCAGAAGCGGCACCGCAGGTTGCATCGCGGCAGGAAGACGATTGACGCGAGACGGCCGGGCCAATCGACGAGTGTCGTCGGATGATATCCGGCGATGGGCGGCAATGGTTGGGACGCGTCGGTATTCACTGCACCGGGCCGCCTGGAGCTGAAGCGAGAAACGCCTTGACCTCGACCGAGGGGGGCAACTTGCCTTCCCATCGGGCCATGGGTTCGCCGGTTTCGGTGCGGAGGATCGTGGTCGGAATGTCCATGACGTCGTTGAACGCCCCCTCGGCCATCCCCTCGACCGTCTCCATATCATGGTAGGCGACGAGGACGTGGTCCCGGCCGTCGGCTTTCCCGATCAGAAGGGCCAGTTTTTCCATGGTGCTCTTACACTTGGGACATCCGTTTTTTCCATAGACTTCGAACTTCATGGTACCCCCTACGCATTCCGATGTCACGTTGGTTCGCGTCTGTGCCGCATGGCCCCGCGTCATTTCAGCCGGCCCCGCGCTGCGGCGGCGTCAGACGTTGACTTTGTCCTGGGGCAAGTAAGCCGATTTGATGAAGACGGCCTTCAAGGGCGTGGACGTATCGTTGATGATGTTGTGCACCTCTCCCGGCTCGATGCGAAACGCCGCACCGGTCACGATCGGGTGCTCGGCATCATCGACGATGATGCGTCCGCCATCCCCTTCGACGAAGTAGAACGTTTCCTCGACCTGGTTGTGCCTGTGGCGTCCGAGCTGCTCGCCGGGGGCGAAGAGGATGACGCCCCAGTCGATCCTCGGCCCGCGGAAGAGGTACTTGACGCCACTGGTTCCACCTCGATACTGCTGGTCCTGCTCTCGCACCGTCTGCACGACTCGTGTCCCCTTCCGTCGGCCCCAGGGCCTGCGCACTCGCCCCTTCGACCTGACCCCTGGAAGCGACGGGGAGCCGGGGCGGCGAAAGGCAGCCTTGCGGCTCCCGGCTCCTCCGTCAACAAGGGGTCTCCAACCAACCTGCCGTCCGCGGAGGCGCGCCTCCCTCCCAGGCGCGCCTCATCCTGCGGCCGTGCCGATCTCGGCCGACCGCAAGGGCGGGACGATTTCCGTGACCGTGTAGTTGCCGCGGCGCCGATCCTTCAGTTCGCCCAGTTTCGACTTATTCCAGTTCGACACGCGGCTGAAGTACCCGACGATGCGGGTCATACCGTACACGTCCTCGGACTCGCACCAGGAGCACGTTTCATGAAGGCCCGGCGTCGTTCGGTGGCAATCGTTGCAGACGGTGAACTCGGGGCTGATCGTCAGTTGCGCCGCCGGCGTCTTCTCATAGGTCCGGCGGACCAGCGTCAGGATGCTCTCGGCGGGGGGCAGTTCCTCGCCGACAAACGCGTGGATGATGGCGCCCGACTCGATCATGTTGTGGAACTTGGCCTGCATCCGGATGCGTGAGAGCAGGTCGACCGGCGCGTCGGCACGCAGGTGAATGGAGTTGGTGTAGTAGTACTCGTCGGCCTCTATGCTGCCCTTGAGGAGGTCGCCGGCCTGCGGCCAGTCGCGCAAGTCGACCTTGGCGAGGCGGCGGGCGGCGCTTTCGGCCGGCGACTCTTCCAGGCTCACCTTCAGGCCGTACTGCTCGGTGTACTCCTTGGCCCGCTGGTGCATGTGAGCGACAACCAACAGGCCCCGCTTCAGCGCCCGGTCGCTCTCGTGGAGTTCCTCGCCCATCATGTGCTGGATGCACTCGTTCAGGCCGACCAGACCGATGATGTAGGTGGAGGCGTCGAGGTCCACGTACGGCCGTCCGTCCTTGGCGGTTCTGCCGATCTGCCAGAGCGGCATCCGGGGCTCGCTCATCATTTCCTTGATGAACTCGCGTTTTTCGAGGTGGGCCTGCATGGCGATGTCCATCGCCTCGAGGATGTTGCGAGACAGGTCATCCCAGTTGCCCGGCCCCGCGCGGTAGGCGGCCTGGGGCAGGTTGATCGTCACGTTCTGGAACCCGCAGAACCGCATGCTCTCGGGGTGCCTGATCATGTAATCGTCTTCGATGGTGGTCCGCAGGCGGCAGCAGGCGCTCAGGGTCACCTCGTCGCGGTCGAAGACGAAGTACGGCACACCGTTTTCGGAGGCGATGCGGCATGCGTACTGCAGGAGTTCCAACTGCTTCGGCTCGCGGAACGTCTCGGCGTTGATGTGGAAATCGCACTTCGGGAACGCAAAGAGATGCCCGTGCCGATCTCCCTTGCGCCAGACATCGAGCATGGCGCGGCAGAACGTCTGGGCGGCCTCCTCATAATCGCCGTACGTGCGGCCGGTGTACTTGCCGCCGGGGCCGATCGCGGGGACATCCTTGAGGTAACCCGGCACGCCCGTGTGGACGTTGAAGTCGAGGAACAGCGTCTGGCCGCCGCGGCTGAATGCCGATTGCGAGCACGAGAAGATCAGGTGCTGCGCCTCCTGGCGCATCACCTCCTCGCTCATCCCCTCGACGTACGGGGCGTACATGATGTTGATGTGCGCCACGCCCAGCGCCCCCGCGTAGTAGGCCTGCATCGACGCCAGGAACGTGTTGAGGTGGCCCGTCAGCGTCCGCGCATGGCGGGCCGGAGCGCTCTTGGTGTCGAGGTTCTCCAGGTCCAGACCGTACTTTTTGAGATACTCCAGGCTGTGGCTGGAGCAATAGACGCGCGTGGGGTATCCGAGGTCGTGCAGGTGAACGCGGCCGGTGAGGTGGGCCTCGGCTACCTCGCGTGAGAAGATTTCGCCGAGCGCAAATTGCTTCAGGACCGTCTCGGCTATCGTCAGGTTGATCGCCTCCGGGTTGTTCTGTGAGATGTTCGAGTTTTCCTGGCTCTTGGAGTAGATGAGGTTCACCAGGTCGAATCGCGGCATGCCCAGGACTTTCTGCCGTTCGAGCCGACCGGTCAGCCCCCGTTCGAACAGTTCGTTGTCCGCCAGTTCGCGCACCAAGCCGGTCGAGATGCGCGACAGGCCCGAGGCCAGCACCTTCTCCTCGACGGCGGTGGCCACCTTGCGGGCGGTGGACGGGTCGAGGTGCGCCTCCTTTTCCAGGGCCTCGACGATGCGGCTCTTGTCCCACGGCAAGAGGGCGTCCTTGGCGCCGGTGTCAACCAGCAGCGCGACGTCCGTGGAACTGCGCGACCCGCTGCGCGTGGCCTTGCGGACCGTCGTCGCCCGCCGCGCCTGGGCACGTTTGTCGCGATAGAGGATATACGCCTTGGCGGTTTTGGCATGCCCGGTTTCGATCAGGACTTTTTCGACCATGTCCTGGATGTCTTCGATACCGGGGATATCCCCCTCGTAATGGCGGTTCAGGTAATCGGTGACCGCCGATGCCAGTTCGTCGGCGACGAATCGGTCTTCTCCTCCGACAGCCTCGGCCGCCTTGAAGACCGCATCGGCGATCTTCGCTTCGTCGAACGGCATGAATTTCCCGTCGCGTTTGCGAATCTGTGTGATACGGCGCAGCATACTCGCCCTCTCTCTACCCGTGCACGCCCCTGCTTGAGTCTGATCCGGCGGCCCGATACCCCCGGCTCGTTCCTCGGTTACCGGGGGGACGACCCCCGATGGGTCGCCCCCCCCACGCCCTCGCGGCGTGCTCTCTCGGGCCGACCGTCAGTCGCCGCCGGTCGGCCCCGATTCATCCGGCCCCTCTGTCCTGCGTTTCGTGCCTGCGGTGTGGGTTCGCTGCGACAACATCGGCTCGACTTCCTGAACGAACTGCGAGATGTCCTTGAAATCGCGATACACGCTGGCAAAGCGAACGTACGCCACCTGGTCCACCCGGCGAAGTTTCTCCATGACGAGGTCGCCGATGGCGCGGCTGGGGATCTCCAGATCGTACTTGGAGGTTAGTTCATCCTCGATTTCCTGTAGGATGGCATCAAGGCGTTCGGTCGGGACGGGGCGCTTGTGCAGCGCCAGCATCAGCCCCCGGCGGACCTTGGTGCGGTCGTAAGCCTCTCGCGTCGTGCCGTCTTTCTTAATGACGCGCAGGCGGAGCCCGCTCTCGGCACGTTCGTAGGTCGTGTAGCGCCGCTTGCATTCCAGGCATTCTCGTCGGCGTCGGATCGCGGCGCCGCTGGCGCGGGAATCCACAACCTTGTCATTATCTTGATGACAGAAAGGACATTCCACGGCCGCAGGCTCCTCGTCGAAGTAGCAAAGCACCACGCCGCCGGAACAGCAATCAGCAAGACGTGCCAACATACAACATCTTGGGCTACCCGGCTACTCTACGGCATCGGAATTCCGGCCCTTCCCTCTTCAGCAAAAACTGAGAAAGTGCAACAACAACCACCGTATGTCGGCAACCGCCAATCCTAGAGCCCACCATGTAGGGTGTCAACGCTTTTTCCTGCATCGGCCTCTCCGGCGCGCGCTTCTCACAGGAACGAGAAAAGTCTAAGACCGTCAGCCACAATACCTTGTGGTCAGATCAAAAAACTTTTCCACCGTAACGATTTTCTTTCCACATCATCTAACCGCTTGCGCCACAACCCCATGAGCAGGGGGTATCTCGCCCCACGGCCCATGATGTGGGGCAGAACCTTCTTCTGAAAGATCCCTACATTCTTGACGCCGGCGCCGGATCTTGCCTCCGTTGCCGACAGGCCAAAGAACGATGGCACGGCGGGCATCCAAACCCGCCGTGCCATCGGGCCTTCTCGTTCCATCCCCAGCGCGGCGTCTACCCCTTGCCGCCCGCAAACACCTCCAGTTTCACGCCTCCAAGCCTCAGCATGGTCTTTCCGAGATCGTCGGGATAGTCCTCGCGGCAGACGATCCGGGTAACGCCCGCATTAATCGCCATCTTTGCGCATATCGAACACGGATGATGGGTGGTGTAAAGCGTGGCCCCGTCGATCCGCACGCCGTGCTTGGCCGCCTGGATGATGGCATTCTGCTCGGCATGAAGTCCGCGGCAGAGTTCGTGGCGCTGGCCGGACGGGACGGCCATCTGCTCCCGCAGACAACCGGTCTCTGAACAATGCGGCACGCCGCTCGGCGCGCCGTTGTACCCCGTGGCCAGGATGCGCCGCTGGACAACGAGGATCGCCCCGACCTTGCGCCTCAGACACGTCGAACGCCGCGAGACGTCCTCGGCGATCATCATGAAGTACTCGTTCCAACCCGGCCGGTCCATGGCATGGTACGGTATCCGCTGCGGCGCACCGTGTCAAGACACAGGAGCAAGGAGGAACGGCGGTCTACGGCAGGAACACGACTCCCTTGTGGCCGCCCATCTTGACCGGGACGAAGCGGCGAATGCCGTTGCTCGTCGGCACGGCCTCCAGCGGCGCCAGCGCAACGGCCAACACCTCTGCCCCGGCCGCGATGCCCGACGGCCGAAACGCACGGGCCAGGAGCGACGCATGTACCCGAAGCCATCGCTCGGCGGCGCCGGTGTCCAGCGTTTCGCCCGGTTCGGCCAGGAGGATCGCCACCAGGGCCCCGTCGTCGCGGACGGCCGCCAGCGGCGGCGCCCCAGGTTCGTCAACGTCTACCTGGAACACGAGTCTCAGCGAACCCCCGAACAGCGACGCAACCTGCTCCTGGATGGCCGATATCAGGTCGCGCCTGTTGTCGGGCTGCCACAGGTCGAACGCCGGACAGACATTGGCCGCCGGGGCCGGCACCACGGCCGGTTCCTCAACGCCTACAGGCGGATTCTGCTCGGGGGCAGTGGCGGCCGGTGGGTATTTGCCCTCCAAGGGGACCGTGGCGGGCGGGGTGCCGTGGCCAGCGGCGGCAAGCAGAGGGGGCCAGACCTGGTCGGCGGGCACCTGCGAGAAAACCCGCAGCGCCTGGGGCAACTCACCCGCCCCGCCGTCAGGGCCGACCGAAACGACGCGCTGAATCGCCAGGTCGCATCCGAGAAACCCCTGAGCAGCCCTGCGAAGCCGCCGCCCGAGATCGCCCGTCCCCCGGTCGGCGCCCGGGCCCAAGAAGAGCACCGCCGCGCGGGACAGTGTTCCACTGAACCGCCACGCCTTCAGCGTACGGTAGGTCTCGACAATACTCTCGGCATCGGGCGTCGCGAGGAAGACCGTGCGGCAGGGGCTTCTGCCAAGGCGATGGAGCCGGCCGTTCGGTGGGTCCAAGACCACGAGCCCGATCTGGTCGCACTGCCCGAGGAGGTCGCTGACCGTCCGGTCCATGTCGGCCGCGCCCGGATAGTTTTGCGGCCCGAGCCGACCGCACGCCCTCTCGCCGAGCACGTGGGCCTCGACCAGGCCGTTCTCGAGCACAAACACGGTGGCCGGCTCGCGGTGCGGCGCCAGCCGCCGGGCCGCCGTCAGCGCCGCGTCCCGCCGGCCGGCCGGGTCAATCCCCGCCGGAACCAGCATGTAGAGGCCGCGCGGGACACCCACTTCGGGAACCGCAGGGCTCTGGTCGGCGAGAGGTTCGGCTGCTTGCGCGTCGGCAACCGGTTCGGCGGGCTGGGCGGAAAGGAGCACGTCGGCAAGGGCGGCGAACTGTTCCTCGCCCATCCCTGGCTCGCCTCGCCGTCCGGCGAATCGCCGTCTCGGTGCCGACAGTTCGGTCGGTTCCATTGCGCCCTGTGTGTCGGAGATCACTCGACTTCAACGACGCTGTTCAGTTCGCCGTACGGGTTGCTCTCGACGTACGGATTGGCCGGGTCGCTGCACCACCGCCCGTCGATGATAAGGCGGTAGGCGTACCGCCCCGAGCCGAGCGGGACATCTTTCCGCCAGACGCATGGTTCGTCCGTCAGGACCATCTCGCCTTGCGTGTTCTGGGGCTCCCAGTGGTTGAAGTCGCCTGCGATCTGGACTCGCTTGGCGCCGGGAGCGTGACAGACGAAGCGGACACCGGTGTCGGTGACGACCGCGCCGTACACCGCTTCGACCTTCTCATCCACCTCCTGTTCGACGCGCCGATGCTCGTCGGCTTCCCGGCGAGCCATCGCCTCGTACTCCATCTGCAGGTCTGAGGACGCAACCTCGTGCGCCAGAGCCTTGTAGTCCTGGTGGCCGCGCGACCCCGGCCGGAACTCCACGATGGGGCTGCCCATTGCTGCGGCTTCCCGCAAGTCTACGTTGAAACGGATCACCGTACTGAGAAGCCGGCTCTTGTACTGGTCCCGCAGGGCCGCAAGGGACCGGCGCATGGTTCGCGCGCGGGTGTCGTACATCGTCGCCAGGATGCTGAAAGCGGGCGCGCGGCCGGTTCGCTCGCCGATCATCTCGATCGTCCGGATGGTTCGGCCAAGGCCGTAGATGCTGAAGAAGCCGAGGTCCACCGGCACGATGACCTCTGCGGCCGACATCAGCGCGTTGATCGAAAGCAGACCCAGGCCCGGGCCGCAATCCAGCAGGACAAAGTCGTACCGGCCATCAAGCCGGTCGAGCAGTTCCCGCAAGCGCCGTTCGCGTCCGTCGGTTCCGGCGAGCGTCTGTTCCAGCGTCGCGAGGGCAACGCTGGCCGGGGCAAGGTAGAATCCCTCGAGGACCTCCCACGCGATGTCCGGCAAGCCAAGCGGCCCGGCGTCGGGTTCCTCGCCCTTCAGGACGTGCCACGTGCTCAGTTCGACCTCCTCCTCGCGCACACCGCAGCCGATGGTAGCATGGGCCTGCGGGTCGAGGTCAACGAGCAGAACCCGCTGCTTGGCCGCTGCAAGCATCGCGGCCAGGTTGATCGCGGTCGTCGTTTTGGCGCACCCGCCCTTGTGATTGAAGATGGCAATAACGCGCATATCGAATCTCCCGGCGCTCCCCTCGTTGTGGCTGAACATCGACCAACAAACGCTCCCAGTGCTGAGAAGTGCGATCTGACTCGCTCCCACAGAACTCTTCGGCTCGTCGCGGGCGCCGCCTTTAGGAAACTTATCGGACGTTTCTCAGGCGGCCCGGGTGGCGCCCACGGCCCGGCATTCGTGCGCCGTGGCCGCGGGATGCCGGGCCGAAACACGCGGCTCGTTGCCGCCGAGCACAGGGATAGCAAATCACGCGGAACTGTTGCCTTGAGACAACATCCGTCTCTCAGACGCAACTCCTCCGTAAAGCACTGTCGCAGAGGCACTTACGGCCATTTCGTGCCGTCTCGCGGCCCAACGTGATGCCCCACGGCAACATGGTCGAGGCCTGCGCCGTCTCACTGCCCGTTAAGCGTGAGAAAAGGTACGTTTGTAACGTCTTGCAGGGCATAGACTTATCCTTCACGGAGAAGGTTTCCGGCGTTGCTGGAAAGTGTTTGGCACACGCCTTGCGATATTGGTCGTCATTGGCTCGTTCTTTAATGGCATCGCTTGCGACTTCACGCACAGCCCTCCCCCGGGTGCGACGAGAATCTCAGGCGCTTTGCCAAACAACCCCCTTTACTCCCACAATTAAAGGACGAGCCATACTGAGGGAAACCGCCCTACGGGGCGTAGCGGAATCGACGAAACTGTGTTGCGGGGTTAATTGGAGGGACCAATAACACTCCTTTGCCAATCGTTCCCACACACGCCAACTTCGGTTCACACCGGCGTTGGCAGACAAAGGGTGCTGACAACCCAAAAAAGAGCGGGGCAGATTTTTAAGCGCCGTCTATCCCCGCAACACGGGCAAGGCCTCCCCTCCAGGCCTTGCCCCCTTTTTTGCTTCGCCTTCCCCTCTGACTTCACGCCTCCACCGCTTTCATGGAACTGGACCCACGCCGCGCACGTCTAAACTTCCGCAAGCGTGGGGTTGAGCGCCGGTTGCGAGTCGTACCCCTCGGCGCACTCGGCCGGCGTGAACGTTGGAGGGCGGTTCCATGACCCGACGGCACCTGCGGCGCGGCGGTTGGTGGTTCGGCATTGCTCTGGCGACCCTGATTGCGTCGGCGCCGGCGGCCTACATTGAGGAAGAGTCCGGCCCGGCGCCGCGCGTTGGCCCCGAACCGCGTGTGCGTCCGTCTGTTGTCCCGCCCCCGCCGACACCCCACGTCCCGGAACTGGCCGCTTACCTCGACCGCCTCGAGATCCGCCATCCGCTTCTCTGCGACCGCCTCGCCGTCTTCCCCGTGATGCTGCGAGGGCACGGCGGCCCGGGCGGTCGCTGGTGGACGGCCGATGCGGCCATCGCCAAGGGTATCCTCGTGGTCGCGGAGAAGGGTGGCGGAGGCGCCGTCCCGGTCATCATCATGGAGAACCGCAGCCGCTCCGACCACGTTTTCGTCATGGCGGGCGAGGTTGTTTCGGGCGGCAAGCAGACGCGGACCGTCCGGCAGGACATCATCTTGAGCCCCGGCCAGCGCGTTGAGACGCCCGTCTTTTGCGTGGAGGCCCATCGGTGGCGTGGCAAAGCCGCTTTCGGTGCGGCCGGCGTTCTGGTTCCGCAGTCGATCCAGAAGGCCCTGCGCAAGGGTGCCGACCAGTCGGCCGTCTGGGCCGAGGTGGCCCGCAACAACGCCGCCCTCGGTTCCGAAAACGTGACGGGCAGCCTGGAGGTCGGTCTCAAGGCCGAGCCCGTGGCGCGAAAACTCGCCGAGGTCCGTCGCACGATCGTGCCGGAGGTGCCGGCCGGGAGCGTCGGCTTTCTCTTTGCCGACCGCTTCGCCGGCCGCGCCATCGGGGCGGAGTTCTTCGGCCGATCGGACCTGGCGCACGCTCTCCTGCCGAAGGTGATCGACGCCTACGCCGTAGACCTGGTCCTTCAGATCCGGGGCGGCTGCGTCATGCGCCCGGTGGACCGTGCCGTCGCACGGGAGTTCCTGAACCGCATCCGCCGCGCGGGCAGTTACCGGACGGGCACGCCCGGCAGCGGCGCCGGCATCGCAACGCGAAGCGCCGGCCTGATCGGCGACGGCGTGAGTTTCGGCTCGCACCTGGTCCATTTCGGGTGCCAGGTCGAGGACCGTATCGTGGTGCCGGCGGTGCGGCCGGCGCCGCGACCGGGGGCGCTGCGATGAGGACGATCGTCAGGTGAGGGGCGCGGCCCGTCCATACGGACCCGTACCGGGTACGGGCCGCGCGACCCGTTGGCATACTCAACCGCCAACTGCTCTGGCCGCCGCACCGGCGCGGCGCGAGAAGAAAGGGTTTTCCGATGGAACGTTCGAGACTTCCGGGACTGATTGCGGCCGTGGCGCTTGTGACCTGTACCACATGGGACGCCCACGGCGCCGGAATGCTGATTCCCAAAGACAAGAGTCTGCCGCCGCTGGCGGTCAAGTACCTGCGCGTGGACACGCACATCGAGAACCAGGTGGCCACGACGCGCGTGGTCCAGGAGTTTCAGAACTCGACCGGGCGGGACCTCGAGTGCACGTACATCTTCCCGGTGCCGAAGACGGCGGCGATCCGCGACTTCGCCATGTACATCGGCGGCAAGCGCATGAAGGGCGAACTGCTGGCGGCGGACAAGGCCCGGCGGGTGTACGAAGAGATCGTCCGGCGGGCGAAAGACCCCGGCCTCCTCGAATACATGGACGGCAATCTCCTGCGGATGCGGATCTATCCGGTGCCCGCCCGCGGCACTCAGAAGGTGGAACTCGAGTACACCCACCTGGTTCCTACGGACGACGGGTTGAGCGAGTACGTCTTTCCGCTCCGCATCGGCGAGAAGGCGTCCAAGACGCTCGAGGACTTCACCGTCACGGTTCGCATCCGAAGCGCGACGCCCATCAAGAACGTCTACAGCCCCACCCACGAGGTCGGCGTCGCGCGGCGGGGCGACCACGAGGCCGTGGCCGGCATGGAGACCAAGGGGGCGCTCCTGGACCGCGACTTCCAATTGTTCTACACGGTCAGCGAGAAAGACTTCGGCCTGTCGCTGATGACCTACCGTCCGGATCCCAAGAAGCCCGGCATGTTCCTGATGCTGATTTCGCCGAAGAGCGAGGTCAACGCCAAGAACCGCGTGCCGCGCGACGTCGTCTTCGTCCTCGACACCTCCGGCTCGATGAAGAAGCGAGCGGGGATCGACAAGATCGGCCAGGCCAAGCGTGCCCTCGCGTTCTGCATCGACAAACTGGACCCCAAGGACCGGTTTGCCGTGATCCAGTTCTCGACGCTGGCCCAGTCGTTCGCCAAGGGCTGGACCGACGCCGGAGACGCCCGCCGGAAGAAGGCCCGCGAGTGGATCGACGCCTTCGAGGCCACCGGCGGCACGAACTTCAGCGAGGCGCTGGCCCGGGTCTTCGCCTTGCCGCTCGACAAGAACCGCCCCGCCACCGTCCTCTTTCTGACGGACGGGCGGCCCACCGTGGATGTGACCGACATCGAGGCCCTCGCCAAACTCGTCAAGGATAGCAACAAGCCGCACCTCAGGGTCTTCACGTTCGGCGTCGGCGACGACGTCAACACGAAATTGCTCGACCGCATGAGCGGCGATACGGGCGCGCTGACGGAGTACGTTCGACCGGGAGAGGCCATCGACGGCAAAGTCACGCGCCTGTTCTCGAAGATGAGCCATCCGGTGCTGACCCAACTCGCGCTCCAGGTCCCCGGCGTAAAGATTATCGAGACATATCCGAAGGACCTGCCGGACCTGTTCCGCGGGTCGCAGGTGGTCCTCGTCGGGTCCTACACCGGCGACGGCGACTCGGTCATCCGCCTCAAAGGCCGCGTCGGCAAGAAGAAAGAAGAGTTCGTCTACGAGGGCACGTTCCCCAAGAACTGTAAGGAGCGGTCGTTCATCTCCTCGCTCTACGCCCATCGCAAGATCGGGTACCTCCTGGACCAGATCCGCCTGCACGGAGAGAACAAGGAACTGGAGGACGAGGTGGTGCGGCTGAGCCTGGCCCACGGCATCGAGACGCCGTACACGAGTTACCTCGTGCTCGAGAGCGCCGAGCAGTACAAGCAGTACGGCATCACGGTCACGATGGCGGAGCCGAGGGGCGCCGCCGACGCCTCGGCGTGGGAGCGCTCCGGCACCGCGGCGAACGGGCGGGTGCCCAAGGCGCAGCCGGCTCCGGCGACGCTCGCCCGAGCGCAGGATGCGATGAAACGCAAGGCCGACACACTCGGCAGCGCCTTCGCCCTGCCGGATACCGGGAGAAGACCTGAGACCCCCCCGCCTACCGAACCCCCGCACAGTCCGGGGGTCGTCCGGTTCCGCCTGGTGCCGGGCGACGGGTTCGGGGGCTCCGCCAGTACCGGGGTCCGCGCCAACGAGCGGCTCTTTGAGAAAGCCGAGACCGGCAAGACCGCCGTCGAGATCGCCCAGGAGTGCCAGCGTCTGCGGCGGGCGAAGAACGCCAGCCGCGACCTGCGCGGCGTCCAGAACGTCCAGCACCGCGCGGGCCGGCAGTTCGTCAACTATCGCGGCGTGTGGGTGGACGAACGGTTCGCCGGCGACGAGAAACTCACGAAGGTCAAGTGGGGCTCGGAGGCCTACTTCCAGTTGGTCCGCGACCGGACCCACATCCGAGCGGCACTCAGCCAGGGCAAACGGGTCGTCGTCGTGACGGCGCGCGGCCAGGCCGTAGCGGTGGACACCGACTCGGGCCTGGAAGAACTGGCCACCGAGCAGATGAAGGCGCTGTTTACCGACGCGCCGAGCAAATAGACGTGGCCGACGGGCCGATGCCTCAACCGTCCACAGCGCGGCGGGTCTCCCGACTCGCCGCGCTGTGTGCTGTGGCCGAATGCCCATCGCAAGAGCGACGGGGGAAAAGGACAGAAGGACGTCGGCAGCCTCGCAGGCTTAGAGCCTATCCGAATGACCCCTCGTCGGCCCGAGACCGAGCGAGGGGCCCGTGGTCAAGGCGGCGGAAGCAGGCATCTGTCGATGCAGCCCAACGCCGGCCACGGGACTCGCAGCCGGTCGAAGCCAGAGGGTCATTCGGATAGGCTCTTAGTCATCGGCGCGATTGTCACCGTCAGCCCGGGCGCAGTAACGATCCATTTCTTGATGACGATGTGCTGCGAATCGGCATCCCAGTGCACAAGGCGCGCCTGTTCGCGGCTGGTTTCGTCGGCGCATTTCAGCGTGCGCCACCGGGCATCACCCGGTTTCAAGGCCAGCACTAGGCCCGACCCCACCTCGATGCGGAAGCCGTCGGGGTAAAAGCGATCCGCCGGCACAAAGATGACCGTGCTGCCGAGTTCGACGTCCGGCTTAAGCCTCACCTCCAGGGTGCGTGCTGCGAAGTCGTATCCGTAGCGTTCGAGGCGGCCGGCGACGGCCAGCGGGCGGGGACGGGCCAGCACGTCGGTGATGTACTTACGCTCGACGTGCCCGACGGCGTCGGTGTCCGAGAAGATAGCCCATGTGAACGGCTCCGGCCGCGCTTTCGACCTGAGTGGCGCTCGCGTGCCGCAGAACCAGGCTTTGATCCCACCGATGCCGCGACGGTCGAGTGCGCCGGCCGTCCTCCGGTAAACCTTGGTGAAGGCCGCCTGCCTCTTCGGACTGGCGTCCACCGCCAGGGGAGTTGCCGGTCCCCACTCACCGATCAGGAGCGGTGCATGGGAAAGCGCTGCCTCGCGCGCATAGGTGTCGAGCGTTCTGGTCATCGAAGCCAAATCCATGTGGTAAACGTGCGGCGCAAAGATGACGCGATCGCGCCCGAACGGCTCCTTCATCGGCACGAACGGATTGACGCCCTTGGCCCGATCCTCTCGGCTCCGCATCAGCGGTTGGTAGAGCGCCCACTTGCCGGGGCTGACCGCATGCATGGCATCGGCCAGTCGGCGGAGCGTCGGGAGCAAGTGTTCACGGCAGCAGCGTTCGTAGTCGGCATCGAGCCCGCGCTGCGGCTCGTTGAGCAGGTCATAGCCGAAAACCGACGGCTCGTCCTTGTAGCGGATCCAGACCTTGTTCCATGCCGCCATCAGCGCGTCCTGACTTCCACCGGAATTGTGCCAGAGCGCATCCCACTGTTCGTTGCCAAAGGGCCTGATGCCGTAAACAACCAGTTTGAAGACGGTCTTGAGGCCGGCCTCCCTGCCCATGCGCACCATCGCGTCGAGTTGCCCGAGGTACGTAGGATCCGGCTCCTTGCCCGGCCAGCCGCCCAGCCGGCCGAGCGCCGTGCGGATCACCTGGAAGTTGGCCCCCATGCGGACCATGCGCCGGTAGTCG
>CAZIJC010000051.1:0-27277 GCA_964539385.1 uncultured Anaerolineales bacterium | reverse complement strand
CTTCTTCACCACGATGCTCCCTTTCAAGAGGAGCCGCTCCATCACCTTGTTGATGCTGAATTGGGCGTAGTTGGCGTCGCGAACGCCCAGAGCGATATTCTCGAAGTCGCAGAAGAGCGCCATGTTCTTCGTCTCGGCCGCGTGTGTCACGGGTTCCATGCCTCCACCAGATGCCTCTCATACTCCACATTCGCCAGGTCCGACCGGCAACCCACCGCGGGAAGCCATCCGGGGTCATTATAGCCCGTGCGTGGGGCGATGGCAGGTGAAAAGCCGCCCGTCGAGCAACGCGACGGTGGCACTCAACTCGAGAGCAGGCTCGGCTCCAAACGCTTGACAGGCCTGTGCGGCCTCCTAGAATGACATGCGAAGAGGGCCGCAGGCGGGGCGACGCGCTTGAGTCTGCTCAGGGAATTCACCGACAAACCCATCAAGCACAACCCCGTGTTTGTGCTCGTCCTGGGGCTGTGCCCGACGCTGGCCGTCACGACCAGCGTGAAGAACGGTGTGGCGATGGCGGCGGCGGCGACGGCCGTCCTCGTCTGCGCCAACATCCTCATCAGCCTCATCCGGCGCTTCGTTCCGAACCAGATCCGCATCGCCTGCTACATCGTGGTCATCGCGGGGTTCGTGACGATGGTCGAGATCGCGATGAAGGCCATCGCCCCGGAAGCCATCAACAAGGCCCTCGGCATCTTCATCCCGCTCATCGTCGTCAACTGCATCATCCTGGGCCGGGCCGAGGCCTTCGCGTCGAAGCACGGGCCGCTGGCCAGCCTCATGGACGGGCTGGGCATCGGCGTCGGATTCCTCCTGGCGCTGGTGGCCATCTCGCTGGTGCGCGAGGTCCTGGGCGCCGGGACCCTGTGGGGGTACCGGCTGACGCCCGTGGCGGTCGGCCCCACGACGGTTATCCCGCCGTACGTGCCGATGACCGTGCTGGGGATGGCGCCGGGGGCATTCATCGTCATCGGCCTGCTGTTCGGCCTGTTCTATTGGCTCGGTAACCGCCGCCGCGACGCCGCCCGTCTCGCCGCCGTCCCCGCTGTGCCGCAGGTGGCCAGGGATTTCCCGAAACCGAAAAAGACACACGAGCGACGACCGGCCGAGCCGCGGCAATCCGAGCCGCGGCAATCCGAGCCGCGACCGTAAGGGAGCGGGCAGTTCGGCGCCACCGAATGCGCCACCCGCGCGGTCGCGGCCCGGCGAGATAGTAAAGGCAAGATGTCATGGAAGTCGGCTACGTGGAACTGGCCGTCGGGTCGATCCTGATCTCGAACGTCGTCCTGGCGAAGTTCCTGGGCCTGTGCCCGTTCTTCGGCGTCTCTCGCCGCACCAGCGACGCCGTCGGCATGGGCCTGGCCGTCATCTTCGTCATGAGCATAGCGTCGGCGGCGACGGCCCTGATTTATCGGCACCTGCTCCTGCCGACGAACCCCGAACACACGAACCTGCTGGGCGTGCTGGGGCTTCCGGTGCCGGAGGGCGGCTACGTCCTGATCCTCAAGACCATCTCCTTCATCCTGGTCATCGCCGGCCTGGTGCAGTTCGTCGAGATGGTCCTGAAGAAAAGTGCCCCCGCGCTGTACCGCGCCCTGGGCATCTACCTGCCGCTCATCACGACCAACTGTGCGGTCATGGGCATGGCGCTGCTGAACACCGAAGCCTGGCGCGACCCGGCCAACGGACTGCCGGTCCACCTGGCGACGGTCAACGGATTCTGCGGCGGGGTGGGGTTCCTGCTGGCGATGCTCCTGATGAGCGGCATACGCCAGCACCTGGCCGAGAGGCGCGTACCGAAGGCCCTCCAGGGTCTGCCGATTGCGTTCATCTCGGCCGGCCTGATGGCCCTGGCCTTCATGGGATTCACGAAACTGTTCGGCGTCGCCGTATAAAACGGCAGGCCGAAGCAGATCGCCGGGGCACGCCCCGGCCTACATCTGCTCGGCGTCGCCGTATAAAACTAGCCGCGACCGTGAGGGAGCGGGAACCATGGCGGACATCGTCATAACCTACCTGATCGCAGCGGCGGCCGTGCTGGCGGCCCTGGCAGGCGCCTTCGGCATCCTGCTGGCGGTGGCCGACCGTTTTCTGCGGGTGCAGGCGCACCCGCGCCGGGAGAAGATCGAGGAGGCCCTGCCGGGCGCCAACTGCGGCTCCTGCGGGTTCCCCGGCTGCGCGGCCTACGCCGAGGCCCTGGCCAAGGGCGAGGCCGCAGCCAGCCTGTGTACACCCGGCGGGCCGGCGACCGCCAAACGCATCGCCGACATCATGGGCCTGGAGGTCGCCGACTTTGTTCCCAAGGTAGCCGTCGTCCGATGCCAGGGCGGCGGCGGGGTGACCGGCACCCGCTTCCGATACGTCGGCGAACGGGACTGCCGCGCCGCAGCCGCCACACAATACGGCCAGGCGGCCTGTCCGTACGGGTGCCTGGGACTGGGCACGTGCGTCAGGTCGTGCCCGTTCGACGCCATGATCCTCGACGCCGACACCGGCCTGCCGCGAGTCCTCGAAGAGCGGTGCATGGCGTGCGGCACGTGCGCGGCGGTTTGCCCCAGGAATATCATTGAGATTCTGCCCAAAGAGCAGTATGTTCACGTCCTGTGCCGCAACCAGGACCCCGGCAAGGTAGTGCGGCAGACGTGTAAGGTTGGCTGCATCGCCTGCAAGGCGTGTGAGAAGGCATGCCCCGTCGAGGGCAAGGCCATACACGTCGAGGGCAACTTGGCGGTCATCGACCCCGAGAAGTGCACGGGGTGCGGCGAGTGTGCCCGGGCGTGCCCGGTCAGCGCGATCGGCGACTTCCGGATGCTCCGCCGCCAAGCGCAAAAGCGGAAAGACGAAAAACAGGAACCGGCCGGGCAGAAGGTCGCTTGAATCGACCTGCCTGCCAAAGCCACTTGAGGCACGGCAACAGATTACGGAGCAATAGGATGACGCGCACGAGCGCTATGGTGTACGGTGTGGCGGCGGTTCTGGTTGCCCTTCTGGCCCCCCTGGCGGCAGCGCAGGAAGCCGACCCCGACAAGGTCGCCGCCAGGGCCGTCGAGCAAGGCGACCCCGACAAGGTCGACCCGAACCTCATCAAGGGCGAGACGTGGACATTCGACTTCCGGTTCGATCACCCCCAGCCCCTGGTCGTCACGACGCCCGGCGGCGAGAAGGAGGTCTACTGGTACCTCGTCTACACCGTCACGAACCGCGCCGAGAAAGAGAAGACGTACATCCCCACGTTCACGCTCTTCAGCGATACCGCCGCCGTCCGCCGCGCCGGCGTCTTCCCGACCGTCTTCGAGGCCATCAAGAAGAACCGCAAGATCCGGTTCCTCGAAAACGCCGTCCGGATGCACGGCAAGGTCCTGCCCGGCGATGACAGCGCGCGGACGGGCGTGGCCATCTTCGCACCGCTCGACCGCAGCACCGACCGCTTCACGATCTTCTGCGAGGGCCTCTCGGGCCGCTACATCGAGCGGTGCCCGAAATGCGGCGGCCGACGGATCAGGCGCAGCGAGTCCGAGCCGCAACTCAAGTGCCTCGCGTGCGGCAGCACGCTCGCCGACGAGAAGGTCATCCGCCTCCGCAAAACGCTCGCCATCACCTACAAGTTGCCCGGCGACAAGTGGTGGCTGAACCAGGACCAGCCCATCTTCGTCTCCAAGAAGTGGACCTGGCGCTAACCACCCCGCAAACCTGACCTCCGACACGTCCCACGGCCCGTACGGGCCGTGTTCTCTTCGGCTGTGGGAGTTCGAGGGGAAGGCGCCGCAGACGCAGCCCCAGCCGGCAGCTCTCTTCCTTACTGCACGTCACGATCGAGTGCAGCGAGGTATGCGCGGTGAGCAATCCTGCCCACCTCGCCTTCACGATGCCTCACCACGCGTCGGGCAGGATTCCCTGCCGCGCGGGGCACGCGCGAACGTCAACTGCTCTAATCGCCCGGCGCAGGCGCCGGCACATCTGTCTCCGGGGCCGCCGTTTTCCGCGTCTTGGGTTCCGTTTTCCCCAGCAAGTATCCTGCGATGGTGCCAAGGAGACCCATCATCGGCGCAATCTGGTCCTGGGAGTAGCCGGCCGTAATCAGGAACAGGCCGGAGTTGATGACGAGGGTCAGGCCGAAGATACGTACGGTGGTCGGGCCCCAGGTCACGCGCGTCCTCAACATGACAAGGACCTCCAGGCCGAGCACCAGCACGAAGAAGCCGAGAACGCCGATGCTGAGGTGCGTCTCCAGCATCGATCGCGCCGAATCCAACGCGGGCGCTGCGCATACTTTGACTTGATCCGGCGCAGAATCGGCATGCTCCGGTATCTGTTTCGTCCCGGGCGGCTTCGGTTGAAGCTTCGGTCGCGCCGAAGGCGCCGCGGCCGGCTTCGGTTGAAGCTGCGGTTGACGCAGGAAGTCAGGCGGCATCGTCCCGGCCAACACTTGCCCGCTCATCAGCACAAGCAGAATCGCGATGAGTGCGAGTCGCACACGCATGATAGCAACCCTCCTTTCACGGGGGCACGCCACGCCGGCCCCCTCGTGCGAGTGAACGTTATACAGAAACGCTTAACTTTCCCAAACGTGTCACAGTGGAGAAGATTACACCATGACCACGGCCCATACGCCAGCAAAAAGCAGGCCGCCGAGCCCTGGTTCCCCGCCCGCAGCCGGCGCACACGGGCCGGAATCACTGGCGTTCCCTGTGCGGACGCCTTAGAATCGCCCGCCACGTCGCACAGGCGCAAAGCGCTCAGCGAAGGGAGCCCCGGCATGAGCAACCCGAAAGGCGTTCGCCGGCGCGAGTTCCTGGCAGCGGCCGCCGCCGGCGCCGTCTGGGCCGGCATGGGCGGCTGTGGAACGGCACGCGCGAAAGGACCCGCCGTAAAGAAACACCGTGACCGGCCGAACATCCTCATCATCGTGTCCGACGAACACGACCCCGCCGTCACCGGTTGCTACGGCAACCGCCTCGTCCGGACGCCGAACATCGACCGCCTGGCGGCGCGCGGCATCACGTTCGATTGCGCCTACACGAACTCGCCGCTGTGCGTGCCCTCGCGGCTGGCGTTCACCTCGGGCAAGTACGTCAGCCGCGTGGGGGCCTGGAGCAACGCTTGCTGGCTCCCCAGCGACGACATTCCCTCGATCGCCCGTATCATGACGGCCGCTGGATACGATTCGCTCCTGTGCGGCAAACTGCACTACGACGCCACCCGTCGGTACGGCTTCACTGAGATCGGCGGCAATATGAACCGCAGCCGCAAGACCGGCAAAGGGAACCGGCGCGCTGCCGACGACGAGCGCATCAGCACCAACAGCCGCGACGGCCGCTTCGCCCAGTTTCACGCCGGCGAATCGTCCAGCGTGCTGAAACACGACCAGAAGGTGACCGCCGGGGTGCTCGAGTTCCTCCGGAAACGCGGCGCCGGCGACAAACCGTTCTTCCTTTTCGCCGGCTACTTGGCGCCGCACTTCCCGCTCATCGTGCCCGAGCGCTTCTGGAAACCGTACGAGGGCAAGATCGCAATGCCCGAACTGCCCACGGGCCACGTCGCGTCGCAGCCCCTGAACTACCATCACCTGCGGCGGGGGTTCGGCGTCGTCGAGACCGACCCCAGGATCGTCCGCCTGGGGCGGGAACTGTACTACGGCCTGACGCAGTGGCTCGACGTCGAGATCGGAAACGTCCTGGCGGCCCTCAATCGCTCCGGACTGGCGGATAACACCGTCGTCATCTACACGACCGACCACGGAGAAAACCTGGGCGAGCACCACCTCTGGTGGAAGAACTGCATGTACGAGCACGCCGCTCGCGTGCCGCTGGTCGCCGCGTGGCCCGGGCGATGGAAGGGCCGAGAGCGGCGAACCGCCGCGTGCAGCATCCTGGACGTCGTACACACGATCGCCGAACTCGGCGGCGCCGACGCCCCCGACGACTGGAACGGCCAATCCCTCTGCCGCTGGATGGACGACCCCGCCGCCCCCTGGAAGGACATGGCGGTCAGCGAATATTACGCCCACAATATCGCATCCGGCTACGCGATGCTGAGGCAGGGGCGGTACAAGTACGTGTACCACACACCGCCGGACGCGAAGCACCCGGCCGAGCGCGAACTCTACGACCTCGCGGCCGACCCGAAGGAGTTCACGAACCTGGCACGCCGGCCGCAGCAGAAAGACCGCATCGGATCGATGCACGCGATGCTCGTCAAGGAACTCGGCCGCCATCCCGACGAGACCGAACAGATCTGCCGCGCCGATTACGCCAAAGGCTACGGCCGCAAACGCAAGGCGTGAGGACGCCGCTCGGCAACACGCAGAAGCGAACATCGTCTGCCGGCGGGCCGACGGCCACCGTTTCGAGGGAATACCTGTGGCCGAGGGGGCGTACTTGTTTACGGAGTTGGAGCGCTTGGAGGCTGTTTCATAACCTGCGGGTGGCATGGCCACGCTTGCGTGGCCATGGGCTTGGTCCCGCTTCATGCCCACCTAACGGCAGGTTGCCATGCCCCCGGGCGTTTGGGCAAACCGGGTTTTGAAACAGCCTCTTAGCAGAGACGAAAGGCGGTGACACGATGGAAGCGGAAGCGGCGGGGGCAGCGCCGGCGGCGGCGGCAGCGGTCAGTTGTTTCGGCATGATGATGGTCGGGCTGTTGGGCGTGCTGGTGCTCGCCGTCGGGGCGCTCGCCACAGCCTTCTGGATCTGGATGCTCATCGACTGCGTTACCAAGGAGACGGACGAGGGCAACAACCGGCTCATCTGGGTCCTCATCATCATCTTCCTCCAGGCCATCGGCGCCGCCGTCTATTACTTCGTTCGCCGCCGGCCGAGATTGGCCGAACCGGCGTGCGCAGATTCCGATAAACTTCCTTGACAGCCGCGCCCCGGAATCGGTAGCCTGCTCGTAACATCTCTGTGGAGACAGTTTCGTGATCAGGTCTGGCGGGATCGGAACGATTCGTTCGTGGACGCCGCGCCACCTGTGCGCCGCCCTTCCGACGACGAACTTCGCCGCCGCTCCGTAAGGCCCGACGCGGAACCCACAGAGCACCGGCCTTGCGATGCCACCGGTCGCAAGGCCGCTTTTTCATCGAGCCCGCCAAGCCCGCCGCAAGCCCGCCGCAAATGTCGGCCATCGTGTGTTCGTCGAGCCCGCCACAAATGTCGGCCGCCGTGTGTTCGCCGAGCCCGCCGCGGAAGCGGCGGGACACCAAGACCCGCGGCGCCGCGAGCGGCTTACCCATCCTCCCCCGGCACAATGACCCGACACGGCGGCAGGGCACGGAGGAACGCGCGGCCGTAGGATTTCGAGAGGACACGCGAGTCCAGGACGACGACCATGCCGCGGTCGTCGGCCGTCCGGATGAGCCGACCGAACCCTTGTTTGAACTTGAGCACGGCCTCCGGCAACTGGTACTCGGTGAACGGGCTGCCCCCCGCCGCGCGGATGGCCTCGATCCGGGCCTGCACCAGCGGACGGTCCGGCACGGCGAACGGCAGCCGCGTGATGATCACGTTCGAGAGGCTCGCCCCCGGCACGTCCACGCCCTGCCAGAACGTGTCGGTGCCGAACAGGACCGAGTGCGTGTCGCGCCGAAACGCCTCCAGCATCTTGCCGCGCGGAACCCCCTCCCCCTGCACGAGCAGCGTCCAGCGGCGCCGCTCCAGATGCGGCCGCAGCACCTCGGCCGCCCGACGCAGCATCTCGTGCGACGTGAACAGGACGAACGCCCGCCCTTCCGAGAGGTCCACGTACCGGCGGATCGCCTCGACCGCCGCGTCGAAATACCCCGCCGAGGTCGGCCCCGGCATGTCGGCCGCCAGATACAGCCGCACCTGCAACTCGTAATTGAACGGCGACCCCACGCGCAGCGTGTCGGCTTCGGCGAGTCCCAGCCGCTCGCGGATGTAGGCGAACTCATCGTTCGGCGCCACGGCCAGCGTCGCGCTCGTCAGGACGGCCGACGGCACCTCCTGCCACAGGAGAACGTCGAGCATCGGGCCCACGTGGATCGGCGAGGCACGCAGGTAAGTGCGCGCACGGCCGCCGCCCGACACCTCGATCCAGTACACGGCGTTCGGCCCGTCGGCGTCTCCGTACGATTGGGTGATGAAGGCATCGACGGCGTCGGCCCGGTCGCGTGCCCGCTCGGCGGCCGAGGCCAGTTCGTCCTGGTCCTCTCCGTCACGGGCGCTTCGTGCCAAGTCCCGAAGTTCTCCCGCCAGGCTCCGAAGGGCGGGCGAGAGGGGATTGGCGACCACGTTCGGTTCCGTGATGCGACCGCTCGCGCCGGCGTCGGACTCGTGCCACGCCCGCAGGTCGTCGAAGAACGCCTCGGCGGCCGCCGCGGCGCTTTCGCAGGTCCGCCTCGCCTTCTCCGTGCCCGCCGGCAGCGTGGCCAGCAGCCCCTTGCGGCGTTTCGGCTGCCACACGCTCCCCAGCAGAAAGCCCACCTGCCCGCTCGTGACGGCGATGCCCAGTTGGTCGCATGCAACCGTCTCAATGTTATGGGCCTCGTCGAAGACGAGGCGGTCGAACTTCGGCAGGATGCCCGCGCCGCCGCCCGTGCGGATGGCCAGGTCAGAGAAGAACAGCGCGTGGTTGACGACCAGGACCTGCGCCCGATGGACCTTGCGGCGGGCACGCTGGTAGAAGCATCGGCGCTGCTGCTCGCACCGGCGGCCGCGGCAGTTGCCGTGTTCGGCGCAGACGCGGTCCCACACACGCCAGTCGGGCGCGGGAGAGAGGTCCGACAGGCTGCCGTCCTCGGTCGTCATCGCCCATTCGGCGATGCGCTCGAGTTCACGCCGCAGCGACCGGCCCTCGAAAAGGTTGGCCGCACGCTTGCACGCGCGGTCGAGGCGCCGCAGGCACACGTAGTTCGACCGGCCCTTCACGAGGACGGCGACGAAGTCCTCGCCGGTGGCCTTCTTCAGAAACGGCAGGTCCTTCTCGATGAGTTGTTCCTGAAGGCTGATCGTATAGGTCGAGACGACGACTCGCCGCTTCTCGCGGACCGCCTCGCGGATGGCCGGCACGAGGTACGCGAACGACTTGCCGACGCCCGTGCCGGCCTCGACAACCAGGTGACGGTTGCCCCGGAACGCGGCATCGACGGCCGCCGCCATCTCGAGTTGCTGCCGGCGGTGCTCGTAACCCGGCAGGTGTTTCGCCACCAGGCCGTCGGGAGCGAGGATCGATTCGACGAATTCCGACAACGTGACCTCGATAAACGGTGCAGGAAACGCGCGGGGCAAGCCCCGCGGCTAAGGGCTCTGTTCGGATGCGCCGGTGCGAAGGTCGTCGATGACGCGGGCGGCCTCGCCGGCGGCCCAGCGGACGTAGCGATCACACTTGCGGCGGCGCTGGCGATACCACCGCTCCACCGCATCGGCCTCCGACCAACTGAAACCCAGAAGCGCCACGCAGTCGGTCGAGCCGAACTCGTCGGCAAAACGGTGCACCAGCGCGTCGGTCAGACGATTGGCTTCGTCCTTGCGAACCGAGATCGAACCGCCCACCACGGCCCGGTCCACTGCGAGCCCGAGGGCCATGACGGCGCCCGTGAGGGCCCCGCACGCCCTGCCGGTGTGCCCGATGCCGCCGCCCATCGCCAGGGCAACGGCCGGAATGCACGCCGCACACTCCAGGCCGCACGTCTCGGCCACGGCCCACAGGACCGACTGGGCGCAGTTGTAGTGCTGCTGGAAATGCCGGTCAGCGCGGTCGCAGGCCGCTCGCCACGATTCGGCCATGTCAGGCATCCTCGCTCGTCCATCGCCGCGCCGCGAGGGGCAAGCCACGCGGCTAACCTGTTATGCGGTCCACAGGTTCGGCGGCGGGCGATTGTAGCGCCGCAAGGGGCGCCAATCAAGATGCCAACGGCGGCCGACCCGCCTGTCCGGCGTCCTGTCCGGCGTAGCCTTGGCGAAGACGGAAGCCTTGGCGAAGACGGAAGCCTTGGCGAAGACGGAAAGGCGAGCGCGTCGAACCCGCGCGCCACGACGGCCAGGTCGTCATACGCTGCCGGCAGGTCCCTGCATTCGTCTCTCGATGTCATCACGGACGTCGCTTTCAATCCGGGCGAGCGGGCCGGTGTCGAGTTTCCAGTCCTCGTAACCCCCGAGGATGAGCGCCAGGTAGTCCGGATGCGGGAGGGCAAGCGCGTGGCCGGGGTTCATCTGGTAGGTCATCGCATCGAAGACCATCCGTTCCGACAGGATCCGCACGTGGATGCGGCGGTACAGGACGGGGCAGTCCTCGAACTGGTCGAGGCCCGCCAGGTCTTTCAGGTTCACCTCGTACAGCGCCCCCTGGACGCGGTCCCCATGGGACGGCACGATGTCCGCCCACGAGCGGAAGACGAGACGGTAGTCGGGCAGCGTCGCCCGCACGAGCGGCACGGCGTCGGGGCACCACAGCACCATGTGGGCGCGGCTGAGGTTTGCCCCGTAAGCGAAGTAGAGCGTATCGCCGCCCAGAGGTGTCGCCTGCATGGCCCGTTCAACGTACCGCGCCGGCCGCGCGTGTCAAGCGAAAGGCGGAAGCAATTGCCCCCCCGCGCGGGGCGTTGGGCATCAGGAGGGCTGCCTTGGGCGAGGAGTTTGCCGTTGACTGTCAGCGCGGCGCCCCTTACAAAACGTCGGGCATTATGAATAATCCCCGACGTTTTGTAAAAGAAGGAGAAACCATGAGCGCCTCAAAGACAGACACGGTCCTCGATCTCGTCAGGCAAGCCGGTGTGCTGCGGCCGCGAGAGAGGATCTGGAGCACGTCGGGGTTGCGGAAGGTGATCATGCCGCCATAGTCCGAGACATCTGTAAGTGGCTGAGGAGGACTGTGGACACACGTTGAAATGCGCTACTGCGAGAATTGGTCGCGAAATGCCTCAAATCTCGTGTAGTACGCATTGTTGCAAGCGTAGCGTCTTTCGGCTTCCTGCCGAGCAGTTGCCTCGAGGCTCGTGTAGAACTCGTTGAGGTCCTGCAGCACAGGGCCCGGGACTGGCGTGGCAAAGGGCCTCGACCGCGTCCCTTCGATATCCTCCGAAGGCGAGTACTCGATCACCGTCTTACCTCCACTTCCGGCTGCGTACGTCTTTTCTGCTGCGACGCCACCGCTCTCATGTCCTTTGAAGCGGGGCCGATATGCGGCTACCGCGTCGGCTTGGTCAATATAGCGGAAATCCCTTTGCGTTATCTGGGCGTCGATGGTGCTCATGGGGCTACTCATCTGGTCCGGCCTGTTCAGTTCTTCGGCTTCTTTAACTTGCACCGTCAAAGGGAAGAGGTTCGGATCTTCAGGCACAAGGCTCTCGTAGTGGGGCCCAATATCGGAGAGGTCGGAGGGCCACCTGGCATCGATCCCAACCTGGAAGGTTTCTGCCTCGGCCTCCTCACCAGGCAGGGAGTTGACAAGAATGCGGTCATCTACGGTCAGAGGGTCAAAAACAACAAATTCCTGATGAATGTGCCGACGATGAGCCTGTATCTCCTTCCGGGCCTTCGGGTCATCTCTGACGTTTGTGATTTGAGAGGCGGAGTAAAGCCTCGGGCGCTTCGGCTCAAAAAGCAGACGGTACACCATCATGCGCGGGTGCTTGGCCGCAAGGTACACGTTCTCAATACGGCACGCGTCAGCGATGAGATCCGCAATGCCGCATTCGACCTGCCGCCAGTTCAGGAGTTGATGGTAGCGATACGGGTATCCTCCGGGCTCCAGCAGCCTCTGTCGGCACGAGTAAACGTCATCGATGAGCGTGATGCAGATGGCGGGGTCCAGGCCCTTGACGGCCTCTGAGGAGCACGGGAATACAGGAATGCTCCCGCACTGGTGGCAGGCGTGTAGCGATAGGATGTTTAGATCGGCGTCCTGCAGCCTGCCGGACATGCGGCCGATGGCTGCTGCAACTGCTTCCCGTTGGTTCTTCTGTTTTCGTATGAGCAGGACGTGAGTGCTATCACCCAGGCACTCGCGTATATCGAGTATCTGGATTTTGGCGCCTGTCATATGTGCTTGACAGACACGCGCCAGAGACTTTGCCGCGGTTTCCTTCGCCACGCCCGAGGGGCCAAAGAGGACGACATTGATCTGGTTTGGGGACGTGGCTCCCCCCTTGGCGGCATGATGCTAATCCACCTTCAGGACGTTTTGCAATTCCCTAACCCCAAGGAAGCAGCCGTCAATGATGACAACAGGGCTGTCAAAGTCCCCGGCCGAGGTGTCGGAGATAGTGTATCTTGCTCCACAAGAGTCCAGCATCTTTCGCATCTCTTTGCTTGCGTGGGTGTCGTCCGCGTACAGGATGCCCGGCAGCTTGCCAGACTTGATGCCATCTCCGAAGTCGCCCATGCAGTGACCCCTTTCCCCTGACTCACTTGGCAAATCGTACCTACCCCCGGCCGATTGCCCTCTCAAGTATACTCAGAATCGTCACAAAAGCAAAGATGCGCTCACAAGTAATGCCGCTCGCCCATCTCGCGCTCGAACCGGGCACAAGGCTAGCGACGGGCTCGCGGACCGTCAACGGAATTCTCTGCCTCAACAAGCAGGGGTGGAGACCCAGTTGCCTCCGTGCTCAGGACTCCTCGCGGAACCGGCCGCGAGAGAGGGTCTGGAGCACGTCGGGGTTGTGGAAGGTGATGACCTTGCCGTCCACGGCGAGGACGTCGGCTTCGGCCAGCCGCGCGAAGGCGCGGCTGAGGGTTTCGGGGGCCGTGCCGAGCAGCCGCGCAAGTTCCCCCTTCGGAAGGTCCAGCCGCACGTTCGCCCCCTTCTCGAGCGCGACGCCCTTGCGCCGCGCCAGGTCCGTCAGGTACCGCGCCAGGCGGCCGGCGGCGTCGGTCAGGGCCACCTGCTGAACCAGCGACGCCAGTTGCCGGCACAGGCGGGCGAGCGAGGCGATCATTCCGAACGCCAGGGCCGGGTTCTCGCCCAGACCCTCCAGGAACCGGTCGCGCGGAAAGAACGCCAGGCGGCTCTCCATGAGCGCCTCGGCGAACGCCGGAAACGTCTCGCCCGCGAACATGGCCGCCTCGGCAAACGCCTGACCGGGTGCGAAGACGTGCAGAATCTGCTGCCGCCCGTCCGTCGACAGTTTGTACACCTTCACCTGCCCTTCGAGGACAACGTAGAACCCGTCGGTCGGTTCGCCCTCGCGGAAGAGCGTCTGCCCGGCGGGCACGCGGCGCGCCAGGGCCAACCTTGCGATCGATTCCCGCGCCGCGTCGTCGAGACCCGAAAAGAGCGACACGTGTTTCAGCGATTCGGCGATGCTCATGCGTTTGCTCGCAAGCGCGGCCTCCGCGCGGCCCGTACGGGCCGCGCGAAAAGTGGCGTTGTCGGTCTAACCGCCCGCGCCGGGCGGCACGGCGGCAGGTTCCTTCGTCGAGTGCGGCAGCGCCATCAGACGCCGGACGGCGCCGGCGAACCAGCCGCTCTCCCAGTGGTGTCGGCGCTCGGTGGCGTTATCGTAAACGTGCGGGATGCCGAGGGCGAGCATCTTCCGGTGCATCGCTTCCGTCTGGCTGCGGAAGTTGCCGTATCCCATCAGCACGAGCCGCGCCGGGCCCTGTTTCAGGAGGCCCGCCCGCCGCTCCACCAGGGCGGTGATACGATAGTGCTCGAAGTTCTCCTGCGTGCCGAAGTTGGCCTCCATGCCGTATTTCCTCGGCGCCCGTTCCATCATCGGTGCGTCCCAGGCCGCCGCCCGGCCGAAGACGTCCGGGTGGCGAAGCAGCAGGCTGAAGGCGCCCCATCCGCTCTTGCTGAAGCCCACGAGCAGCCGCCCCTGCGGCCGCGCGAGCACCGGGTGACGCCCCTCGATGAGCGGCAGGACGACCTTCAGCAGGTAACTCTCGTGGCGGACGGTCGGGTCGGTCGGATGGTCGGCGTACCACGGTGTCGAGTCCAGCGCCGGCGCCACGCAAATCAGGCCGCAGGAGTTGTGCACGTTCGTGCGCCGGGCTTCGCGGATGCCGCTGCCCCACCGGCCGCCGGTGCCGCGCTCCACCGGCAGGATGGTGAGCACCGGGTACCGCTTGCCCGTCTCCAGGGGCTCCGGCAGGAGCACCTCGACGGCGTTGGGGCCCTTCAGGTACTCGCTCGTGACGGTGTAGGTGAGGATGCCGTCGCGCGCCGTCGGCCCCTCGACCTTTGTCTGCGCCAAGGCAAGACCGCTCGCCCACGCCAACACCAGTGCCACCGCGATGACTTCCAGGACGAACCGCATGGCAACATTCTACAAAAGGAGCACGGCCGGGCAAGACCGGCCGTGGCACAGGCGCGCCGAGCCCGCCGCGGAAGCGGCGGGGCACGTTCTCCGGCATGGCCCTTCCACTGCGCGAAGAAGCCGCTCAGTTTGCCCGCGGATGGGCCGCCTCGTAGATCTCTTTCAGGCGGCCGGCGGTGACGTGCGTGTAGATCTGCGTGGTCGAGAGGCTGCGGTGTCCGAGCAGTTCCTGGACGGCCCGCAGGTCGGCCCCCCGCTCCAGCATGTGCGTGGCGAACGAGTGCCGCAGCGTGTGCGGGCTGGCGCCCGGGTCCAGCCCCGCCATGGCCAGGTACTTGGCGAGTTTCCGCCTGACGCTGCGAACGTTGAGACGCCCGCCGTGACGGTTGAGGAAGACCGCCTGCTCGTCGCGAACGTCGGCTTGCGAGCGGGCCTCCAGGTACCGGTTCAGCGCCCGGACGGCGTACGATCCGAGCGGCGCGAGGCGTTCCCTTCGCCCCTTGCCGCGCACACGCACGACATCGGCGATCAGGTCGACGTCCTCCAGGTCGATGCCCACCAGTTCGCTGACCCGCATGCCGGTGGAGTAGAGGACCTCAAGCATGGCCGCATCGCGCAGCGACAGGATGTCCTTGCCTTTCGGTGCGGCCAGCAGGCGCTCGACCTCGGCGGGGTCGAGGAACTTCGGCAGCCGCTTGTCCTGCCGCGGCGTGCGGATAACCTTGACCGGGTTCCGCCGGACCTCCCCCTCGCGGGCGAGGAACTTGTAGAAGGATCGCAGCGTGGCGATCTTGCGTGCGATGGTGGCGCGGCTGTAATCGGCCCGCCTCAACTCGGCCAGAAAGCCGCGCAGGTTAATCGGGCGTGCGAGGCGAATGCGATCGCACACCGCCTCCTCGTCGAGCGATTCAGACGCCTCGGCGCCGGCGATGAACCGGACGAACTGGGCCAGGTCGGCGGTGTAGGAGCGGATGGTGTGGTCGGAGAAGTTCCGCTCGTGCTGAAGGTAGGCGAGAAACTTCCGCGTCAGGGCATTGGCCATGGGTGCGTTCGGTTTCAGGGCTCCGGGGTTTCGCCGACGGCGCGGCCGAACTGCCGCTGCGTGATCTGCCGCGACAGCACGGCGGCGTCGAACCAGTCGAAATCCAACTCCTCGTTCTCGGCCCACTGCATCAGCCGGCCGATCATCTCCTCTTCCTTCCCCACGTCGCACCGAACCAGGTAGCGGTCGGCGCCCTTCACCAGCGAGAACTGGTACCCCTTGGTTGTTGTGATCAAGACACCGTACCCCTCCCGGGGAAAGGACGCCGCGCTGCTTGCCGCGGTCCCGCCATGGGCATTATCGGCACGGGGGCGGAATGGCTTTATGGGAATCCGGCCCGCCGGCCCCCACGACGCACCCCCGTCGTCGCCGCCCGCGACTTTGCCGTTGACAGCGGCCTCGACGCCCACCTACACTCGCCGCACGTCGCTGGTCAGTGGGGAGCAAACGCATGGCCGACCTGGCGGCCCGTTTCGGCGAGATCTTCGGCCCCGGCGAACCGGTGCGCGTCGTGCGCGCTCCCGGCCGCGTCAACCTCATCGGCGAGCACACCGACTACAACGGCGGGTTCGTCATGCCGATGGCGCTGGAGGCGGCCGTCCGGCTGGCACTCGTGCCGCACCACGAGCCCACCGTCACGCTCTGGTCCGAGCAGTTCGCCGAACGCGCCTCGTTCCCGTTGGGCGGTGAACCGCCGGCCGACCCGCCGCACTGGCTCCGCTATCCGATGGCCGTGGCCGAGGTGCTGGCCGGCGAGGGGGTGGCGCTGCGCGGCTTCCGGGCCGTCCTCGATGGCAACGTGCCCGTCGGCTCGGGCCTTTCCTCCAGCGCCGCCTACGAGGTGGCGTCGGCCCTGGCGTTTCTGGTGGCGGCCAAGCCGGCAATCGCGGCCGGCCCCGCGAAGGTGGCGGCCGAAGCCCACGCCCTTTCGACCGAGCGCCTGGCGGTCCTGTGCCAGTCGGCCGAGCATCGCGTCGGCGTCCGTTGCGGCATCATGGATCAGTTCATCAGCCTCCACGGCCGCAAGGGCCACGCCATCGTCCTCGACTGCCGCGACCTTTCGCAGCAACCGGTTCCGCTGCCGTCCGACCGCGCCAAGGTGGTCATCATCGATTCGGGCGTCCGGCGGAAACTGACCTCCGGGGCGTACAACGAACGACGCAGCCAGTGCGAAGAGGGCGCCGGACGCCTACGAAAGTTCGACTCCAACATCCAGCAACTCCGCGACGTGTCCATCCAGGTGTTCCAGGCACACGAGTCGGCCTTGCCGCAGATCGTCCGACGACGCTGCCGCCACGTCGTGACGGAAAACACGCGGGTCATCCAGTCGATCGAGGCCCTCGGCAGCGGCGACCTGGAGCGATTCGGCAAACTGATTGACGCCAGCCACGATTCGCTACGCGACGATTACGAGGTCTCCGGGCCGGAACTCGACCTGTTGGTGGAGATCGCGCGCAGCACGGAGGGCGTCCTGGGGTCGCGACTGACGGGGGCCGGCTTCGGCGGATGCACCGTCTCGCTCGTGCGCCCCGATGCCGTCGAAGCGCTCCGCGAGGCCGTCCTCGCCCGCTATCAGGAGCAGTCCGGCCACGAGCCGCGCATCTGGACCAGCGAAGCCGCCGACGGCGCCGCCGTCGAGATCTAAGACGCTTCGCGCCACACGCGAATGACCGCGTTAGCCGCGGGGCTTGCCCCGCGCGTGCCTTTCGACAAGGTGTACGATGATACCATTCATCAACAGACTTTCGCGCGAAAGGCGGCCAAGCGCATCGAGTCGCGCGACGATGCCTCGTTAGCCGCGGGGCTTGCCCCGCGCGTGCCTTTCGACAAGGTGTACGATGATACCATTCATCAAGAAACTCATCCGCGGCGAGGACCTCTCGCTCGATGAGTCGCGCGACGCCATCGCCCGCATCATGGAGGGCCGGGCCACCCCCGCACAGATCGCCGCCTTCCTGACGGCCCTCTCCATCAAAGGACCCACACCCGACGAGATCGCCGGCGCCGCCATCGTCATGCGCGAAAAGGCCACACCCATCGACGTCGGCGACCTGCCCGTCATCGACACCTGCGGCACCGGAGGCACGGGCAAGAAACCGTTCAACATCTCGACGGCCTCGGCCATCGTGGCGGCGGGAGCAGGGGCATACGTCGCAAAGCACGGCAACCGCGGGGCAACCTCCAAGTGCGGTTCCAGCGACGTCCTGGAGGCCCTCGGCGTCAACATTGCGGCCGCCCCGGCCGTCGTGGCCCGGTGCATCCGCGAGGCCCGCATCGGCTTTCTCTTCGCACCCGCCCTGCACGGGGCCATGAAGTACGCCGTCCCCGTGCGCAAGGAGATCGGCATACGTACGATCTTCAACGTTCTCGGACCCCTGACCAACCCCGCCGGCGCACGCCGGCAGGTCATGGGCGTCTTTGCGGCCGATCTGGTCGAGCCGATTGCCGAGGTCATGGTCCGCCTCGGCGTCGAGCACGCCCTGGTGGTCCACTCGATGGACGGCCTCGATGAGATCTCGCTCTCGGCCCCCACACGGGTCTGCGAGGTCAAAGACGGCGCCGTCACCCGCTACGATATTTCACCGGAGACGCTCGGCCTTGCGGCCGCGCACCTGGAGCAGATCCGGGCCGAAACGGTCCGGGAGTACGCCGATGCGCTGCGCTCCGTTCTCGCCGGCGACACCGGCCCCCGACGCGACGCCGTCCTAGCCAACGCCGCCGCCGCACTCTACGTGGCCGGCCTGGCGCCCAGCATCCAGGACGGCATCGAGCCTGCCGCCCACGCCATCGACTCCGGCGCAGCCGCCGACGCCCTCCAATCCCTCATCCAACTCTCCCACGAAGCCGCCTGACCTGCTGTTTTCTCGGATACGCCCGGCACGAACCGCACATTATCGCTTTGCTGTGACATAATCGCCGTGGCGTGACACAAGGTGGCGTACCTCCTTGACAGCAGGTGTTCTGTGCGCCAGAATGCTCTTGGGTTGCGTTAATGTGACTGAAGGGCGGGCACACAGGCGAGCGAGGTCCTCAGGGTGCAATCCTTCGACTTCTTAACGCCGTTCTATCGTAAGCAGTTCACTCGCGAAAGTTTCCTGGCGGAGCTCGATGGTCTCTTAGCAGCAGAACGCCATCTGGTGGTGCGCACCCTGCCATTCTACTGGCCCAGACTGAGTACGGCCTGGGGCCAGGGGTTCAGCAGCGGGCAGCACGAAGTCGCCTTAGTCAATGCCGGGCAGGGCATTGTACAATACACCATTGCCTTCAAGCACACCAAGCAAGGGCATCAGAAGGTCGATCAGGCGAGGGTTTTCCTCTACCAGCACCAGCGCTATCCGGATGTCTACACAGCGTTCACACTCGACTCACGTGAGTTCCTGGACAAGTCGTTGCGGCGGCTACTTAGGAACAACAGGCCGGGTGTACTTACCACCTTCCTCACTCACACACGCCTTCAGAGGCTCCTAGAGTCGTTTAGCGAATCAGAGCAACTGGACTTGACCATAAAACGCGCGTCCGTGCGCGTACGGCTGGAGTCGGCAAGGCGCAAGGCCAAGACCATGCCTATGGTGAGTTGGCCCGACTTCAGCTTGAGTGAGGCCTTTGACTGGGTACATCAGGAGAACGGCTGGTTTCGGGCCATTCACTGTGAGGCCCTTGGGAGATCCTGCCTCTTCAAGTTCTCCATCAACCGGAGGGGGGAAGTCACGACGAGCGGCATGCTGGAGTCCATCTTCCGGGCTTTTCTTGCTCCTGTGTGCAGAATCCTGCACGAGAATGTCGAGTTCTTCGGAAGGAGGTCCCGCGGGGAGACTCCCAAGAGGCTTGCCAGGCCGGTTGTGGTGGAGTTTGGCGAGGACTGCTTCGCCCAGCGCGAAGACAATGAGCGATTTATATCAGCCATGCGTGAGTACGACCGTGCCTCGGTTTCGGTGATCCACTCTAACCCTTACATCCATCTTTCCGTTCTGGACCATTACGACGGTAGTTCTTTCGAGTTATGGGTCTTGCGCTCCGACAGGTTGGACATTGTTCCGCAGTTCCGTGCCTCCGTGCACGCCATTAAGCGCGTGGTGCGGCACGTCTATGACACCTACGCTGAAGGGCATCTAAGGGACTTTGAGGAGACAACCACGTGAATTCAGAAACGAAGTGGCGCGACCTGACCGACGACTACACCGATACGACCTACGCACTGGTGGGCTTCGCCAACTTCTACTGGTATGACGACGAGACTGGTAGTGGCCGAGATAGCGTGCGTGTTATGCAAGGCCGGAGGATGACGCCCAACTCAGCATCACATGACTCGCCACAAGATGCTGAAAATACCGTGACACCCGATCTGGTCATCTACGTGCGAGAAGGGGAGGGTGTGGTGGCCGATGCGAAGAAGTTTCCCTTGAACACAGATTTCTGGCACTCGGAGTTCGAGCAGCTCAAGAAGTACGACGGTGATCTGCTAGGCTGGCCTTGCGCTGCCGGGCAAGGTGTCAAACACGACATCGTCTTGCTCACACACCTCTCCCACTCAGCAGCTGTTGTGCAGTACTATCGCGACAAGCCGGAGTTGAACTACGAAAGGCCTTTTGTGATCGTGGAGTTCAGCCGCTTCCGCCAGCGCGATGAGTACTTTTTCTTCAGACGGCAGGAGGGACAAGTCTCGGATTCTGCGGTCGCTGCCAAGCTTCAGACTGGCGTTTCGGTACCCATGCACGTGTTCATTAGGGAGTACTCCGCCGTCAAGTTCTACGATGCCGATCCCCCGATGCCGTATCTGCTGCAAGTACTGTGGGATCAGATTGTTGCCCCCGCGGCACAAGACAAGACCCCGCTGTCGAAGGTCAGACGCCGCCAGAAGGTTGAGGTGCTTCTGGAGGTGGATGATATTGTCGTGCGGCTACGGGACGATTTCAGCTTCAAAGCCGTTTACGGCTATGACGACGACAGGCAGCCGAAGATCCCCAGACGCGAGTGGGTCAAGGAGGCGTGCGAGAAACTCGTCTCGCATCGGATTGCCGAGTGGGCCGATCTGGAAAAGAAGCAGATAAAGGTCTACTACAAGCTCCTTGCCGACCCTCTCTCCGCTTTCATTGAGCTTTGCGGCAAGGCGCCGAGTGCGAGGCAGATGGACTTGTTTGAGTCCACCGATGAGTGATTCTGCGGCCCGCAATCCCTGGCACCGTCCCGTTGCACTTACGATGTGAATTCGCCAAATTCCGGGACGACCTGTTCCGACCAGCCATTTGCCAGTCTGGTCCGGGTTCACATACCACGTCCCAGGACCCTGCAAGTTAAGTCAGCGGAGTAGGCTAGAGGGGTTGCCGCCACCTCAAGAATTGGACGTAATCGAAAGCGTACCAGCAGACACTAGAGGGCAGGCGCATATTCGTGCACGAAAACCTTTTCCAGCCGTTTATACCGGTCTATTAGCCGCTTCTTAAATCCAACAACTTGCTCCTGTTCTTCCTGGGACAGGGCCTCCTTTGCCCCGGAGCGGATCTGCTGCTGGTAATCTTCATGGGCAGCAATCGCGTCCTTGAAAATCTGTTCCACCATCTTGGATTTGTCTGGTGTCCAAGTACCCGCATGTACCCATCTTGCCGCACGTACGCCTATGTCTAGGCTGCGGGTCTTACGGCACACCCTGTCGGCGCTCGCGAAATCGAGTTCCTGAGCAAACACATTCACCGCCCCTCTGGCTTCCACAATCGTATTGTCAAGCCGTGATTCGAATTCCATAGCCCCCCACTCCAGCTTCTCTATCTTGTCCATAGTAGCACTTCGGCGGTCCCGCTGCTACGACTTGAGCGTAAGTATATACCCGATGCCAGGCCCTTTGTCAAATGGCTTCTGCTTTTTTTTCGCTGGCCTGGGTCAGGGCCTACACGGCCGGCGAACCTCGTAAACCAGACTGCGGTTCGCTCTCAGTGATTCAATGGAGGCCGTTCGAATTCGTGCAGCTCGTCGGTGTAAGCCTCCTGTTCGTTCTAGGAGTTCTGAGGCAGCGGCGCCAGCATCGTTGATCAGTTCGCTTGCTTGTTCATCCGTCTTGGGCTTAGCATTAAGGGGGGCGCTAACCTTGTCACGAAACTCGAAAGCCAGCGTCTCGACTTCTTGGAAAAGACCCTTGAGTTGATCCCCTTCTGGATTGCCGTCGGGGAACATCTCGATTAGTTCATTAAGCACCTCGTTGTCAAAACATTTATCAAAACAGGACCGTATAGTAGTCGCATCGATGCGGTGATCCGCCATAGATTTTCGCGTAGGATTTGTGTCTTTGTTGAGGTTCTTCGCCAATGTGTTCAGGAGCAACTTGATCTGCTTCATGGCCCTTTTCACGTAAGACGCACCAAAGCACTGGAATGCAAGTGCACCATTCAGGGGAGTTAATGGGTTCCAACAAAAGGGGAATAACTGTCGATCAAAGAAGGTGTGCACGAACTCCATCGTCCCCCCCGGAACGTTCCCCCGCAAGTAGGTCAAGATCGCTCGCTCGGAGAATATACGATCCAGGATTAGTACGATGCAGAGTCCTGCACCAGCCGCGGCCAGGACAAAGAACGCGCCCCATGCAAACACCCCAACTCCATGCTGATCAGAGTTTTCCCAAACGCAGGGTGCCAGCACGTATTTCCAGAAGGAGAAAAGGGCACCCAGAGAAACGAAGGCTACTGACAAAACTATTGCGACATAGCGTTTGGCCCACCTTTTAGGCATGTCTTGAGGTAGCATCGCGACCTCCGGATGAAGGAGTCATCCACCCCAGCGCCTAGCAGCGTACTGGAGAATAGAAAAACACGTTTACAGAGCCACCTTCTAGGATGCAAGCGAAATCTCAGGACAGATCGAAAGGGCGCTTGCCGAACACAATCCGGCGTTTCGCGGGGCTTATGCGGCTTGGCCGACCGGTTCCCGGCGCCGCGTAAGGCCGCCCACCTGCGAAAAGTCCAGCCGTAGTATAAATACGCGAAACGTGCCCAAAGTTCCCGGCACGCTTCCCGGCACGGTTCCGGGGGACCTGGGGACGGTACCCATGTTTCTCGCTTCCCTGGGGGGAGCGTGGTGAGTTCCGCGGACGCGCGACGTCATTCGCCGGGGACCGGGGCAGTTCCGGCGACACCCACACCCCCCCTCCTGTCAACGGCCCGAATTCACATCCCAAGACCACCCATACCGACGCCAAACCCTTGAGCCTGAACGGCTCCCGCCGTTGCCGTTTATGGAGTGCGGCGGCCTGACGCCGCTTTGCCGTTTGCCGTTACCCCGTAACCGCCGTTCTCTGCGCTCTCGGCGTGCTCTGCGTTAGGATCTGTCGCCGTTGCCGTGTGCCGTTACCCAGTAACCGCCGTTCTCTGCGTTCTCAGCGTGCTCCGCGGTTAGAGCCGTTGCCGTTTGCCGTCCAATCCGAAATCCGCAATGCGCGCTCCGTTTTCGGCCCGATTGTTAGAATTCTAACAATCTCCCGCCCCCTCCCCGGATTTTGTTAGAACTCTAACAACTTTTCGGCCCCTGCGCGGCCGCGCGCGCCGGCTGCCATTTTGGCATAGTGACTTACGTCAATTTTGCCCCCTGAAAAAGCACTCAAAAACGGAACAAAAACGGAACAAAACCGAACAAAACGGACACCAAAATCGCAAAAACCGATCACAAAACAGCGCGTTTTGCCTTGCCTATCTTAACATCGGGAGCCAAAAACGCCCCTCACGGCCCAGAAACGGGGTTCCGAGGCAAAAAAAGCGCGCATTTGCCCGTTTCGGCAACGTCAAAATTGACGTAAGTGTTATGGAGCACGCCGCATATTAGCCACCCGCCTTCGCCCCGGTACGGCCCGCGGCCCGAGCCGCTTTACGGCCAGGGGTCCGTATGGACACGGCGCAGCCGCCGCTGCGGCGACTTGCCGCTGGACAAGCCGGGCCGATTCTGGCAAATTACCTCACGCGCCAACCGGCCGCACGCCAACTCAGAAAGGCACACAGACGATGCGCACCGACGATTCGACCCCGCCCACGGATTTTATCCGCGAAACGGTGGCCGCAGACGTGGCCGCCGGCAAATGGGGCGGCCGGGTGGTCACGCGTTTCCCGCCCGAGCCGAACGGGTACCTGCACATCGGGCACGCCAAGGCCATCGGCATCAATTTCGGCATCGCCGAGGAGTTCGGCGGCGTGTGCAACCTGCGGTTCGACGACACCAATCCCACCCGCGAAGAGATGGAATACGTCGAATCGATCACCGAAGACGTCCGCTGGCTCGGCTGGCGGTGGGCGAACCTCTGTTACGCGTCCGACTACTTCGCGCAGATGGTCGCCTATGCCGTCCAACTCATCCAAGACGGCAAGGCGTACGTGGACGACCTTTCGGCCGACGACATCCGCGCGTATCGCGGCACGCTCACGCAACCCGGCCGCGAGAGCCCGTACCGCGGCCGCAGCGCCAAAGAGAACCTCGACCTGTTCGAGCGGATGCGAAAGGGCGAGTTTCCCGACGGTTCGCGCGTGCTGCGGGCGAAGATCGACATGACCTCGCCCAACCTGAACCTGCGCGACCCGGTCATGTACCGCATCGTCCACGCCGCCCACCACCGCACGGGCGAAAAGTGGTGTATCTACCCGACGTACGACTGGGCGCACGGCCTGGAAGATTCGATCGAAGGCATCACGCACTCGCTGTGTTCGCTGGAATTCGAGAATCACCGGCCGCTGTACGACTGGTACCTCGACCAACTGGGCGTCCACCATCCGCAGCAGATCGAGTTTGCGCGGCTGGAACTGACCCACACCATAATGAGCAAACGGCGCCTCGCGGAACTCGTGGAGGGCGGGTACGTGAGCGGCTGGGACGATCCGCGGATGCCGACGCTGTGCGGCCTGCGGCGTCGCGGGTACACGGCGGAGGCGATCCGGGACTTCCTCGGCCGCGTGGGCGTGGCCAAGTTCACGAGCACCGTGGACATTGCGCTGCTGGAGCACTGCCTGCGCGCGGACCTGAACCGGCGCTCGCCCCGCGTCATGGGGGTCCTCAGGCCGCTGAGGGTCGTTATCGACAACTACCCCAACGGGCAGACGGACGAACTCGACGCCGTCAACAACCCGGAAGACCCGACCGCCGGCACGCGAAAAGTGCCGTTTTCCAAGGTCCTCTGGATCGAACGCGACGACTTTATGGAGGACCCGCCGAAAAAGTTCTATCGCCTTGCCCCCGGCCGCGAGGTGCGACTGCGGTACGCGTACTTCGTTACCTGCACCGACGTCGTGAAGGATGCGGCCGGCGAGGTCACCGAACTTCACTGCACGTACGACCCGGCGACGCGCGGCGGCGACGCGCCCGACGGCCGCAAGGTCAAGGCCACGCTGCACTGGGTCAGCGCCCCGCACGCCCTGGAGGCCGAGGTGCGGCTGTACGACCACCTCTTTGCGAAAGCGAATCCCGGCGACGTGGCGGAAGGCGGCGACTGGAAGGCGGGCATCAACCCCGACTCGCTCCAGGTGCTCGCCGGCTGCAAGGTCGAACCGAGCCTAGCGGGCGCCGAACCCGGCTACCGCTGCCAGTTCGAGCGGCAAGGGTACTTCTGCGTGGATTCCGATTCCGCACCCGGCCGCCTCGTCTTCAACCGAACGGTCGGCCTGCGGGATACGTGGGCGAAGATCCGCAAGAAACAGCAGGGCGGCAAACAGGCCTAGCCTCCACTGGGACGCAACGGACGCGAAACCTTTGACGCGGATGCCGTTTAGCGGTTACTATCGCGGCATGTGATGGACTCGGACGAACCTGAAATGGAGACGACCCATGGCCAGGAAGATTAGAGTCAAACGTTCCGACAAGTTCGCCTTCGGCATCTGGTGTGTGATGAACCAGGGGGCCGACCCGTTCGGCGTGGCGACGCGGCCGCAAATCACGGGGCTGGAGGCCGTCAAGGGGCTGGGCAAGCGCGGCGTGTACGGGTTCGAGTATCACGACAACGACCTGTGGCCGCTCAAGGCGGGCCCGGCCAAGCGCCGGGCGGTCGTCAAGGACGTCAAACGCATCATGCGCGCCACGGGCATCCGGTGCACCGCCGCCACGACCAACCTGTTCACCCATCCGGTGTTCAAAGACGGGGCCTTTACGAGCCACGACCCCAAGGTGCGGGCCTACGCCGTCCAGAAGGCGATGGTGAACATCGACGTGGCGGCCGAACTCGGCGCCAAGGTCTACATCTTCTGGGGCGGCCGCGAGGGCGCCGACGTCGACATCGCCAAGGACCCCGTCGAGGCCCTGAAGCGGTTCCGCGACTGCATCAACTTTCTGTCGGAATACGTCCTGGAGCAGAAGCACAAGATGGTCTTCTCGATCGAGCCGAAGCCCAACGAGCCGCGCTCCGACACGTACCTGCCGACGGCAGGCCATGCGCTGGCGATGATCGCCACGCTCGACCATCCGGAGATGGTGGGCGTGAACCCCGAGACGGCCCACATCAAGATGGCGGGTCTGAACCCGCTGCACGAGTTCGCCCAGTGCCTGGAGGCGGGCAAACTCGTGGATATCCACCTCAACGGCCAGAAGCCGCTACGGTACGACCAGGACATGAGTTTCGGGTGCGACAACCCCAAGGAGGCGCTCCTGGTCGTCAAACTGCTCAACGACTACGCCTACGCCGGCACGAAGACGTTCGACGCCCATCCGTATCGGACGGAGGCCGACCCCTGGGACTTCGTCGAGCGGTGCATGCGGGCGTACAAGGCGTACGAGATCAAGGCCGAGCAGGCGGACGCCGACGCCACGCTGTGCCAGATGCTCGAGCAACTCGAAAGGACGGGCGGCGCGAGTTGGGCCAGACTGCTTGGTTCCTACTCGGCCGCCGGCGCCGGGAAACTCCGCAAAGCCAAATTCAATCCCGACAAACTGGCCAAACGCAAACTCCTCTACGAACAGATCGACCAGCGCCTGACGGAGGTCCTGCTGGGCCTGGTCTAACGTTCGCCGCAGCCATCGAGTCCGGGTATCCGGGGGGCGGGAGCCTCGTTGCCCAAGCGGCTCCTTGCCCTCTTTGCTGACGGCGCTGCGCGGTCGGGGAGGATGCCGTGAATGACGAGCGGAAAACCAAGGCCGAACTCATTGAAGAAGTGGCCGGCCTGCGCCGGGAACTGGCCCGGCTGAAAGGCGATGAGGCTCGGCAGGGCCGGACCGAGTCAGACTTGCCGGACACGGGGCTGACATACCTCGAACTGGTCGATCACATCAGCGACGGCCTGTACATCCTCGATGCCGACGGCTATTTCTGCTTCGTCAACAAAGCGATCGAGGATCGGTCGGGTATCCCGCGCGAAAAGTTCTGCACGCTGCACTACCTGGACATTGTCCTGCCGCAGTACCATGACGCGACCCGCGCGAACGTCGATCGGGTCATGAAGGGCGAAGAGATCCCGCTCTTTGAGTTGGAATATGCCACCCGTGACGGCCGCCCTCTCCGGGTCGAGGTCAACAGCAAGCCCATATTTGCCGACGGCAAGGTCGTTGGGCTACTGGGCATCTCGCGCGACGTGACGGCTCGCGCCCGCACCGAGGACGCGCTGCGGAAAGCCTCCGAGGAGAAATCCCTTATCCTCAGCAGTGTGTCCGAAGAGGTGGTTTACCATGACCGTGACATGGGCATCGTCTGGGCCAACCGCGCGGCCGCCGAATCGTCCGGCCTGACGCCGGAGCAACTCGTCGGCCGCATGTGCTACGAGGTCTGGCACGGACGCGAGCAGCCGTGCGACGGGTGTCCGGTACAAAAGGCGATGGACACCGGCGCGCCCGCGGAAACCGAAATCGCCACGCCCGACGGCAGGGTGTGGCACGTCCACGGGTACCCGGTTTTTAAGGACGGCGGGAAGGTCATCGGCACCGTCGAGGTCGTCCGCGACATCACCGCACACAAGCGGGCCGAGGAGGCGCTGCGGCACTCGGAGGCCAATTACCGCGCCATCTTCAATGCAGTCAACGACGTGCTGTTCGTCCACGACATCGAAACCGGCGACGTGGTCGATTTCAATCAG
>CAZIJC010000050.1:0-27373 GCA_964539385.1 uncultured Anaerolineales bacterium | reverse complement strand
CCCGACATCGGCATTTGAACGTGTAGGACATTAGTTTTACTTGGGTCAGTAGCCGGCCTTTTGCATTGCCGCCGCACGCCGCGTCTGCTAGATTGCCGCCCGAGGAGATTCACATGAAGGGCAAGGCACACGTCTTCGGCAACGACGTCAACACCGATGAGATCATCCCCGCGCGCTACCTGAACCGGATCGACCCGGAGTTCCTGGCCGCCCACTGCATGGAGGACGCCGACCCGGAGTTCGTCGCGAAGGCGGCGCCGGGCGACGTGGTCGTGGCGGGCGAGAACTTCGGCTGCGGGTCCAGCCGCGAGCACGCCCCCATTGCGATCAAGGCGGCCGGCATCTCGTGCGTCATCGCCAGGAGTTTCGCCCGTATCTTCTTCCGCAACGCGATCAACATCGCCCTGCCGATTGTCGCCTGCCCCGAAGCGGTCGAAGACATCAGGCCCGGCGACCAGGTCGAAGTGGATCCGGCCAGAGGGGAACTCAAGAACCTGACCACCGGCAATGCGTTTACGTTTGCCCCGTTTACGAAGGAGATTCAGGACATCATCGCCGCCGGCGGCCTCATGGCCTTCGTCAAGAGCCGCATGGGCGGCTAGACCGCCGGGTGGCAGGGCAAAAAGGTTCCTGGAACCTTTTTGCCTGACGGCGCGACACCTGCCATAATCCGTGGTCACGCCCGGCGTTACGAGTGCGGCCGGATTTCGGTTGAAAAAATGCAGCCGCCGGGTAGCATGTGGGGCCTGGAAACGCTCAAAAAAAGGGGATGCCATCATGCATACTCGCACTTGTATCTTCCTGGTGTTGTCGGCCATGGTGCCGGCCTGCACGTGGGTCGCCGGTTGCGGCGGCGACGGGGGCGAGGAGCCCGTCCAGACTGCGGCGGACAAGTTCGTACGCCCGATGAAACTCGAGCCGGACATTCCCCCGCCGCCCGAGCCCAGCCCCAACATCAGCGGGTCACTGGAACCGGCCGCGCCGGCCCCCGCACCGGGTACCGCAGCGCCCGCACCGGGGACCGCAGCACCGGCGCCGGGAACCGCAGCACCGGCGCCGGGAACCGCAGCGCCCGCGCCGGGAACCGCAGCGCCCGCACCGGGTACCGCAGCACCGGCACCGGGGACCGCAGCACCGGCGCCGGGGACCGCAGCACCGGCACCGGGGACCGCAGCACCGGCGCCGGGGACCGCAGCACCCGCACCGGGGACCGCAGCGCCCGCAGCCGGGACGGCGGCCCCTGCGGCAACCAACTGATTCCGGCCGGCGGCCCCTGAGACGTCCCGATGCCGCGCCCGCCGAACGGAGGCCCACGTGCCGCCCCCCGCCGACGATCCCGTACACGTTCACGGCGTCCAGGAAGAGTACTTCTACCTGATGGTCCACCCGTGCGCGTGCGGCGGGGTGTGGCAGAGCGATTCGCAGGAGGTTGCGGAAGACGCGGCGCGCGTGCTGCACCGTGTGGCGGCAACGTGCTTCACGTGCGGCGCCCGGCGGACGTTCCCTTTTCAACTCGACACGCACGGCGGACCGAAGGGCCCCATCCGGCAAGTGAACCCGACCGCCGAGCCGTCGCGTGCCCTCGACGTGGCCGAATGGATGGGCCTTGCGAAGTTCTACCTCGGGCGAATCGAGCAACTCACCGAGTCGGTCCGGAGAGCCCAGTCGCTGCTCGACGCCAGGCAGTGCCTGGAAGAGGCGCTGAAGTTCTACGGGCCGCACGACGATGCGCCGCCCGCCTCCGCACTCTGGTCCGATGAGAGCCGCCGCACGGCCGCCGACCAGGCCGACACCTTCCGCCGTTCAACGATCGAGACAATGCTCGACCGCCTGCCACCCCTGGACCGGCTCCGCCAGGCCGATTCGCTGGACCAGAAAGCGTTCGAAAGGGGCGTCAAGGAGCGCGCGAAAGCACGCGTGGGACGCAAGTGGTGGCAGGTGTGGAGACTCTTGCGGCGCGGGTGAATCGCGGATCGCGGATCCGAAGGCTCGGCTCAAACGTTACCCATCGAACACTGCTGACGCCGTATCAAGGCCGAGCAATACGAGTTCTTCGACAAGCAGGTGGACGTAATCGGTCGGGATCGCGGGCTCATCCGCCAGCCCCAGCCGGGCCAACTCGGCCCGGATGATCTCCTCGTCCGGCCCTTCCACCTCGACAAACCACCCCAGGTGCGGCAGTTCGTCAAGCGTCACTTCGCATCGACCGACGTGCCACGTCGTACGGCGTTTCTCGTAGCGGAACGCTTCCGACAGGCCCAGCGCCTCCAGGATGGCGACGAGCGGTTCGGCGGCCTCCACCTGCAGTTCAAACTCCGGCCGCCGTTTCACGGGTCCGGCGGCCGGCGGACCCTTGAACGTGAGGACCGTCCGCAGCCGCACACGATCCGGCAACCGGAACGCTTCCCGCACCCTCAGGGCCGAGGCCCGCCCGCGCAGCGATGCGGCCGCATTGTCGAACAGGCGGTTGACCTCAAAGACGGTCTCGCCGGCGGGCCGGGCGCGGTCCGCCATCCGGCGGCGAAACGCTTCAGGGTCGCCGATCCGGACCTTCGCCTCGATCTCTTCCGGCATGGGCGGGTCTCGCTATGACGCTCAGCGCGCGTGCGCGGCGGTCAAGATTGCCCACCGCGCGACCCGTTGGCACACGCGAACGCATCTTGCGCGCGTGCGCGCCGGGCAAGCCCGGCGGCTAACCAGGCTGTTGCCGCCGCCGAGGCCGACCGGCACGTCACTCGAACCACGGCTCGGTGTCGCGCGCTATCAGGATGTGCCTGGCCCAGTGCTCGTCGTCGCGCTCCGGGTAGTCCGACCGGAAATGCACGCCGCGCGTCTCGGTCCGCGATAGCGCCGCCCGGGCCATAAGGCGGCCGAGGGCCAGCATGTTCTGAAGTTCCCACCCGCCCGGCTCCCCGAACACCTTGTCCAGGACGTAACTCTGCCAGAACTCGATGAGGGCGTCGGCCTCGGTCAGGTCCTCTTCGTTGCGGGCAATGCCCACGTATCGCCACATGAGCGACCGAAGGCTGTCCCGCACGTCCGGCAGGTGCAGTTCGCCGCGCGTCGAGGGGGTGGCGTCGCTGTAGACCCGTTCGGGCGCCCCGCCGGCGTCCGCGCCGCCGGACGAGGCGCCTGCCAGGTCCTCCGTAATGTGGCGGCCGATCACGCGGCCGTAGACCAACCCCTCGAGCAGGCTGTTCGATCCCAGCCGGTTCGCCCCGTGCAGCCAGGTCGAGGACGCCTCGCCGCCGACGTAAAGATGGCGCAAACTGCTGCGCCCGAAGGCGTCCACCCGGACGCCCCCCACCATGTAGTGAGCGCTCGGGCGGACGGGAATGAGGTTGGTGGCGATGTCGATGTCGAACTGCGCGCACGCCTTCGCGATACCGGGAAAACGCTCGCGCACGCCCGTCCCGAACCCCGTCAGGTCGAGAAAAACGTTCGTGGCGCCGGTGGCGCGCATGTGATCGACGATGGCGCGGCTGACGACGTCGCGCGGCGCCAGGTCGCCCATCTCGTGGTAGGCGTGCATGAAGGCGTCGCCGGCCTTGTCGACGAGCCGCCCGCCTTCGCCGCGCACCGTTTCGGAAATCAGATGTCGGCTGGCGCCGGCGATGTAGAGCGTGGTCGGATGGAACTGGACGAACTCCAGGCCGCTCAGCACCGCCCCCGCCCGGTAAGCCATCGCCAGACCGTCGCCGGTGGCCACCTCGGGATTCGTGGTCTCGCGGTAAACGCGGCCCAGGCCGCCGGTCGCCAGCACCGTCCGCCTGGCCCGCACAATCAGCATCCCGTGCCGCGGGTGCCATGCCAGGGCGCCCACGGCGGCCCCGTCGACCGCGAGCAGGTCGATGACAAAGGTGTTCTCATAGATGTCGATGGCTCCGTGGCGGATGACGCCGGCCAGGAGCGTAGAGGTGATCTCCTTGCCGGTCTCATCGCCGCGCGCATGGACGATGCGCGGGGCGGAGTGCCCGCCCTCGCGGCCGACGCTGATGCGGCCGTCGGTCTTGTCGAAGTCGGCGCCCCAATCGACGAGTTCACGGATGCACTCCGGCGCCGCCTCGACCACCTGCCGGACGACCACCTCGTCCGACAGGCCGCAGCCCGTGGCCAGCGTGTCGGCCACGTGACTCTCGACGGAGTCGGTCGGAGCGACGGCGGCCGCAATCCCCCCCTGAGCATAGTAACTGTTCGATTCGGTCAGGCCGCTCTTCGTCACCAGCGCCACCCGCAGCGCGGGCGCCACCTCCAGCGCCGTCCGCAGCGCCGCCACACCGCTGCCGATGATCAGCACGTCGGTAAACACCTGCGGAAGACGGGCCGTATCGAACGCCGTCAGGTAACGCCGAATTTGCGCGTGCCGTCGCATGAACGCCTCCCGAAGAAGGCGAAATCATACGACGAGGCCCCACGCCGCACAAGACGAAAAGGAGGGGTGGCATGCCGCCCGGCTATCGTTACAGCTGAGCGGCGGCGGGTACGCCGTCCGCTCCAGCCGCTGGTTCTGCGCTGTTTGTCGGTTGTATTGACTCCCAGTAGAAGAGGAAGATTACGATCTGGATCACTGCGTACCCAATATCCACGATGCAATCCAGCGCGACCCCCACTGGCATGATGTTCAGTGACTCAAAGACTCCCAATGGCAGATAGATGATGACTGACAGAGGGATGAATGAGATGAAAAACAGAATCGACGCACCGAAAATCCGCCATCTCCTTCCAGCGGTAAGTTCTATACTCCGTGCGCGAGATTCAGATATGCCTTTGTCTTCAACGATCACGGCAGCGTCAAGCAACGAGTATCGCACTGCCAAGATTATCCCAGGTATGATCAATGCGATAAAACCGAGTCCCATGAGAATGCCCGCAACAAGTCTTGCGGCGAAGAGAGAGCCCCACTTCCTGAAGCCGACAGACATAGCTTCCCTGTACGTTGCTGTTCTGCCCATCTTGATTTGATAGAGCGCGTACACAAGCGCTCCGATGTAGATCGGTCCGAATATGCCCTCGATCCACATTGTGAGATTCATAAATCCGATATCACCGACTTCCGCATAGTTGTATGCGATGAAGTTGGTCAGGATGTTGCCTGGTAGCCAGACCGTGAGGACAATCGCCGCGAACAGTCCCAGATTGTTCCAGAGAAGGGACAGCGCTTCCGAAAACTTCTTAACCATGATGTATTCCGCTTCTTGCCGAACAACTATATGACCGTAACCGCCTCCGCCCCGTCGTCGGGTTCCGCGACGACGGGGTTCTTCAAAATGCCGATGCCTTCGACCTCGACCTCGACCTGGTCGCCCGGGTGCATCGGCCCGATACCGGCAGGCGTGCCGGTGGCGATGACGTCGCCGGCCTCGAGCGTCATGATGCGGCTGGTCCAGGACACGAGGTCGCGGCAACTGAAAACGAGTTGCTCGGTGGTGGACTGCTGGCGCAGGTCGCCGTTCAGGCGGCTCGTGACGGTCAGGCGGCCGGTGTCGCCGGGGTCGGTTTCGATCCACGGCCCCATCGCGCCGAACGTGTCGAACCCCTTGGCGCGGGTCCACTGACCGTCCTTCGCCTGAAGGTCGCGGGCCGTCACGTCGTTGAAACACGTGTAGCCGAGGATGAAGTCGTCGGCCTCCTCCACCGCCACGCTTCGGCAGCGGCGGCCGATAACCACGGCCAGTTCGGCCTCGTAATCGACGCGGCCGGCCATCTTCGGATAGACGATCGGCTGGCCGTGTGCGGCCAGCGCCGTGGTCGGCTTCATAAACAGGACGGGTTCATCGCCAACGGGCTCGCCCATCTCTTCGGCGTGGTCACGGTAGTTCAGGCCGACACAGAGCATCTTTGACGGGCGCGACGGGGCGAGCAACTCGACGTCGGCCAGCGGCCGCGCCGCGTTCATGGGCACGAGCCCTTCGAAGAACGGCCGCAACAGTTCCCGCACCCGGTCACCCTCAAGCACGCCGTAGCGGACCCGGCCGTCCACGAGAAAACGCACCAGACGCATGGAAATCCCCTTACAACTACAATGCCGAATAACGAAGGTGCGAATGACGAATGAATGACGAAACAGCAATGACGAACACCAAAACAACCGCATAGCAGCACATCACGCCTCTCGCGTTTCGTCATTCGGCATTCGATCTTGTCGTTTGATTCGTCATTCGGATTTCGTCATTCGTCATTGCTGTTTCTCCCCCGTCATTCCCCACCACGTCTGGCACGGCAGACCGTCGGCCAGCGAGGCGGGCAGGAAACTGCACGGGTTGGCGAGGTAGTCGGGCACCCCCGCCGTCCGCGACCATTCCAGGGGCCGGCCGTCGCCGTTGCCGATGCGGAACCCGAACCGGAAGATCCGGCCGCGCTCCCCCTTCAGGCCGGTGAGTTCCTTCATCGGGATCGCCGCCTCGAGCAGCGTGTACCCGATGGCCTGGTCGCGTGCGATGTCGGCCACGGCCCCTTCCACCGGACCGTACCAACTGTCCTGGTTGCCCGGCCAGTGGGTCCGCAGGGCCACGCGCGGGGCGCGAAGGCGAACCACGGCGGCGCCGTCGCGGCCGAACGTCAGTGCCATCAGGTGGTCGGTATCGCGAAACGCGCCGGCCGGCAAGGCCCAGTCTTTCGTCTTGTGCCCGAAGTCGTCGTCGGCCCGCCTTGAAAGGCCCCACGCAAGTTGGACGGCATCACCCCCGAAAGCGTGCGTGCCCGCCTTGAACGTACCGCGCTTGCGCCGCAGGGCGGTCGAGAAGTAGAAGAACTCCTTGTCCCAGGCCGTCCGGACCTCGGCCCACACGTCGCCGCTGGCATCCTCCAGAACGACCGGCTCGATGCCCTCCCAGTCCGCCAGGCCGTAGCCGACCTCGATCGTCCGCTCGACCGTCTGGGCCGGCCACACGTTCTGACTGCACCGGACGTATTGCTCGTCGAGCGAAACGACGGCCTCAATCGCATACGGTCCGCGACCGGCGTCGGCGGCCACGTCGCACTCGAAGGCAACCTCGCGTGCCTGGCCCGCCTCCAACGGGAACCGGCGCTTGCCCTGCCTGGCCCGCCAGCCCTCCGGCAGCAGCAACCCCGCTACGGCTTCCTGCTTGTGCGGCCGATGGCTCTGAATCCAGAGGGTTACGTCCACCTTGCCCGGGATGCCGCCGCGGATGATGCTTTCGATGCGGACCGTGGCGGGTCCGACGCCCAGAATCCTCGCCTTGCGGAGGCGCTCGCGCATCCGGCCGACGCTCAGTTCACCGCTGACCAGGTAAACGGGCGCCTCGCCAAACGGGACGATGAGTTGTCTGCCCTTCCAGATGGCCACAGGCTGACCGACCACGTCCAGCGCCTCCAGTCCCAGGCCGTCGTCAAAGACCAGAAAGCCCCGGTCCGGCGCCTGCGGGTCGGTCCCGACCCACGACCAGACCACGGCCGCACGCCGTTCAGGGCCGGAGAACAGGTGTGCCTCGATCAGCGGCACGCCGTCCCAGGCATCGCCTTCGTAGGTTGCCCCGTCCAGCAGATGAGTCATCCAGGCGTAGGCGGCGGCCGAAGAGACGGGCGTGGGCAGCCCGCGGCCCCACGAGACGTAAACGCGCTCGGCGCCGGCCGCCAACGAGAGGGCGTGGCGGGTCACCAGTTTCCACGCCTGTCGTTGCGGCAAGTGGACCGACGGGTCGTCGCCGGTGCCGACGACGGCCCGCTCGATGCCCAATCGTCGGGCCACCTGGATGCCATAGTCGAGCGAGCGTCGGTAGGCGCCGCTCCTCAGGTTCGCCTCACGCGAGCCCGCATCGACGTACAGGCTGACGCCGTCGGCGCCCGCCAGGACGGGCCCTTCCGTGAGAACGTCGGCGAGTGCGTCGGGGGAGGCGGCCACCCACAGCCGTGCCGGTGTCTCCCGCCGCCGGACACCCTGAATCAGACCCGAGATCGCCTGCCGATACGAGGCGGCGGCCTCGGCCAAGTCGCCGGGGGCGAAAACCGGCCGCCGACCGATCTGCCAGTCCGCCACCGTCTCGACGCGCCGCGCAATCGCGTCGCTCATCGTCGAGGAAAAGTCGTCCCCGGCGGGGCGGCGCTGAGGAATCTCCAGCCCAACGATCGCCGACGGAACCAGGCCCGCTTTGACCGCAGCGCGGGCGGCCGACTCGTCACCCGTCCAGTCGAACGCCAGATGGCCGACGCCGAGCCGGCGGCAGACCGGCGGCACGTCGGATGCCATCTTCCCCGGCGGCGCCACCAACCCGAACGGGCTCTTCGGGTCCGGGCCTTCGGGCAACGCATGCACGACCGCAATGCCGCACCAGCCCGTGACGCTGCGCCCCTCGCGGGTGGCCGTGACCAGAACGTGGTAATAGCCAAAGGCCGACAGTTCCTTCAGAACGAGGTCGGCCGCAGCCATGCCGAACTTGTCGGGATAGACCGGCGGCAACGTGCCGGACGCCACCTTGCGCCCGTAGAAGCCCTGGGCCAGGTAGCGAAGGCTAACGGCCGAGGGCGTGCCGGTCGACCGGACGCTCACAACCAGCCGGACGGGAAGGTCGCCGCCGGAACCCATCCGGTACAGGCCGCCGGGTACGCTCGCATCGACCTTGACGCCGAAGGCGGCGTCGGCCTTGGGCGGTGGCGGCGTCTCATAGGCATACTGGCGAAACACCTGTCCGAGCAGGCGGAGTTGAAGCCCCGTCAGGTTCAGCGCCTGCATGACCTCGGGCGTGAGGTCCCAGACCTGGCCGGCGCCTTTTTCGGCAACAGGCCGGGCCGGAATCGCCGCCTGGGCGGGCTTCGCCGGCACGGCCTCTTCACCAGACGCCGGCGCCGCCCGGGCAAGCAGCACCCCTGCCAGCAGCCCTGCCGCACATCGTCTCCACATCGAACGGCCTCCTCGGAAGGGGTGTGACTCGTTTTTCTGGCAGGCCCATGACTCCGCGCTGTAGCGCCGGGCTTTATGCCCGGCGGTGTGAGGCGCTGCACGGCACATCCTGCGTCGGGGATAAACCCCGACGCTACGGCCAGCGGCCGGAACCCGCCAGAAAAGCCGGTCACACCCCTCGGAAGCAAGGGACCGGATTATAGCGCGGCACCGGATGGGGACAAAACAAAAATGGGCGAGGCCGGCGCGCGGAGGGCCCGCGGGGAACTTGCGGAAGAACCGGTTGAGGTGTTACATCTGGTTCAGAGGCGTCCCGTCTGAATAGGTCCACTGATCAGTCAGATTGGCCCGGAACTCGCCGGTAGCCGTATTGTACCACCAACCCTCGTCTTTGGGGGGCGGGCTGAATTGCTGGTTGGGCTGCTTGCGGACCTTGACCTTACTCTTTCCGGAAATGGAATTCGCCGGCCACGTCTGGAGATACGGCCCGAGACGATGATCCGAGTCGGGCGTGTCACTCGTCTCGCCATCCGCGTCGGTGTACTTGGTCAATTGATCGACGAGGTCCTTATCCGGCCAGGCGCCCTCGTGCTTGGCCTTGTACAGTTGGCGTTGCGACCGGATGATCTGCAAGTTGCTGAGCAGGGCGGATACGCGGCTTTCGTGCGAGACCCCGGAGAACTGCGGAATGACAATGGCAGCCAGAATCCCCAGAAGGATCACGACGATCAGAATCTCAACCAGCGTAAAGCCCCGCCTGGGCACATCCTTCACGTAACGCACCAGCGGCCCCCTGAATGGACCCCTAAAGAACCCGCCGTGGTCCGCTCCGGCCTCCGCGATCCCGGCCCCCTACATCCGGTAAGTGTAAGCACAAAGACCCGTCAGGCAAACCGGCTCACCAAAAAACCGGCGAAACACTACGTAAGCGGTTTTCTCAGAAGGGGTTACGATCATCACTTCCTCTCGACGATTTCCCCCTTTCACGCGCGCACCTGCCGAAAAACGGGGGAAAATTCGATAGCCGCGCCATGCCAAAACAACAGGCTCCGCCCGCCGCGCCCCTACCAGGCCGCCAATTCGCCGACGATTTCCTCAACGAGGTCCTTGATCGTAATAATGCCGACGGCCCGGCCCCTGGTGTCCTGGACAACGGCCATGGCGGCCCGTGCCCCTCGCATGCGGAACATCGCCGCGCTGACCGTCATCTCGGGCGGCACCGTGACGACGTCGCGGCTCATGACGCGCGAGAGGTCGAACGCCTGGCCCCCCTCGGCCAGCACGTCGTTGATGCGAACGATGCCGACGATGTTGTCCCGGTGCTTTTCATAGACGGGCAGCCGCGTGTAGGAGTGGCGGCAGAGTTCCCTGCTGAACCGCTGCCGGCTGACGTTCGCCGGAACTGCCGCCACGTACCTCATGTGGATCATCACCTGCCGCACGGGTCGTTCGCGCAGGCCCAGGACCTTCTCCACCAGTTCGTCCTGGTAGTCCGTAATGACGCCCTCGGCCACGCCCTCGCGGATGACGGCCCGGAGCCGCTGTCGCGGCGTGAACGGGTTAGCCGCCTCGGCGCCGCAGGCCTTGGCGATGCGCAGCACCAGGTTGCTGACGCCCTTGAGGGCCGGCACCAGCCCCACGCCCCGCAGCAGGGCATAAGCCCACCGCATCGGATGGGCCAACGGATACGTCCATCGGTCTGCCTCGACGGCGAAGATGCTCTTGGGCGTCACGTCCGTGAAGACAAAGAAGAGCGGCGTCAGGATAGCCGTCGCCAACACCTCGACGCCGGCCGCCGTTCCGACCCAGCCCGACGCCGCCACGAGCGTCGTCACCACGATCGTCGTCAGATAGACGCCGCCGTTGTATCCGACGAGGCAGACGATGATCGTGCCGCGCAGGTCTTTCAGAAGCGCGAGCAGGGCGGCGGCGCGGTGGTCGTCCTGCTCGCCCCTGAGGCGAAGCCGGATCCGGTTCACACGGTACAGGCCCGTCTCCATGCCGTTGGCCAGGGCGGCGACGGCCATGCCGACCAGGGCCAGCAGATACAGGCCCCACGGATCGAGCAGTTCAAGCACGGCGTTCATCACTCGTCACCTTCCGCCTCGGAGGCAGCACCGTCGGCCGGCAGCAGCCGCAGGCGGACGCGCGTCACGCGCCGGCGGCGGACCTCTTCTACACAGAACTCCAGGTTCCTGTAGCGAGCCGTGTCGCCGCGCTGGGGCAACCGCCCCAGCAAACTGGTCACGAACCCCGCCACCGTCGAGTACCGGCCGCCGCCCTCCGGAAGGTCCATGTCAAACAGGTCCTCCCAACTGCGGATCGAGAGGTTGCCTGCCAGCAGGTACTGCGATCCGCTCAGCCGCTGCACCGGCTCGGCCGAGGGACGGTCGGTCTCGTCTTCGATCTCGCCGACGATCTCTTCCAGGCAATCTTCCAGCGTCACAAGGCCCGCCAGGCCGCCGTATTCGTCCACCACCACGGCGAACTGAATCCGCCGCGATCGGAACATCTTCAGCAGACTCTCGACCGTCTTGGTCTCCGGCACGTAATGGACCGGCCTCGCGAGGTCCGCCAGCGGCGCCTCGGGGTTCAGCAGCGCCGTCTTGGCGTACACCACGCCGACGACGTTGTCCATCCGCCCTTCGTACACAAGGATCTTGGTCTTCATCGACCGCTTGAAGACGGGCAGGACGCCGGGTGTGGGTGTACCGACGTCGCAGGCGACGATCTCGACTCGCGGCGTCATGACTTCGCGGACCCTCAACTGGCCGAGTTCGAGGATGTCGGCGAGCATGTCGCTCTCGGCGCTGGAGACGGTGCCCTCGTTTTCGGCCACCTCGACGATGGCCCGGAGTTCCTCGGTCGTCACGAAGCCGCGCTGCTGCCTGCGGCCGCCCGTAATCAGACGCGTGAGCGGCACAACGACCGCGTAACCGAGCAGGAGCCGAACCGGAAGCACAACGTAGCCGAGCACCATGAGCGGCAGACCGGCCACGGGGGCCAGCCGGCCCGGCATCGTGGCCGCAACGCTCTTCGGCGTGACCTCGCCGAACACGATGACCAGCAGCGGCGTCAGTGTCCCGATGACGAACCGCCACGTGCCTACCGCCTCCGGCTGCCGCACGCCGACCCTGTGCATGAGCATCACGCCCATGACGAAGAACGCCACGTTCACCGTCATGTTGCCGGCAAGGACGGTCACCAGCACCCGCCGCGGCTTGTCCATGAGGTGGGCGGCGACCCGGCGAAACGGACTCCGTGAGAGGCGGAAGCCGCGCAGTTGCTCCCGCGAAAGGTTGAACATCGCCGTCTCGGCGCCGGAGAAGAACGCCGACGCCCCCAACAGCAGCGCCATGGCCAGCAGGTGAAAGGGAAACTCGGCCAGGACACTCAACATCGGCGGCCCTCCCGGCCCGCAAATGACGAATGACGAAGCCCGAATGACGAATCAAACGGCAATGACGAATGACGAAGCAGCGCTTGCCACGAGCAACCCGGCCGGGCGAGAGGCGAGAAAGGAACCCCGCCACGCCCTTCGCCATTCGTCATTATCGTTTCGTCATTCATTAGTCATTCGGTATTGGGCATTCGTCATTGGCTTTACAGCAGCCCTCCGGGCGTGCGGCAGACAAACAGGTTGTCGTGGCCGGGCACGATGAGGTCGGCGATCTCGAGCGCGTCCTGGAACGATTCTTTCGCCTTCTCCAGGTCCCATTGGTTCCGGCCGAGGTCGCCGCGCTCGAAGTGGTCGCGCGTCAGCACGGCGTCGCCCGCGACGATAAGGCTCTGGATGACCGTGTAGACGAGCAGCGAACAATGGCCCGGCGTGTGGCCGAACGTGGGGAACAGGTCCACGCCCGGTGCGAACTTCTCCGGCGCCTCGCCGATTCGCGCCAGGATCTGGCGTCCCGCGTCCCCGGCCGGCGCCTCGGCCTCGGCCCAGCGGATCTCCTCCCCGTACATCGACCAGGCGGCGCCGGCGAACAGGCCGATGCCGCCGAAATGCGCCGGATCGAAATGCGTCAGGAACACGTGCGTGACCGCCGACGGCTCCAGACCGGCGCGGTAGAAGAGGGCGGCCTGCAGCACGTCGGGCGGCCAGCCGGGGTCCACCACCAGGACCACGTCACCCGACCGCACGAGCGTTGCGGTGGCGTACTCGCGGCGGACGGGCGTCTTCTCGTGCCAGTAGGTGTTCGCCGCCAGAGAGCCGATTGCCAGAACGTCCGCCCGCACGTCGGACATCAAGGGTTCTCCCATCACGTCGCCCCGCGCACGCCGATAGCCGGGTGGCGCGGCTGCGCTTGGGTGGCATGGCCACGCTTGCGTGGCCATGAGTATCAATGCCACGGGAAATCCCATGGCCACGCAAGCGTGGCCATGCCACCCGGCGAAGAATCGCACCGTCGATATTAGACCCCCCTGCCCGGCCCGGCAACCCTAAAAGATTCGACCGGCCGCACGCAGCCTTCCACGGGCTCGCGCCCGCGGCTACAGCGCAATCGTGCCTGACGGCACGGACCCTCCCCGGCGTACGGTGCAGGACCCGGCACTTCGTTTGATCTTGTCGCTCCTGCATGGTACAATATGTGTGTCTTGCCGGACAACCGGCGACGACTCGTTCCTGGTGCCGTAGCACGCGGACATGGACCCGAAAGGCTAAGACGCAGATGAAGGCCGACGGAACAGACAAGCCCCGGCGCAAGCGAGTGACTTGGGCACGCGTGCTGCTCGGCATCGGGGCTGTCCTCTTCCTGCTGTACGTCGTGGGGCCCGTCAGGCAGGCCTGCGAAAATCGTCGCTATAGCCTTGTGGACTATCGCACGAGATCTATTATCCAGAGCCTCTCGGTAGGCCTGGACGCCTTCAAGTCAGACTGGGGCGTCTATCCCCCGAACAGCCGACGGGACGGGGGCGCCCAGGACTACGGCTACCAGAATCTCGCTTACTACCTGATGGGACCCACGGGGGAAGGCTGGGGCCCAGCGGGCACCGAGACAAGCCCCTTCGGCGCCGAACTAACGAAGACCTATGGGCCCTATTTCATGCAGGAGCACGAGAAGGCAGCCGACAGCGTGCTCGACGCCTTCCGGCCGCCGAAGCCCATCTTGTACTACCGGTTCGAGATTCGCCCCAAGCCGCACTACGAGGTGCGCGACAACCCCGTCGATCCGACCTGCCGGACCGGTTTCGCGAGCAGGGAGCACTTCGAACTGTCGGCAAGGTATCGCAACACCGACGGCAAATGGCGCTGGCAGAGGGAGGATTACCTCCTCATCTCCCCCGGCCGTGACCGGCTGTACGGCCACGTCGTGGAGGACGAGAGGACGGGCGATCTGCGGCCCGCCACCCGAGAGAACATCGAGGCAGGCAGGACCTTCTACGACGACATCACGAACTTCCAATGATTCGCCCGGCCAAGTGACCATACGCCCACCACCTCACCGTCGCCGCTGGGCAGGCAACGGCCGTGCGTTTCGCATGAGCGCCGCGGCGCGCGGCGGCCTACATGTCAACCAAACGCAGGCAGATCTTGTCCTGCGCGAGGCGCGCTTTCCAGAGGGCGCCGGAGGGAAGATTGTTCATCAGAATCGAGTACGCTATGACCCGGCCGCTCGCGGCGTAGACGTAGCCCGACAGGGCGCTGACGCCGCGAATGTAGCCCGTCTTACCGTAGACGCGTCCCTCGGCGGCGGTGCCGCGCATGCGCCGGCGCAGGCTGCCGTCGCGGCCGGCCACCGAGAGCGTCTGGACGAACCTCGCGCCGTGCAGCCGGTGCATCAGCCCCAGAAGGTGCGTCACGGTGAAGGCCGTGAGCCGATTCTCGCGCGACAGGCCGGACCCGTCGTCGAAGACGCACCCGGCGTTCGGCACGCCGCGCTGCGAGAGCCAGCGGCGGACCTCCTCGGCCCCGCTCCCCCACGAACCCTGCCGCGGCGGCAGCGGCGTGGTGACGTGCGGCGTGAGGCCGTAGGCGCCGAGCAGTTTCAGCAGACACTCGGCGTACATCCCCTGGCTCCGTTTGTTGGCCACGGCGACGGTGGCGTCAAGGCGGGAGACGTGAACCAGGTCGCAGACGAAATCCTTTCGCGCAGCGCCCCCGGGGGCAGCCAGCCGGGCACGCACCACCGGCCCGGTCACCTCGATGCCGGATGCCCGAAGCGCGTGCACGAGGGCCAGGCCGAAGACGCGAGTCGGGTCGTCGAGCGTGCGGAACTCGACCGCCGCAGGCGCCTTGCTCCAATAGCGGCCGGCGGCGCGGATCGCCAGGCCCCGCTCGTCCACCACCCGCTCGAGGCTGAACCGGTGGGCCTTGCGGTCGGCGACGGTCAGGATCCTGCCCGTGATGCGTGCGATGCCGCCGGGCGGTTCGAGCCACACGCGTGCCGGCCCACCCACCTTGCCCGGCGCCACGTGGACGCTGGCGCAGTTGTCGTTGATGGACAGGGCGCCGGCGGGGGCCTCGTACCATTCGGCCCGCTGATTGGCCGGCCAGTTCGGATGCACGAGCACGGTGTCGAAGAGCGTGTCGTCCAGGATGACCCGCTCGACGGCCGTCACGCCGCGCCCTTTGAGGACCTCGGCCCAGCGGCGGAACGCGCCGAGGGTGTCGCCTGCGTAGAAGCGTCCGGAGAAGTTCGGGTCGCCGCCGCCGATGACCGCCAGGTCCCACTTGCTTTTGTGCGTGGTCGATGGGATGCGGCCGACGTGCGTCCGGATGCGCCAGCCGGGACCCAGGCGGTCGAAACAGGCGGCCGTCGTCACCAGTTTCATCGTGCTGGCCGGGATGAGCGGCACGTCCGGCCGCAGGCTGTAGAGCACGTCGTTTCGGGCGTGCTCGGGCGGGGCCGCCAGCGCAACGGCGTGGACCGCAACGACCGTCTTGGCGAGTCCGGCGCCGGCGAGGATCTGCTGGCAACGAGCGCGAAGCGTTTCGACGGCGGCGGTCGGGCGGGCGGCCCGTGCCCGGGAGACACAGGCGAGGCAAACTGCGAGGAAACAGACGAGCAGAATCCCGAGGTAGCGCTTGCGCATCAGCCTCACGTTTCCTTACGTTGGAGCCCAAACCGTTGAAGCGCGACGAAAGGCTTGCAGCCGCCGCCGGGACGATTATAATCCGGACGCCGCCGTTGTAAAGAACTCTGGCGCAGGGCAGCGCCGCCCGGGGGCCGCAACCCGTTAGGATAACGCGAATGGCCGATGCGCCGCCGCTCGGCACCATCGTTCAAGGCGACCTGCTGGAGGTCCTGCCCACGTGGCCCGAGGGCTGCGTGGACCTGGTGTTCGCCGACCCGCCGTTCAACATCGGGTACAAATACGATACGTACCACGATAACATTGCACCACCCGAGTACCTGAAGTGGACCCGCCGCTGGCTGGACCAGTGCCTTCGCGTCCTCACGCCGAGCGGCTCGTTCTGGATCGCCATCGGCGACGAGTACGCCGCCGAGGTCCGCGTGATGATGCGGCCGCGGGCCACGCTGCGGAACTGGATCATCTGGCGCTACACGTTCGGCCAGAACTGCAAGGCCAAGTTCAACCGCGGCCACGCTCACCTGTTCTATTTCGTCAAGGACCCCCATGCGTTTACCTTCAACGACGACGCCGTCCGCGTGCCGTCCGACCGGCAACTGAAGTACAACGACAAGCGTGCCAACCCGAAAGGCAAACTGCCCGACGACGTGTGGACGTTCTCGCGGGTGTGCGGCACGTTCAAGGAGCGGGTGGGCTGGCACCCATGCCAGATGCCGGTGAAGTTGCTAGACCGCATCGTCCTGGCGTGCTCGAGGCCGGGCGACGTGGTTCTCGACCCGTTCGCCGGCAGCGGCACGACGCTGCTGGCCGCCGCCCGCCACGGGCGCCGATGGGTCGGCACGGAGTTATCCGAGCAGTACGCGTCCCTCGCCACCCGGCGCATCGAGGAGGACATGGGCCTGTTTCCCCGCGAAACTCGGAACGCGGAACTCGGAACGCGGAACTGAACAAAGCCCCAAGCGCAAGCGCGGGGAACAAAGCCCCAAGCGCAAGCGCGGGGAACAAAGCCCCAAGCGCAAGCGCGGGGACGCTTGGGAGGCCACCCATGATCCATCTTGCCATCCTGGCCGAGCAGGCGGCGCCGCCGCAGAGCGTGAGCGAGGGAAGCGGCATCCTCGATTTCGTCCTCGAGAACCCCTTCGCCCTGGCGCTGACGGTGGTGTTCGTGGTGGCGCTGGTGGGGGCGTTCGTCGCGGCGCGGAAGCGGGACCGGTGCCTGAAGACGTTCCGGCGGCACCCCGTCACGCTGCAGGAGCAGGCGGGCCGCCGCATCTGGGGGCTTCTGAAGGTCTTCTCGAAGGGGCTGGAACTGGTGTACGAGTCGCCCCTGGAGCGCCCGGCCAAGAACTCGTTTCTCATCTACGAGGCGGAACTCGACCGCATCCTCTCGATTCACCGTTTCGTGGACCGCCTCGACGAGAAGGCCCGCCGGCGGCGCTGCCGCCAGACCCGCCGAATGGCCGACCCGCCGCTGGGAACCCGCGTGGCGCGGTGGGCACGCAACATCGTCAACACCTTCCGCGACGCCATCGCCAGCGCGATGGGCATGAGTATCCAGCAGGCGGCCAAGACGTCGCCGAGCCCGGTTCTGAAGACCCAGGGCGGGCAGGTCGGCGCCATCGGCACGATGCTCGTCGGCGAGACCGCCAACGCCTACGAGCCGATGATCGAGCAGTACATCGGCCGGCCCGTCATCCTGGAGGCCGTCAACCCGGCCGACGAGAGCAAACGCGTCGCGGAGTATCACGGCTACCTGGGCGAGTACAGCGCCCGGTTCATCCTGCTCGTGAACGTGCGCCACCGGTTCCACGAGACGGTGCCGCTGGGCGCGACGGCCGAGTTCCTGGAGGGCGCCCTGAAGGTGCGGACGGACAAGAATACGGTCCGCGTCGAGAACGGCTCGGCCGTCCCGGTGGTCGTCGAGGGCGTCCGCGCGGGCGACGTCTGTCACGACATCGACACGCGCATCGAACCGGGCGAGACGGCCGCGACGGCCGTGCCCCAAGAAGCGGCCGATGCCGACGGCGCCGCCGTCGCCGTCTCCTGGCAGCGCGAGTTCGACCTTCTCGTGCCGCGCTCCGTCGGCGTCATCCGTCACGCCAGCGAACCGCCGAGCCATGCCGATTATTGAGCCCTGCAAAACGAATGTTCCGCGCTTTCGGCATGCCGGGTGGCACGGATTGCTCGCAATCCGTGCCGGCGGTTCCGGACGCACGGTTTGACAGGCAAACCGTGGCACCCCGGTTTGAACATTAGTTTTGCAAGGCTCAATAAGTGTTACGGGTGGCGGCCGCGGTGCTGGTGTTTCAACCTGCAACGACGCGGCGGCCATTGAAACGCCCGGCGCCCGCTGGTACACTGGGCGCGGGTCAACCGATACCGGCCGGGGGGTCAGCGATGGCACAGCCTTCGGTACTGATCATCGAGGACGAGGAAGGCGTCCGGACGGCGCTCGCGAAGCGTCTCCGGACGATCGACTGTCTGGCCGAAGCGGCCGCCACCGGCGAGGAGGGCCTCAAGCGTCTCGGCAAGGCGCCCACCGACCTGGTCCTGCTGGACTACCGCCTGCCGGACACCGACGGTCTGGAGTTGTTGGAGCGCATCCGCCGCCAGTGGCCCGACACCCTGGTCATCATAATGACGGCCTACACGAACGTCGACGTCGCCATCCAGGCGATGCGTCTGGGCGCGCACGACTACGTGTCGAAGCCGTTCAGCCTCGACGAGATGATGGTCGTCGTCGATAAGGCCCTGGAGACGAAGCATCTGCGGACCGAGGTGCGGCGCCTCCAGACCACCCGGATGCAGGAGTTCGCCTTCGATCAGATCGTGGCCCACAGCCCGAAGATGATCGAGATCGTGGGCCTCCTGAAGAACCTTGCGGTCTCCGAGGCGCGGACGATCCTCCTGGAGGGCGAGAGCGGCACCGGCAAGGACCTGGCGGCCAAGGTGCTGCACTACAACAGCCCCCGGGCCGAGCACCCGTTCATGAACATCACGTGCACGGCCCTGCCCGAGACGCTGCTGGAGAGCGAACTGTTCGGCCACGAGAAGGGCGCCTTCACCGACGCACGCGAGCGCAAACAGGGCCTGTTCGAGTTGGCGGAGGGCGGGACGATCTTTCTCGACGAGATCGGCGACATGCCTCGTTCTCTCCAGGCCAAACTCCTGAGGTTCCTGGAGGAGAAGGCCTTCCGCCGCGTGGGCGGCACACGGGACCTCGTCGTGGATGTCCGCATCGTCGCCGCCACCAACAAAAACCTCCGCCAACTCGTGTCGGAGGGCAAGTTCCGCGAAGACCTCTTCTACCGGCTCAACATCTTCCCCGTGACGCTGCCCCCTTTGCGCGAGCGGGCCGACGACATTCCGCTCCTGGTCGAGCGTTTCATCAGGCGGTACAGCGAGGAGTTTCGCAAGGAGGTGACGGGGATCGATCCTGCGGCCCTGGCCGTCATGCAGGCCTACGACTGGCCCGGCAACGTTCGCGAAATGCGGAACCTCATCGAGCGGGCGACGCTGCTCTCGGGCGGTGGGCGGCTGACACTCGACAGCCTGCCGATGGAACTGATGATCCCCGCCGTCGTCGCCACCGACGACCAGGGCGGCGAGGCCCAGCCGCTCGTCCTGCTCGGCCCGCAAGGCGTGGACCTCCGCCAGGTCGAACGCCTTCTCGTCGAACAGGCCATGGAACTGGCGGTCGGCAACCAGTCGCGCGCCGCCCAGTTGCTGCGCATCAGCCGCGACCAACTGCGCTACCGGCTCCAGAAGTACGGCCTGCTGAAGGCCGACGACACGGGCCACGCATCCTGAGAGAGTTTCGAGGGGGTCTGCGCAACCGGGCAGCGGCAAAACGCAAACGTCGCGCCGGGAGTTGTTTGCCGGTCCCGCTCTCGCCTTCAATCAGGACACAGCACTCAACTCGGCGCGACGGTGTCAGAGACGTCTTACGAAACCGCAGATCGCCCGGGAAACCCCGATTGCCTCAGCCTTCACCCGCTCGCGCGGGGCTCGGCGTTGCCTCAGCCTCCATCAGCGCCGACGGCGCATCCCTGTTGCCAGGCAGCCGGCCAGCAGCAGCGCGATCGTCGCGGGTTCCGGGACAAGCGTGAAATCAAACTCCGCCGTATTCGTGTTGACCGGGTCGCTGGCCGACCAGCCCACGGTCATCTTGGCATGGGGGTAGTGGCCGTCCAACACGCCCATCGCCTGCAGGTCGGCGTACGTGACGGCAACCTGCTCCTCGCCCACGCCTTCGATCTCGTAGTCGCCGTCGCCGTCAAAGTCCCAGCCCCACCAGTTGATGCTGCCGGTCGAGGCCGACCCGTTCAGCAGCAGAGGAGGACCGCCGGGGCCAACCTCGAACGGCCCGCCTTCGGGTCCGTGCGCCTCGGAGGCCACGTACAGAATGACCTTATCGCCGGTCTCCAGAACGCCGTAGTCCTTAGTGGCAGGATTCGGGAAGTTGATGCTCAACTGGCCGTCTTCTTCCCACGACGCATGGGCGAACTGCCGAGGCCGCGACCAGATCTCAACGACGCCGGGCCGGCCGGTGGCAGGATCGGACTCCACGTTCCACTCTGCCGCCGGGAAAAAACCCACGTTTGCCACATGCCACTCGTTCGTGTCATGTAGCGGCTTCCAGACATCGTCGATATACTCCTGCGTGATGCCCCCAAATGGGTCAAGTGCGGGAACGGGCTCGTCGAAAAACTCTATGAAACCACTGGCTTTGCCCTGGTACATCGGCGGCGAGACGGCGTCGACGGCATTGCTGCCGATGTCGAGGTCCCCATCGCCGTCCAGGTCATGCTGCTCTCCCTCGTGTACGAGGTAGCCCGCCGACCACATGCTGCCCCCCGGGAACGCGGAGAGCAGGTCACCCTTGATCAGGCCCCCGTTGGTGCTGAGGAAAGACGAGTAAAACTTGCACAGGCCATCGTCTCTCACGTCTCCGTTGCCGTTCGTCACGACGGCCCAGACCTCCATTAATACATAAGGTGCACCCGGCGCGATCGCCGCCCCGTTGGTGAACACCGGTGGGTCCCCCGGCGGGCTGGTGCGCACGCGCAGGTCGATCGACAGGCTCCCCAACGCGCTCGATGCGAGAATCCCGCCGGCCAAGACCACCGCCAACGTGCCTCCCAGCGTCCTCAAGATGCTTCGTGAAACGGACATAGCGTTTCTCCTTTTCCGTCTTTTCCTCGCGCCGGTCTGCTCAGCCGGCAACCGGCGATCGCGTTCAAGCCACCGGGCGGATCCGGAGGGGAGAGCCGCCCGGTTGCCTTTCGGGGTATCTGTCTGAGTGCTTTCCGGTACCCCACCTTGTTCGCCGGTCCTGCCTGGCCGGGCGACCGGCGATGCGTCCCGATTTCACCGGGCGCTTCCGCGCCCGGCGCCAAACCAAAAGGCGGCTCTAGCGCCGCCGACGAACACGAGTGTAAACGGCAAACGCCAAACCCACGCCCATCAGGCCGAAGGTCGCGGGCTCCGGCAGCGGCGACGGCAGCGGACCGTCGCCGGGCGTCGGCAGGCCGCCATCGGCCAGGGCCCCGCTCTTCCACGTCGGAGGGGCCGGACTGGTAAAGAGCAGTGTCGTGGACCACTCGCCCGGGTCAATCTGCGGGTCGAAGAGCCAGTACACGCTGGTTCCGCTGATCATCGCAAGACTCGGCGACTGGCCGCCCGGGATCCCCGGCGCGTCCTCGGAGGTGTCATCCCCCTCATGGTCTGCGCCGTTCCCCTCTTCGAGGCCGATGCTGAAGAACGCCACGTCCACCGTGCTCGCCACATCATCGTTGAAAATCTGATAGACATAGACGTAGTCGCCTGGCGACGGGTCCACGCCCGGGTAAGTGGTCGGCGCGTAGACGGCGTAATCGACTTCGGCGGTCAACGTGTCGCCCCCTGCGGTAAGCGTGTAGTGTATCGTGCCGAAGAATCCGGCCATCGGGGCCGCCTGGGCCGAGACGGCAAAAACAAGCGCCGCAAGTGAAACAACAGAGACTATCAGCATTCCCTTCGGACGCAACATGGCTCGCCTCTCTAAAAGGACTGGTTCGTGCAACAAAAAAGACGATCTCCGAAGGCTTTCCCTCCAGAAATCGCCACTAGAATCCGGCTTAACTATTCAGTTTTGCCCCGCCGGCCTCCCTCTAAAGGCCAACGGTCCTGGGCCCCCTCGTATCCCCACAACGGGGCCCGTGTCTATGCTCCTCCTATCCTTGCTGAACGACATGGACAAAGGGCAGCCGGTTCGGTCCCCCCAAACCATCTGCCCCTTTGCTCCACACCAACGTGATACTATAGCACAAATCCCGGAAAAGTCAAATCGCACAGGCGGATATCTTTTTTTTCTCCCCCCCCAAAGCCGCAAAAAACGACACTAGAGCGAACAAACGTTCACTTTTTATGTGGTTTTCGGCGGCCCCATAACGGTACCAGAAACGCGGCCACCACGCCCGCGAGATGCCTGCGGCCCGCTATGGTCCACGCCCGTGGCCGCTGGCCCGTCCCCCGCCGTTCGCCGGCGACTACTCGCCGTCGGCCTTGCCGGTTCCCGGCGTCGGCCGGTCGTCGTAGCGTTTGGTTCCTTCGCGGATGGCCCGGCGGCTATCCGCCTCGATGCGGCGGCGCGCCACGTACTTGGCCTGCCGGCGCCGGTCGGTCTCGCACGGAACGAAGCCGGGCATGTCGGCGCGGGGGCGTTTCCGGAGCATCTCCTGGCCGGCGCGGATGATGGCGAGGGCTTCGGCGTACTTCGGGTCGCCCTTGTCGTTGAACTTCGCCAGAGCGGGGCTGCGTTCCGGACGGTCGAAACTGACCTGCGGCCCGCGATTGCTGCCATGACCCTTCAGGCGGCCGAAAGGCACGCCCGTCAGTTCGCTCAGGCGCCGGAGTTGCCCGCCGTCGAGCGGGCAGCGGCCGGTGAGCGAGTTCGGGTAGGCGCACGCATAGTGGGCGTAGTACGGCGCGTTCAGGTCCACCCAGGTGACAATGCGGTCGAGTTCCTCGGGGCTGAGTTTGACGTCGTTGTGCCCCTTGCGAAGGACCTGCACCAGTTTGCTGGCGTGGGCGCCCCACGAGTACGCCTGCTGCACCGGGGCCGGCCCGCCGCCGACGCACCGCACGTACTTCCTGCGCCACAGTTCGTTGTACGACGCGTTGAAGCACGTCGTCCGGTCGGGCGCCAGGACGAGTTTCTTCGCGCCCTTCTTGCCGTAGTCGTGGCACTTCAGGCAGTGCCGGTTGAAGACCGGCTGGACCTCGGCCATGTAACTGAACAGGCGCGGCGGGCCGTGCCAGGGCTCCAGTTTTCGCGGGGCTCGCGACATGGCCAGGCTCTGGTGGTTCGGCGGGGCCGTCAGGCGGTCCTCGTGGCAGCCGACGCATCCGGTCCGCTCGCCCGGTTGCAGGACGGTTCCGCTTCGCATCGACTGGATCATCATGCCGTCGGCGTCGAGCAACTGGAAGTAGACGAACCGTTCGGCCGGCACCACGAAATACGCCGACCCGTCCTCCTCCACCGGCACGGTGCCCAGGATCCGCTTGTTCTCCAAACTGTGCCAGTTCATGCCCGGCGCGGTATAGCCCTGGCCGTTCCAACTGCCGGGCGACCAGAACCGTTTCTCGGGCGACTCGACGACGCGCAGCCGCTTCACCGTTCCGCGCTCGACACCGCGCATGTGCGTCCCCTGATACACGTCCATGACGTAAAGCAGACCCGGGGCGTCCGAAAAGTCACGCCGCCGGGGGACAACCGGCGGGCGCGGCCGCCGGCCGACCGGCATCGGGTCGTAACAGCCCGGCCCTTCGGCGTGCAGCAGCAGTTCGTTGCCGAAGACGTCGATCAGGGTGATGCCCATCTGCTCGCCCACACCCGTCATGCGCGAGCACAGGAAGTGCTTGGCGCTCAGGGGCCACGGGTCCTCGTACTTGGGCCGCACGCGGGCGTAGATGTCACAGTCGAACGGCCCGCCGGCCCGGGCCAGGCGGATGGCATCGGCGGGCCAGGTCCGCAGGATCGGCCCGCGCCCGTCCATGCCCAGAGACGGGTCGATGATGCCCAGCGCCCCCCACAGCCGGTCGTGGTGCGGGCCGAGAGTGCAAAGGATGCGATGCGTCCCGGGAATGAGGTGCGCGTTGAACACCGCGCCCGGCGAGGCCGTGTTGTTGCCCCAGAAGATGGCCTGGTTCGTCCCGTCCGGGCCGACGGTCCACAGGCTGTGGGCGTCGCCGAAGTTGCGGTCCACGTACTCCCACCGGGCGTAGAGGATGCGGCCGTCGGGCAGCAGGTCGGCGTGGTTGTCGAACAACGTGTTCCGGGTAATCTGGTGGATGTTGGCCCCGTCCGGCTCCATGCGGAACAGGTTGGCGGCGATGTCGCGGCTGCACATGTTGTACTTCGGCTCGCGCGTGGACGAAAAGACGATGCTGTCGTCGGGAAGGTAGATGGGGTCGAAGTCGCTGACGCCCCCGGTGAAGGTCAGTTGCTTCAGGCCGGCGCCGTCTGCCCCAATCTCCCAGATGTGGTAGTCCTCTTTGATGCTGCGGCGCATGGCGAAGACGATCCGCTTGCCGTCGAAGTGCACGTCCGGGTCGCGGGCAACGCCCTGGGGCACGTCCACCAGCGTCGTCACCTTGCCGGTGGCCAGGTCGATGGTTTTCATCGCCCCGCCGCCCTCGAACCGGGCGGTGTTCTGCTCGCCCGTGTGAAACAGCGTGTCGATGGCGTGAAAACTGCTGCGGTACTGGCGACGCACCACGAACACGATGGGCCGACCGACGACCAGCGGGTTGGCGGCGAGCGCCTCGCGGCGAAGCGCCACAAACTCGCGCGCCAGACTCGCCTCCGCGTCCGCCTTCGCCTCGGCCATGCGCTCCTGAATGCGGTCGATACGGGCCAGGAACTCCCTGCCGCGCGGATAACGGGGGAGGAACGTGCGGCCCAGGTCCTCCACCGCCGCACGCAAGGCCGCCACCGACGCCCCGGCAAGCGACGGTCGAGGAGCAGGCTTCGGCGCAGGCCTGGCGGCACGCCGCACGGCGCCGGGCGGCGGAACCACCAGCCCATCCGGGTGTATCCACAGCACGTCCCACACCTCCTTGCCGAGGTTGTCGTGGGTGAACGCGATCGTCTTGGCGTCAAAGGTGAAACGGATCGCCTCGTCGTAAACCCGCTCGTCGCGCGGCTTCAAGACACGCTCGACGAGCGTGTGCCGCTTGCCCGACCCGTCGGTCGCCGTCACCGTGAACGTCAGGCCGTTGGTGGTGTGGGTGGCCGCGACGTCGGTCAGTGCGTACCGGATTCGCCAGGCGTGCCCCTTGGGCCAGTTGACCTTCCACTCGGCGTTGAGCACGTTGCCGTCGGGGAAGGAGAGCATGAACAGGCCGCCGCGGCGCCGGTTCCGCACCCATCCCTCGCCCAGGGCGATGAAGTCGCGGGAGTCGCCTTCCCACTCGAAGCCGCCGGTCAACCGGTGGTCGTCCATACTGTTTCCGCACGCGTCGCGCCAGACGAACGTGTGGCCCGACTTGTCCCACACCCTGGCGTCCTGCGGATGGAACAGGCCCCGCGACCCGCCGGCAGGCGTTGGGGGCGCCGCTTCGACCGCCGGGATGCCCACCGTCAGAGCCGCCAGGACCAGGGCGACCGTGACAAACGGACGGGATGATCCTGCGGGGCGCATGGTCTATCTGACTCCTGGCGTGCAACAACCGCTCGCCGACACAACCCTACCATCTCGACGGCCGGCGGTGTAGGGTTTTCAAGACCCGTGGCGGGCGGCCCGTCCGTATACCTCCCCCTGGAATTGCCACCGCCCCACCGGCCAGGCAAGGTACAATGCAACCGGCGGCCCTCACCCGTACGCGTCCGCGCGGTGGGCAATCCTGCCCACCGCGATCTGGCGGCGTGGTGCGCGGCAGGCAGGATTGCCCGCCGCGCGAGGATCCGTTCGCAAAGGCAGACCACTCATGAGCGAAAGCGATCCGCGAGAGGGGCAGGAGACGATTCGGTCCGAGCGGCCGTGGGGAGATATCTTTATGCTCGTGCGGAACCAGCCGTGCTCGGTGGACCTCACGTCCGTCAGGCCCGGCTCGCGATCGAGCCTGCACTCGCACGGCACGCGGTACGAACTGTTTCACTTCCTCGACGACGGCGCGGCGGTGGAGATCGACGGCCGCGTCCACCACCCTGCCGCCCACGACGAGTTTCTCATCCCTCCCGGCGTCCGTCACCGCTTCTGGGCCGACGACCGCCCCTGGCGCATGCTCGTCGTGAGTTTCGGCCAGTGGTCCCCCTCCGACCAGACCCGCCACGAAGACGACTACGGCCGCGAGGGCCAGGCGCCGGAGCCCTGATACCCAACGTTCCTGCATGTCCTCCCCCTTGACGCGCATGGCATCGGGCATTACTGTATACGCACGATAGGAAAGCCTTCCGGGCAGGGGGCTTGGCCGAGTTCGGCGTTGCCTCCCCGGAAATGCCCGGCCCGAAGCCGAACGGCAAAGCGAGATAAGGCCTATGTCACCCGGAACTCCCCGCCGTTCCTCGACCATCCGGCGCCCCCGCTCGGCCGCACGCTGCGGCCGCAGAAGCCGGGACCGCAGCCTGAGAGGCGGAGGAGTTAAGTACCTGCCCCGGAACTCCTGGGAATATCCGCCGCCGCTGGGATAGAGAAGGACGCGAAGGAGGAAAGGAACGAGGCCCGCATTGGCACGACCCCGATGACGCCTCCGGTGGCAGGAGGCATATCGAACCCGATGACTGAGGAGCAGGCGATGAATATGAAGTTTGAGAGGTTTGAAAGCGGATGGCTAGACTTGTCAATTGCCCTATGTGCTGATGAGATTGACGAACTGGTGTCGCTGCTGGAGGGTTTGAAGAAGGGGGAGGTTGATCATTTTCACCTGAGAGCCACTGATTTCTCAGCGAAGGAAGGTGTGGCGGACATCGAGTTCACCACCCAAGGAGAAGACGAACCTGACAATATGGGCATTGGCTAGGGAGTTCTGGGGACACAATACTTACTTCGGCTTGACTTGCCTCGGTCTATGCGTTAGCGTATGGGCATGACATGGTTGGCACGAGTGGTGGTTCCGGGGTACACGCCGGTTCTCGGCCCGAAGCGAAAGCCCAGGGGGAATTAAGTATTGTGTCCCCAGAACCCGTACCTGACTTGGGTTGCTGTTTCAGACCTCTTGGCGAAATATCGGTTCCCAAGTCTTGCAAACCGCCTCCTTTTCACGCTGCCAGAAACGCTCCTGTTCCTCTTTTGAGTTCGATTCTAGTTTGCCGAGGCTGCGAGCCAGCTTGAAGAATCCCGAACCCGGCTTTCCTGATTTCCTCACGGCCACAGCACTTAGCATCGGGCGTTTGCGTTGGGCCTCGTCCTCTGATATCTCGCCGAGCAATTGCCCGAGCTCTTCTATGAACAACGTCGTCCCGTCAAGGGAATATTCCCTCGCTGCAGGTTCCAG
>CAZIJC010000049.1:0-27433 GCA_964539385.1 uncultured Anaerolineales bacterium | reverse complement strand
CCGACATCGGCATTTGAACGTGTAGGACATTAGTTTTACTTGGGTCAGTAGCCGCCGGACTTGTCCGGCGCGCGCTGTTTGAAGACCCAGAGGAGCGAGAGGCTCATGGATGCAATGGTCGTCACAGGCGGACGCCGCCTGAAAGGCCGCGTTCGCGCCGGCGGCGCCAAGAACGCTGCCCTGCCAATCATGGCCGCTTCGATCCTGGCCGAGGGACCCATGCGCCTGAAAGACGTGCCCGACCTGGCCGACATCCGGACGATGACACGCCTCCTGAAGACGCTCGGCGTCCGCGTCGAGCGGGAACCGGACGGCGACATGATCCTGCGGAGTCCTCGCCGCACCACCCGCAACCGTGCACCGTACAAGATCATGAGGACGATGCGTGCCGGCATCTGCGTCCTCGGGCCTCTCGTGGCGAGGCGCGGCAAGGCGGAGGTCAGCCTTCCGGGCGGCTGTGCCATCGGCGACCGGCCGGTGGACCTGCACCTGAAGGGCCTGGCGGCGCTCGGCGCGCGAATCCGCATCCGGCACGGGTACATCGTCGGAGGATGCCGGCGGCTGCGCGGGACCGAGATGTACCTCGGCGGGCCGTTCGGGTCCAGCGTCACGGGGACCGAGAACATCCTGATGGCCGCGGTTCTTGCCAAAGGTACGTCCGTCATCGACTGCGCGGCGTGCGAGCCGGAGGTCCAGGATCTGGCCCGCGTGCTTGTGAAGATGGGGGCCCAGATTTACGGGCTCGGGTCGCCGCGCCTCGTGGTCGAGGGAGTGGACCACCTGACGGGCTGCGAGCACACGGTCATCCCCGACCGGATCGAGGCCGGGACGCTCCTGCTGGCCGGAGCCGCAACGCACGGCGACGTGACGGTCGAGGGCGCGCGGTGGGACGACCTGTTCGCGCTGGTGAGCGTGCTGCGCGAGATCGGCATCGAGGTCCAGCATTTCGACAACACGATCCGCGTCCGCGCGCGCCGCCGCCCGAAGAGCGTTGACGTGACGACCCTGCCGTTCCCCGGTTTCCCGACGGACCTTCAGGCCCAGATGATGGCGCTGCTGACGGTGGCCGACGGCATCAGCGTCGTGACCGAGAAGATTTTCCCCGACCGGTTCATGCACGTGGCCGAACTCGGCCGCATGGGCGCCGAGATCCGCAAGGAGGGCAACGCGGTGGTCGTCCACGGGACGCGGGCCCTGTCGGGCGCAGAGGTGATGGCCAGCGACCTGCGGGCCTCGGCCGCTCTGGTCGTCGCAGGCCTTGTGGCCGGGGGCAAGACGACCATCTCGCGGGTGTATCATCTGGACCGCGGCTACCAGCGCCTGGAGCGCAAACTCCGCCGCCTGGGTGCCGCGATTCGGCGCGTCAAGCAATAGGGCGGTCAGGGCCGACGCGCCGGGATGGCGGTTCCCTCAGTGGTGGTGGTGGCCGTGCCCGTGGCCACGCTGATAGGGCGCAGGGAGGGGGGCCGGGCTGTCCTGGCCGGCATGCTTCGCGATGCTCTCGAAAGTCTCATGGCCGCCTACGCCCGCGAACTGCCACCGTCCGTCGTCCTCCCGGCGGAACCACAGGGTGATCTCGAGGGTGCGGCGGTCGAGCCTGACGCACATCTCGGCCGGCGCCACGAGGCCGCCCTGTTCGGTAGGCAGGATCTGAAGCGACCTCAGGTTGCGTTGGACCAGATTGCCGCCGCCTTCGAACAGATCGGACATGGCTTTGCCGAAGTGCTCGACCCCCACCCTGCGTTGAACGGAATCGTCCGGCAGTTTCTCGAACACGTTCTTATACCGGCCGGCGAGGATGTCGTCGATCATCTCGGAAGCCTGCGTCTTGAGGTCCTCGAGCGTCCGTTGTTCGCCCAGGTAGATGCTGAGGTGGTACCCGCCGCCCAGCGCCGCTGTTGCGATTCCGAGCACGATCCCCGCCAGGGCCAGTTTCCGCCCGACCAGGACGCCCTGCGATTTGCGGATCTTCCGATGGGCCGCCAGACCCAGCACGATCGCCACGACCGGCACCGCAACCAGCGGCGCCACCAGAAAAGCCGTCGCCCCCAACACGCCCACGATTACGGCGAGGACGGCCGTCGGACAGACGGCTGCGTACTCCGGATCGGTCGCTCGGTCGAATCGATCGCTGCTTACAGGCTCGGCCATGGCAGGTGTCTTCGTTTACGCCTTGCGCGACGGTCCCGGCGACCCGAGAAGGCGACCGACCCGCCGCACCAGGTTCCCGGCAACCTCGTCAGACGCGCTTCGTAACGACGATGGTACGGTCGTCGCGGAACCGGCCGTCCGGGCTGACCGATTCGGTCAGGTCCTCGAGCGCCCGGATAACCGACTCGGCGGACCCGCCCAGGTGCCGGCGGACGTTGGCGAGTACGCGGTCCATGCCGAGGTCTCCGCCGCCGGCCGTCTCGCACTCGAAGATGCCGTCCGAAATCAGGAGGAACGCGTCGCCGGGCGCGAGCCTGATCGGCTCGCCGGCCTCGATGGGTGCGTCCGGCAAAATGCCGAGCGGAAGCCCCGTGGCGTTAAACTGTTCGTGGTGGCCGTCGGCACGCATCAGGACTATCGGCCCCTGCCCGGCGCTGGCGTAGGAGACGGTGCCCTCGGCGGCGTCGGCGACCGCCAGCGCGAGCGTCACGAAGCGGCCCTCGCCGACGTCGGCGGCCAGCAGCCGGTTAGTGTCGCACAGGACGACGTCCGGCCGGCTTTCCCGAAGGGCCAGGGCCCGCACGAGCGCCCTGGTCTCTGCGGCCAGCAGCGCCGGCCCGACACCGTGTCCGACGGCATCGCCGAGCATCAGGCCGACACGTCCGTCGCCCCAGGTGAAGATGTCGAAGAAGTCACCGCCGGCGTATTCGGACGGTTGGCTCCAGCCGGCCAGGTCGAAACCGTCGAGGCCGGGTGCTTCCTGCGGCAGGAGACCGATCTGGATGTCGCGGGCCAGTTCCATCTCGTCCTCGAGCCGGCGCTTGGCGAGGAACTCCTCCAGCAGCCGCGCACGCTCCAGCGCCACACCTGCCTGGTCCGCCAGGGCCGTCAGCAGGGCCGTGTCGTCTTTGGTGAACGAGCCGGCACGCTTATTGAGGGCCTCGAGCACGCCGACGAGTTCGCCTTCGAGATTGGTCATGGGGACGGCCAGGATATCCCGGGTCCGCCAGCCGGTCTTTCGGTCCACGTCGGGGTTGAACCGTGGGTCGGCGTAAGCATCGGGAATGATGAGTGGCCGCTTGCTGCGTGCGACGGCCCCGGCGATGCCGCGGTCGGCGGGGAAGCGAATGACCTCGATCTCGCTCTCGGTGACGGTGCGGCTGGTGAGTTCGTCGGTTCCCGCGTCGTAGAGGAAGAGCGTGGTCCGCTCGGCATCCAGCAGTTCGCAGGTTTCTTCGGCGATGGACCCGAGGAGCGGATCCAGACGCGGCTCGGAGGCCAGCCGGCGCATGACCCCAAGCAGGACTTCGAGGTGCCGGCGCAGGGTCGATTCGTTGGATTGGGTGTTGTCGCTCATCCGTGTGTCACCCGGAGGTCTTGAGATGATGATAAGGCTACCGCCGACGGTTTCTCAAGGGAATTGTTCGCGCAGGGGTAACGCCGCGCGTCGCAGCAGAGCCGCGTGGCGTAACAGAGCCGCGTGGCGTAACAGAGCCGCGACTGCCAGGGAGCGGCCGCTTCCTTGCGGGCGCGGCTCAGATTGCCGGGCGCGGCTCAGAACGGAAGCGCTGCTCGCCTACAGGTCGCCGAGTCCTTTGGGCGGACCAAGAATTTCCGACAGGACGATGGCGCGAGATAGGTGCTTGCCGCGAAGCATGTTGCCGAGAAATCTGGACGCGGGCCGGGGTCGGGGCGCGGCCGCCGGCCGTTCGGTGGCGAGGCGCATCGTGCGGCCGCGAAGGGCCGAGACCTCAGCGGCCTTGAGCGATGCGAGGTGCCGCTGCTCGAGTTGCGCGACCGGCGCCGGTTCGTCTTTCTCCTCGGCCCGGGACCGGCCGCGCGCCGCACGAGCAGGCGTACCGCGACGTTCGACTTTCTGCCGCATGGCCCGCTGCGCCACGGCAGCACCGGGCGGCACCGGGCGGCGAGGCGCCGCAGGTGTCGGAGGACGCCCGGCACCCAACTGGGGCGGAACGGCGGTCCGCCTGGGCTGCGCGGGCTCTTGCGCACGGGCCGGGGTCCCGTGCCCGGCGGCGTTCTTTTGGGCCTGCTGTTTCTCGACGTATCGCTTCAGCAGGGTTCCGCCGAGCATGAGCAGAATGAACAGTACGAACGGGATCCACTCTTCCATCGCTGGCTCCGTCCGGGGCGGCGAGGGGCGGCCGGCCCGGTCTGGTTTTGTGGCTTCTCAGGCGCCGGGTTCGGTCGGCTTGGGCGGTTCGGCGCTTCGGCCGATCGAGTCGCGCATCGAGGTATCGGCCTGGATGTTCTTCATGCGGTAGTAATCCATGATGCCGAGGTTGCCGCTTCGGAACGCCTCGGCCATGGCCTTGGGGATCTCGGCCTCCGCCAGGACGACCTTGGCCCGGTTCTCGGCGACGAGGGCCACCATTTCCTGTTCGCGCGCGGCGGCGGCGGCGCGGCGTTTCTCGGCCTCGGCCAGGAACATGCGCCGGTTGGACTCGGCCTGGTCCAGTTGGAGTTTGGCACCGATGTTTTCGCCCACGTCCACGTCGGCGATGTCAATCGAGAGAATCTCGAAGGCGGTGCCGGCATCGAGGCCCTTCTCGAGGACACGCTTGGAGATCGAGTCGGGGTTCTCGATAACGTTCTTGTAACTCTCGGACGAGCCGATGGTCGTGACGATGCCTTCGCCGACGCGGGCGATGATGGTCTCCTCGGTCGCCCCGCCGACCAGCCGCTCGAGGTTGGCCCGGACCGTGACGCGGGCCTTGGCCTTGACCTGGATGCCGTCCTTGGCGACGGCGTCCACGGTCGGCCGGCCGAGTTCGGGGTTCGGGCAGTCGATGATCTTCGGCAGGACGGACGTGTGGACGGCCTCCTGAACGTCGCGACCGGCCAGGTCGATGGCGGCGGCGGTCTTGAAGTCGAGTTTGATGTTGGCCCGGTCGGCCGCAATCAAGGCCCGGACGACCTTGACGGGGTTGCCCCCCGCCAGGTAGTGACTTTCGAGGTCGCGTGTCTGGCACGGGATGCCCGCCTGAACGGCCATGATCTTCGTCCCGACGATGACGCGGACGTCCACCTTCCGCAGCCGCATCGCAACCAGGTCGAGCAGGCCGATGCCGGCCTTCGACGCGATCGACCGGATCCACAGGCCGATGAACTGAAGCAGGAACAGGCTGATGACCAGCAGGACGATGATCAGCGCGACGACCACGGCGATGGTGCCGGGGCCCCACTCATCCGTGTCCGCCCCGACGCCCGGTCGCTGCATCGCCAGCCACCCGGCTGCTGTGTGAAGAGAGGTCAACATGGTGCGCTCCTTTTTTGACGCGCCGGGCAAGCCCGGCGGCTAACGTGCGCGACGCCTGCGGCGTCACGCCTCCTGGTTTTCCTCGACGGCGCGGACGACGACGCGGGCGCCGTGAACTTCGATGATCTCGACCTTGCGGCCGGCCTGCACGAGGTCGCCTTCGGTCACGCAATCGATCTGCCGGTCGTCAAGGACCATCTTCCCCGCCGGGCGCAGGAGCGTCTTGGCGACGCCGACCTTGCCGACCAGTTCCCCGGGGTCGAGGTCGGCCAGGTCCCCCGCCTTCCCTGTGCTGGACGGGCCCGTCAGGATAATCTTCTTCGCCACGGGCGTATGCGGCCAGATGCGAAGGGTGGCGTACAGAAGCGTGGGCGCCAGGATCACCACGATCACCAGCGCGACGATTCCTTCGGTTGCCCCCATCGTGAAGCCCACCACGACGGCGGCGACGAAACTCAGGACCGATAGAAGCGTCAGCAGCCCGCCGCTCGGTAGAAAGACCTCGGCAACCGCAAAGATGATCCCCAAGGCGAACGCGATGACGATTAGTGACCACGTGGGCTCCCACGCCAGGACCGTCATACCCCGACTCCTCCTCTAGGCCGATGCCTCTTCGCCGACCGGCCGCACGACAATCCGGTTGCCTCGCACGCGGGCCACGCGTACCGCGGCGCCGGCATCCAGGAACTCGCCTTCCGCCACGACGTCCACGAGGCGGTCGCCGAACCGCGCCTTGCCCGACGGCCGCAGTTTGCTGACCGTGCGGCCGGTGTCGCCGACGCGTGCCCCGGCCTCCTGGGCGGCCGCCGCACCGCTGCTTGAACCGTCGGACACCGTGCCGGGCGCCAGCACGAGCCGTCCCAGGATCGGGACTCTCGGCAGGATCTTCGCCAGGACGATCGCGCCGACGACGAACGTCACCAGGACCCCGGCCGTCAGGGCCAGGCTGTTATGCAGGTCGGTCCATTCGAAGTCCCGCTTCGGCACGCCTTCGAGATTCGGCAGGACCAGAACGATGCTCGCAACGAGAAGCACCAGCCCGGCGCCGCCAAGTATTCCGAACCCCGGCGTCACGAGCAACTCCACCGCCAGCATCGCCATCCCTGCCAGGAACAGCAGCGGCGGCAGCCAGCCCGGCTCACCCGCCAGGAACGATGCGGCGAACAGAATGCCGAACGCCACGATCCCCACCAATCCCGGCACGCCGAAACCCGGCGTGTTCAACTCGACGTAGATGCCCAGCAGACCGATGAGCGCCAGCAGCGCCTTCAGGTACATGTTGTTCAGCCACACGACCATCGTCTCGTTCAGCGTGACCGGATACGCGATGATGCGGCCCTCGATCGGGTACAGGTCGTACAGGTCGTTCAGGTTGGTGGCAACGTGCTGCGCGAGGCCGTACCGCTTGGCCTTCTCGCTGCCGACGGTCAGCACTTCGGTGGCCGAGACGATGACCTTGCCTTTCTTCCAGTCGCCGCTGAACTTGAACAGGTCCTGCTCCTCAATGTACTTCGTCTCGCCGGTCCCCGAGTTCGTGATCTCGACGACCACGGTCGCCATGGTAACCATGGACTTGAGCAGTGCCGCCGGATACCCGTGCTTTTCGGCCAAACTCTCCATGCGTTCGACGATGGTGCCTTCCATCTTGGCCCGGACGGGCTCCTCCATGGGTTGCGGTCCGCCGAGGGGAATGGCGGCATACGGCGTGCAGGCGCCCACCGAGGCCTCCGGACTCATCACGATTTCCTGGCACGAGAACGCGGCGATGGCGGCGGCGCTGTAGGCCTTCGAGTCCACGTAGGCGACGGTCCGGACGCCGTCGCGGGCGACACGTTCGATCTGGCGGCTCAGTTCCAGTCCGTCGCCCAGGAACCCGCCGTTGGACGTGATGTGGAAGATGAGCAACCGGTTGCCGTCGGCGACGGCCTCGCCCGCGCGGCGGCCGACGCTGGTCCGCAGCGCTTCGTCAATCATGCCGCTGACGGGAATCCGGGCCGCGAGCAGCCGCTCGGATGGCGGCTCGGTCTCAGGGGTCGGTGTGTCCGGCGCTGAGGCGGCGGCGTTCTCCTTGTCCGGCCCCGCCCCGAGCAGGGCCGGCAGGGCCAAGCCGACCAGCACCAAGAGCCGAAGCACACGCATCACCGTCGGTCGCTCCATCGTGAGACCTCGGATTCGTGGTGTCCGGGTCGAACGTAATCGACGACTCAAGTATAAGCCCTGGTTCGCTCGCAGGCTATGCAAAAAGCAATGCCGCATCGCACGGAGCCGGTGCCCCGCAGTTGCCTGCGCCATGGGGGGGAGTTATTCGACGCGGGAGATGCACTCGGGCGGAATGTTGTCACACAGCCACACCGACGGCGCGGCCCGGTAAAACCGAACGCCCACGCCCGAAGCGCAGGCCGTATCGATCCGCAGGATGACCGGCGCCGGCGACCGCCGCAGCCCTACCTCACGGGCCGACGGCGTATCGACCGAGAGATGAACGCGCTGCCGGTCGCCGGCCTTGAGGCCCGCCGCCAGGATCGTCTCGGCACTCTCCGGCGTGGTGCCGTGAAAGAGGTTCTCGGGAGGATCGGCCGGCGGGTACTCAATAAGTTGGGGAAGGCTGTGGCCGTAACGGGCGCGGATGCGGTCGCCGGTGATCTCGAACCGGACGGTGCCGGGGCCGTCGGCCACGAGACGCTCGATGTTCGCTCGCGTCGTCTCCGCAAAGGCGGGACGGGCGCGGAGGCCCGCAACGACGGCATCGAGATCGGCCGAACCCGTCTCATCGAGCGCGAGGTCGATCTCCTGCGGATGGTGCCGGAGCACAAACGCCAGGAACCGGCTGAGCCGTTCATCGCCTGACGGTCGTGGCGCTCCGCCTCGGCGGTGTTCGCGTCGGCCACCACCGCCTCGCCTGTTGCGTCGGTCCACGGTGCCCTCCTCATGCGTTGCCGCACGACGAACGGCTACGGCCCCCCGCGTTGTTGCATCGTACCATACGAATCGGGTTCCACGATGCAAGCGAAAAGGCTCAGGCGATTGGCGGCCCGGGGCCGTTGGGTGTGGCCAGTTTTTATGGCGAGCGCAGCCGGTTGTAGCGCCGGGCTTTATGCCCGGCGGCCGTTGGCGGCGCCGGCCAGGATGCGCCGGGGATAAACCCCGGCGCTACAACCACCACAGAGGCCAAGCCGCAGGAAATCGTCCCATGCCAGAAATCGTTGCCACACCCGGGGCCGTTCGGGGAGTCGAAATCGCCTTGCCTCGCCATGCCCCGGCAGCGTAAGATGGGGCATAAGGTGGCCCACCGGCCGCGTGTGATGGATGGATAGTGAAAGTGCCCAGGTGGCCGATCCTGACTGTGGCACCGGGCGTGAAGGAGGTTTCGCATGCGTGACGTTCGACTGCTGCTGGTCCTGGTGATGGCGTTGGGGATCATCGTGATCGGGGGTGTGGCGATTCCGATCCTGTTGAATCTGACCTTGCCTCCTGCCGAGCGTGTGGCGCCGCCCGAAGCGCGGGCCGCCGAGGAGGCGCCGCCGCTTCCGCCGATGCCGGCCTATCTGGACCGCCTGTCGGAACGGTTCCGGGCGGTGGCCAAGCGGGTCAAACCCGCCGTGGTCGCCATCGGCGTCAAGCAAACGGTCGAGACGTCGCGTGGGCCGTTCGGGACGGACGAGTTCTTCCGGCGTTTCTTCGGCCCCTATTTCGACAACCGCAGCGGGCAGGGCGACCGCAAACGCAAGTTCCAGCGCCAGGGCCTGGGCTCCGGCGTCATCGTGGACTCGGGCGGCTACATCCTGACCAACAACCACGTGGTGGAAGATGCCGACGAGATCACCGTCCGCCTGGCGGACGGCCGCGAGTTCGACGCCGAGGTCATCGGCACCGACCCCCCCACCGAGATCGCCGTCATCCGCATCAAGGCCGGCAACCTGCCGGTTGCTGAACTCGGCGCCTCCAAGAAAATGGAAGTCGGCGATTGGATCCTGGCCATCGGGGCGCCGTTTGGTCTGGAGCAGACGGTGACCAGCGGCATCATCAGCGCCACCGGTCGCCACGGCGTCGGCATCACGGACTACGAGAACTTCATCCAGACCGATGCCGCCATCAACCCCGGCAACTCGGGCGGGCCGCTCGTCAACATGAACGGCGAGGTCGTCGGCATCAACACCGCCATCGCCACCCGCTCCGGCGGGTATATGGGCATCGGTTTTGCCGTCCCCATCGACATGGCCCGCGAGGTCGCCAAACGCCTTCGCGAGAAGGGCACCGTGGTCCGCGGGTGGCTCGGCGTCGGCATTCAGCCGCTCACCAAGGACATGGCCGAGTCGATGAAACTCAAGGACAAGGAAGGCGTGCTCGTCAGCCAGGTCTTTGACGACGGGCCGGCCGGCAAGGCCGGCGCCAAGGTCGGCGACGTCATCCTGGAATTCAACGGCAAGCGCGTCACCAACCCGGCGGACCTTCAGTCCGCCGTTGCGTGGACCGACCCCGGGGCCCAGGCCGACGTGGTCATCATTCGTGACGGCAAACGCCGGACGCTCCAGGTCAAGGTCGAGAAGCGGAGCGACCAGCCCCAGGTCGTGGCCCGGGCCAGGCCCGGTGCGCCGGCCGAGATCGACGACCTTGGCATCGAGGTCAGCGGCGTCACCGACGAGGCCGCCGAACGGTACGGTTATGAGCGCGGCCAGGGTGTGTTGATTACCAGCGCCGATCCCGGCGGGATCGGCTCGCGCGCGGGGCTCCGCGAGGGGATGCTTATCCTTCAGGTAGCCGGCAAGAAGGTGACGACCGTCGCGGAACTCAAGGCGGCGCTCGCGAAAGCCGACCTGGCGAAGGGCATCCCGATGCTCGTCCGCCAAGGCGACCGCCAGATGTTCATCCTCATCAAGAAGCGATAGCACCCGCGAGAGCAGTTCACGTTCGAGTGTAGCAGGTCATTGCGCGGTGGGTTTCCGCACCCACCGCGCAAAACGGTGCATCTCCGCGGCGGGTACGGAGACCCGCCGCGAACCAATTTCAAGAAACTTATGTCGTACCGCATAGACGGGGGCTTGGCGGGCATCCTCTCGGAGCAGGAGACTCTCATGGCGAGTATGGACCTGGCGGATCTGCTTCAGGACAACGGGTCGAAGATCATCCTGTTCGTCTGGGACGGCGTCGGCGGCATCCAGGCGGGGCCCGAGGACCTGACCGAACTTCAGGCCGCCCGCACCCCCAACGCCGACCGCCTCGTGGCCGAAGGGTGTTGCGGCCTTCTCGAGCCCGTCTATCCCGGCGTGACGCCCGGCAGCGGGCCGGGGCACCTGGGCCTGTTCGGTTACGACCCCATCGAGTACCAGTGCGGCCGCGGGGCGCTGGCTGCGGCGGGCGTCGGGTTTGACCTTCAGGTCGGTGACGTGGCGGCGCGGCTGAACTTCTGCACCATCGACTCGGACGGCAACGTCTCCGACCGCCGCGCGGGACGCATTCCCAACGAGGAGTGCCAACGCCTCGTCGCCAAACTCGCCGACGCGATCCCGGACGTTGACGGCGTCGAAGTCCATTGGAGGCCGGTCAAGGAACACCGGGCCCTGCTGGTCCTTCGCGGCGAGGGGCTTGGCGGTGGGATCGAGGATACGGACCCGCAGGCCACGGGCGTGCCGCCGCGCGAGGTCCAGGTCAAGGATGATTCCGCCGAGACCGCTCGCGTGGCCGGGGTGGTTCGCAAGGTTCTGGCGCGGGCGCGTGAGGTCCTGGCCGACGAGGAGAAGGCCAACATGGTGCTCTCGCGCGGGTTCGCCGGGCGCCCGAACTGGCCGAGCGTCCAGGAGCGGTTCGGCCTTCGTGCGGCCGTGGTCGCGGGCACGCCGATGTACAGGGGCGTCGCGAAACTCGTCGGCATGGAGGCCCTCGATGCCTGCAACGACGTGGCCAAGGACGTCGCCAGCCTGGCCGCCGCGTGGAACGACTACGATTTCTTCTTCCTCCACTACAAGCACACCGACAAGGCAGGCGAGGACGGCGACTTCGAAGCCAAGGTCGCCTACATCGAGGAGGCCGACGCGGCGCTGCCGGCCCTTGAGAACATCGGGGCCGATGTCCTGACGGTGACCGCCGACCATTCGACGCCGTCGGCCATGAAGGTCCACTCGTGGCACCCGGTGCCGGTGCTCCTGTCGGCCAGGACCGTCCGGCGCGATGCCGTCGCGGAGTTCAACGAGATCGCGTGCATCCAGGGCGGCCTGGGCCTGCGGCCGAGCATCCATCTGATGCCGCTTGCCCTGGCCCATGCCGGCCGCCTCGCGAAGTTCGGGGCGTGAGGAGGCGGAGCACGCGCCGGATCAGGATGCCCCGGCGCTCCCGCAGCGGGCTCGAACCGGACTCGACAGGCGCTTGCGCCCGCAGGCTGGCTATGGCGACCGATGAGGCCAAGACCGACGAAGTGCCTGCGTTCTGGTGCGACGCGATGCTGGGCGGGCTGGCACGCTGGCTTCGCGCCGCAGGCTACGACGCCGCCTGGGTCGAAGGCATCGACGACGCGGAACTCCTGCGACGAGCCCTGGCGAGCGGACGCATCCTCCTGACGGCCGATACCGAACTCGCCCGGCACGGCGCGATTCGGTCCGGACGCGTCCGGGCAGTGCTCGTCCCGGCGGGAAAGACCAAGTTCGAGCAGTTGCGGTACGTGGCGCAGGCGCTGTCGCTTCCATGCCGTCAGCCGCGCTGCATGGCCTGCGGCGGCCGTCTGCAGCCGATCTCCAAAGATGCCGCGCGACCGGAAGTGCCGCCCCGCACCTTCAACTGGTGCGACGAATTCTTCCGCTGCCGGCGGTGCGCGAAGGTCTTCTGGCGTGGGACCCACTGGCACCGCATCTCCGCAAGACTAGATGCGCTGTAGCCCATCCCAGGCGTCCAAGGCGGAAAAAAGGTTCCAGGAACCTTTTTTGTCCCGGAACCTTTTTTTGTCCCTGGCGTAAAAGAATTCTGGAACCTTTTCCGCCCGACCGTGGGCCGCTGGGTACCTTTGCTCAAGGCCGCCGCGTTTCTCTGCCGATAAACGGGTGCTGAGGGATGCTGTTTGAACCGCGAGACACGCGCTAAGAAGGGATGGGTCTGGGGGAGTTTTGATCGACTGGTGCGTGCCGTATTCTGTGCTCCGTCTGACCGTCCTGGTCGGCGCCCTGATCGCCATCCCGACACTCGTCTGGAGACGTGTCGGCGGGAAGGCCGTCAGTTACGCGGCGCTTTTGCTTGGCGTCGGCGTCCTGATGCTCGGCGAGGTGTTTCGTTTGGCGGCCGCGCTGAACCCCGGTTGGTCGGCTGAGGTGGCGACTATCGGCGGCCAGTTTCCCATCTATGCGTCCGGCCTCATTTTGCTGCTTGTGGGTTTTCTGTCACTGATGCAGGACATGAAGGCGTTCCAGGTACGGGACCGCCAGGCCACTGAGGACGAACGCGTCCGCGCGGAAATCGCCCGCCTCCACGAGGCCAAACTGAAGGCCATCTTCAACGGCGTCACCGACTACTGTTTCATCACCTGCGATGCCGAAGGGCAGATCACGTCGTACAGCAGCGGCGGCTCGCGCATCCTCGGATGGGAACCCGAAGAGGTCGTCGACAGGATAAATGTGGAGGCGCTCCGTCCGAACGAGGGGATGCCGGTGGCCGATGTTTTTGAGACGGTCGATCGGGAGGGCCACTTTGAGGCCGAACTGCCAATGGTCCGAAAGGACGGCGCCGAGATCCCGACCCTGCTGACGCTCACGCCTCTCAAAGGCGCCGACGGCAACCTGGAAGGTTACATTGGCGTCGTCAAGGACATCACGGAGATGAAGGCCGCCCGCGACGCGCTCCGCCGCGAACGCGACTTCGTCCGGGGCATCATCGAGACGAACGAGTTGTTCATCGTCGGCGTGTCGCTGGACGATGGCCGCATCACGATGTTCAACCACGGCGCCGAACGCATCAGCGGGTACGGGCGAGACGGCGTGGTCGGACGACGGTATGCCGACGTGTTTCTGCCGCCCGACGACCGCCCCGGGTTCCAGCAGTTCATTGTCGAGGTCGCCGAAGGGAAGCCCGACCCCATCGGCCAGCGAGAGTACACCATCATCACCAAGCCGGGGGATCGGCGGCTCATCGCCTGGACCTATACGATGTCGTCCGACCAGCGCGGCATGCCGTACCACATCGTGGCGTTCGGCCGTGACGTAACCGAACGGCGCCGGATGCAGGCAAACCTCGAGAACGCCAAGACCAAACTGGAGGAGGCCAACACGGCCCTGGCGCGCATGGCCACGACCGATTATCTGACGGGCCTCTTGAACCGCCGCCAAGCCGATTTGCTCTTTAAACGCGAGATCGCCCGCTGCCGGCGCAGCGGCAGGCCGCTGGCCGTGGTCCTGATGGACCTCGACCACTTCAAGTCGGTCAACGATACCTACGGCCATGAGGTGGGCGATGTCTGCCTGAAGCACGTGGCCGACCGGCTGCGCGATCGGCTCCGCGCCAGCGACATTGTGGCCCGTTACGGCGGCGAGGAGTTCCTGCTCGTTCTGCCTGAAACCGGCCGCGAGGATGCCGCCGCCCTGACCGACACGGTCCGCCGACGCATCGCCGAGCACGAGGTCACCCACGGCGACCTGAAGATACGACTGGCCGCCAGCGCGGGAGTCGCCTTCCTTGAGCCCGGTCACGACATCCCCGCCGAGGAACTCGTAAGCCGGGCAGACCAAGCCATGTACCACGCCAAGGACCTGGGCGGGAACCGTGCGGTGACGTGGAACGAGGTCCACGAAGGCAAACTCGAGGCCGGCGTCGCCGACTCCGGATAGAGAAAAAAGGTACCAGGAACCTTTTCTGCATAACACCCTGCGGGCCCTTGGGGGAAAAGGTTCCTGGTACCTTTTTTCGGCGGTTACGCCCGGAAGATCGCTCCCAACCGCTTCCCCATCAGGATGCTTGCGCCCAGGAGCGTGGCCGCCAGAAACACCATCGCCCAGACGCCCAGTGCGGCGGCGACCGCCTCGCCGGTGATGGCGTACTCGCTGGAGTAGATGCGGAAGATCGTCCGCGTGACGGGATTGAAGGCGTCGTCCTGCGCGAGGATTAGACTGTCGGAGACCTCGAGCATACAGAAGGCGAACGTCAGCATCGCCCCCGCCACCAGGTTGGCCGCAATCAGCGGCACCGTGATCCGCCAGAGCGTTCGGACGGGCCCCGCGCCCACGCTCTGGGCCGCTTCCTCCAGGGTGCGGCTGGTCTGCTGGAACCCGGCCACCGCCGACCGGACCATGTACGGCAGCCGCCGCACCGCGTACGCGACCACCAGCAGCACCACCGGGTTCGCCTGGGGATACAGGTAGTTCTCGCCCCACAGGCCGCCGGCGACGAACCAGTCGCCCCAATCGGCGAAGCAGTTCAGGTACCCGAACGCCAACACGATGCCCGGCAGCGCCAGAGGCAGCATCACGGCCGCATCCAGCAGTCCGCGACCGACGAAACGCTTTCGGACCAGGACGTAGCCGATCCACACGGCCAGAAAGGCGTTGATAGACACCGCCCCCAGCGAGTACAGCACCGAGTTGCGGACGCTGGGCAGCGTCCACCGGTGCGCCAGCGCCGCCCGGTGGTGCTCCAGCGTCAGCCCCGCCGGCAGCACCGTGCCATGCCACTGCGTCTTGAGACTGTAGAGAATGACCGAGATGTGCGGCACGACGGCCAGCAGGATGACGGCGCCGAACAGGAGCCACACCCACGCCGTCGCGCCGCGCCCGAGGCGTTCCGGCTCGCCGGTGCGCGTGGCCACGCTCATCATGCCGAAGGCCTTGCGGCCGAACGTCTTGCGGGCGCCCCAGAAGAGGACTACCACCAGCGCCAGCAGGATGACCACCAGGGCGTTGGCCTCCGGGCTTGACGGTTCGCTGACCCGGTCGAAGATCTGGACGGCGATGACCTCGCGGAAGTTGAACATTAGCGGCGTGCCGAGGTCCGTCAGCGCCCAGATAAACACGATGACCGCCCCCGCGAAGTAGGCCGGCAGAATCAACGGGAACGTTACGCGGAAGAAGACCCGCCACGGTCCCGCCCCGACGCTCCGGGCCGCATCCTCCAGCGACGGGTCCACGTTCGCCATGCCCGCCACCACGTTCAGGTACAGGATCGGGAACAGGTGCAGCGATTGCAGAATCACGACCCCCACGAACGGGTACGTCCGGAACCAGTCTACCGCGCCGGCCTTGTCCATGAGGCCCAGACCGACCAGGGCGGCGTTCAGCACACCGTACGGGCCGAGGATCTGCTTCAGACCCAGCGCGCCGACGAACGGGGGCAGGATCAGCGGCATCAGGATCCCCGCGCCCAGCAGACGCTTGCCCCAAAAGTCGGTCTTCGCCTGGAAGTACCCCAGCGGGACCGACAGGATGGAGGAGATGATCGTCGTTGTGACGGCCAGCCAGAGCGCGTTGGTCAGTCCGCTGCGGACGGTCTCCTTCGCCAGGATGTTGCGGACGTAGTGCAGCGTCGGGCCGGTCGATTCCCACAGGGCCGACTTGAAGACGTTGCCGAGTGGGTAGAACAGGAACAGGCCGAGAAAGGCGGCCACCAGCAGGATCAGCAGCCGTGTTTTGGCGTCGGGTCGCATAGGGATGTCGAGCGTGCGCCGCCGTCGCGCCGCAGGGTTGTCGTGCTACTGCGCGAGGGCCTTGTACCTGGCGGTGAGGGCCTTGCTCCAGGCGGTTTCGATGTCGCTCTTTTGGCGCAGCCGCTGCTCTTCCTTGCGCGTCAGCAGGGCACGCTGCTCGGCCGACGCGTCGTCCGGAATCAGAACGGGCCGCCACAGTTCGCGGCCAAGCCTCAGCATCTCTTCGCCCGAGACGAGCGGCTTCGTGAATTCGGCCACGCCCGCGCCTGGCAGACCGGCATCAACGAGAGCCTTCCACGCTTTCGCAAGCGCCGCGTGGTCCTCGACCATCGCCACGCGCAGGTAATCCGCCAGGACCGTTTGCCGCACGTTCTCGACGTCCGCGTCGTAGAAATCGGCCGCTTGTACGGTGAACGGCTTGAAGGGCACGTCGGAGCCCGCGGCGGCCGCCTCCTCGTGGACACTCGGCAGGATGGCCAGCCGGCTGAGGGTGTACGTCTTTGGCCCGCCTTCGGCCCCGGCCGGCAGCATCCACAGTCTCTGGCCCGGCGGACTCATGACAAACTCGACGAACGCCTCGGCCACCTTCCGGTGGGGGGCGTTTTTGAGGATCGCGATCGGGTCGCAGTTGACGACCGTGAGTCCCGGCGGCGCGATAAAGCCGAGGCGCTCACCGCCTTCGCTCCGGATCTGCCGGTAGGCGTAAAAGTCGATGCACGGGCCGACCGCCAGGAACCCTTTCGCGCAGTTGCGGGGAATCTCGGACGACGAGCCGCTGAACTCCCGCGCGTTGCCGCCCATACGAACCAGGATCGACATGCCCTTCTCGTACCCGTACGCCTGGAGGATAATGTCGTAGGCCTTGCGGACGCTCGCGGACTTCGACGGGTCGCCCGCGCCCACCAGCCCGAAAAAACGCGGGTCGGTCATCGCCAGCCAGTCCTTGACGGGCGGCAGGCCCTTGTCCTTGAGGACCGTCTTGTTATAGATGAGGCCGAACGTCGAGACGGCCGCGCCGTACCAGTGGAACTGGGGATCGTACAACGGCTGGCCCGCCACCTCTTTGGGGATGGCCGACAGGACCTCGTCCGGCAACCGGTACGGGTCGAGCATTCCGAGTTGGTTCATTTGCTCGAGGATCATCCCGCCGCCGAAGACAACGTCCACGTCGTAGCGGCCGGCGTGGAACTTGTCCTGGAGACGCTTGAGCACCCGCGTCCCGCCGCCGCCCGGATCGGGCCACGCCATGTCCACGTCGCGTCCGGTCCGCTGCTTGTACCACGCCCGGAAGCCTTCGGTGAACTCCGCGATGATCTCCTCGCTGTGGGCGCTGAAGATGACGAGCGCGTCGGTGTCGGCCTCGGGCCCGGAGCCGTCGCAACCGCCGAGCAGGAGCGCGGCCCAGAGTGGCGCGACTGCGGCTAAGTGTCTCACGTGCGACCTCCTGAACACGGGTCACGTCGCGCGCCGCGCAAGCGCGGCGGCTAACTCGTCTGTGCCGAAACCGCGGCATTGTCCCCGGCATACACCCGAATCGCCTCGGGTGGGACAAAGAGCCGCGCCTTCTCGCCTGCTCCGGTCGGTGCAAGGTCGGTGGGGCGGCCCGAGACCACCACCTCGTGCGGTCCGAGCCGGACCCTCACCTGCTCCGTCTCGCCCTGGAAGGTGCGCGAGAGGACCTCGACGTCGAAAACGTTTTGCTGCGGTGCGGCGCCGCCGGTCGGCAGGAGGCGCAGGTCTTCCGGTCGCACGCTGATCGTCACGCCCTGCCCCATGTGCGTCTCCGGCGGCACGTGGTCTGCCCGCAGGTTGCCGAATGCGGCACCGATCTCGACGGCGCCTGCCTCGCGGCCCGCGAGTTCGCCTTCCAGGAAGTTCGTGGCTCCCAGGAACCCCGCGACCCACGCGGTAGGCGGATCCTGATAGAGGCCGCGCGGCGTGCCGAGGGCCACGACGCGTCCCTCGCGGACGACCGCCAGCCGGTCGGCCATCGAGAGCGCCTCATCCTGGTCGTGCGTCACGTACACGCTGGTAACGCGATGGGCGCGCTGCATGCGGCGTATCTCGGTCCGCATCTGGAGACGGAGTTTCGCATCGAGGTTCGAGAGCGGCTCGTCCAAAAGCAGATAGTCCGGTTCGATGGCGAGCGCTCGCGCCAGCGCTACACGTTGCTGCTGGCCGCCGGACAACTGTGTGGGTTTTCGGCGAGCAAACTTAGCCATCCGGACGACGCCCAGCACCTCCATCGCTCGCCGCCGCCGCTCACTGCGCCCCACCCCGCGCACCCCCAGCCCAAACGCCACGTTATCAAGAACGGACATGTGCGGCCAGAGGGCGTAGTTCTGGAACACCATGCCGCAGTTGCGCCGATGGGGCGGGCGGGCGGTCACGTCCCGATCGCCGAAGAAGACCCGCCCGCCGTCCGGCCTGTAGAACCCCGCGATGACACGCAGCAGCGTCGTCTTGCCGCAACCCGACGGGCCGAGCAGAAAGAACAACTCCCCCGGCTCGACCATCAGCGACACATCGTCCACGGCCACGACCTGCCCGAATCGCTTCGTGACGTGTTCCAGCCGCAGCGGGATCATGGGCGCTCTCTCCGCCCGTGAGTGTACCAGCCGAGCGGCGCCGGGTGTGACTCTTTTTCCCGGCGCGAAACCCAGCAAATAGGTTCCAGGAACCTTTTTGCGATAGACCGCCGCCCGCCGTACCGCGATAATCAAGATGTTCGGGAACGGACGCCGATACCCATGCCTCCACGACCGAAAACCCTGGACGTCTGGACGTACGAGATCCCGATGCGGATCCGCTTCGAACACGCCCGCGCGGGACGCGACACCAGTACCGGCATCCTCGTTCGACTCATGCTCGACGACGGTACCGCCGGCTGGGGCGAGGGTATCCCGCGCGACTATGTGACCGGCGAGACGCTCGCCGGCGCCGTCCGCGTCATCCGGACCGAGTATGCCGACCGGCTCGCGGACGACGCACCGCTCGCCACGACGCCGACCGAGTCGGACGGCGTCGTGCACAATGCCGCCTGGTGCGCGTGCGAACTGGCATACCTGGACGCCGTCGGCAAGTCGCAGCGCCGGCGGGTGGCGGACATGCTCGCCGGGCAACTGGGCCTGAAGCCGCGGCGTCTGCTCAGGCGTGTCAGCGGCGTCCTGTCGGCCGGGCCGGTCGAGAAGACGCGGCGGAACCTCCGCTTGATGAGGCTGCTGGCGCTGCGCGACTACAAACTCAAGGTCGGCGCCGACGCCACCCAGGACGAGGCCAACCTCTCGGAAGTCAACCGCCAGTTGGGCCGGGGCCTGAAGCGCCGCCGCGGCCCCACCCGCCGCACCCTCCGCGTGGACGCCAACGGCGCGTGGAACCTCCAGGAGGCCGTCCGGCATGCCGAGATGCTCTCACGCTTCAACGTCATCACGGTGGAGCAGCCCCTCGCGAAGGGCGAGGAGGCGGCGCTGGCGGAACTCCGGCGCCGCACCGCGGTTCCGATCATGCTCGACGAATCGCTCCTGACCCTGGCGGGGGCGGAGCGGCTGGTCGGCGGCGGGCAGGTGGACCTGTTCAACATCCGCGTCTCGAAGAACGGCGGGCTGGTGCAGAGCCTGCGGCTGGCAGGGCTCGCGCACCGGTCGGGCCTGGACTTCCAACTCGGATGCATGGTCGGGGAGACCGGGATCCTGACAGCCGCCGGGCGCATCTTTCTGGAACTCGTCGGCCGCCGCGTCCGGTTCTCGGAGGGGTCGTACGGGCGGCTCCTCCTCAGGTCGGACGTCACGCGCGAGCGGCTCTCGTTCGGGTACGGCGGTTTCGTGCGGGCCATGACCGGTCCGGGGCTGGGCGTCCACGTGCAGATGCGCAAAGTCCGCAGCGTCGCCCGCCGCGCGCTGCGGTTGGAGTACTCGTGATGGCGAAGCGGAGCCGCCGCAAGAAGTCGCAGCCGCCGAAATTCCCCCGGCGCCGGTGGACGGCCGGCCAGGTCAAACGGGTCGAAACACCGAAGAAGGGCGGCCACTATGATCGGGCGCGCAGGCGCCGACGGACCGAGGAAGACGCCGAGGAATCACAAGAGCAAGAGTAACCCGATTTACTCGTCGTCCTGCTGCTGATCGACGGGCAGGGTGTTTTCTTCAAGGCGTCCAAGCGCGCGGAGGGCTTCCATGGCGGCCTGCTGCTCGGCGGTCTTCTTGCTGGGCCCCCAGGCGCTGGGGTACCGGCGGCCGCGGATCACGACGGCCACCTCGAACGCCTTGGCGTGGTCGGGACCTTTCTCGTCGAGCACGTCGTAACTGGGCGTGGCGCCCAGGTCGTGCTGGGCGTGCTGCTGGAGCAGGGACTTGTAGTTGAGTTGGTGTTCACCGGCCATGACGCGGTCGATTTCCTCGTCCATGTGAGCGAGGACAAACCGCCTGGTTTCGCCCAGACCGCCGTCCAGATACATCGCCCCGATGATGGCCTCGTACGCGCAGGCCGCCAGACTCGCCGGCAGGCTGGGCGATTCCATGATGCCTTTCCCGAGGCTGAGGTGCTCAACGAAGCCCAGCCGCTCGGCCACGCGGCCGCACGTCTCGCGACTGACCACCACGCTCTTGATACGCGTCAGTTCGCCCTCCAGAAAGTTGGGGAACCGGCCGTACAGTTCTTCGCAGATGATGAGGCCCAGAATGGCATCGCCGAGGAATTCGAGCCGCTCGTTCGATGCCAGGCGGTGCGAGGCGACGCTCGCGTGGGTCAGCGCGCTGTGGAGCAGGTCGGAATCCTCGAAACGGTACTCCAGGATCGTCTGGACGGCTTCGAGCGAATCGGGATGGCTCAACGTGCGTGGGCTCCTTCTCAGGACGCCGACTGAACGCGGCAGCGGCTGGCCTTCCATTCTAAACCCTCCGGGCGGACGGTCAATCGAAAAGGCTTGACCGCGCCGAAGGGCTCGCCCACACTTGGTCTGCCATGATGGAGAACTCCGCGCATCGAGGGCCGAAGCGCATCAGCCGCAGGGCCAGGATCGCCCTGATGGTCGCCGCGGGCGGCGTGGCGGCGGTCGCGATTCTGGCCCTCGTCTCCTTCAAGGGGACACCCGAGGTCTACCGCCGTACGGCGGAGATGGGACCCGACCCGGCAGCCGTCGCCCGGTTCAACGAGCACGTCATCAATCAGGTCGGAAACGTCCTGCTGGACAAGAGCGGCCGTACACCGCTGGATCTTGTGGTGACCGAGGAGATGGCCAACGCGCGTATCGCGCGGTTCCTGGCCGACCAGGCCGCCTCCGGCAAGCCCGTCTCGCCGATCCTTCGGCGGTTGCGGGTCGGATTTGAGCCGACGGGGCTTGTCCTCGCCACGGAGGTGGGCAGCGGCATGACGAGCGCCATCGTTTCACAGCACCTTCGTCTGTCGGCCGACACGGAGGGCAGATTCTGTGTCGAGCCGGCCGGTACGGACGTGGGGTGGATGCCGGTGCCGAAAGGCGCCCTCGATTACGTGCGGCAGGCGGTGGCGGCGGCCCTGGCGCGCCGCGAGGCCCAGAGCGCCGACAAGACAACGCTCCAACTCTGGCGCTCGATCCTCGACGGCCTCGACGGCAAGCCGATTCCGCTCGGCAAAGGCAAACGCCGCATCGTCCTCGAAAGCATTGAACTGGAGCGCGGCGTCCTGCGGATGAAGGGTTACCGCAGCAAGGCGAAGAGGAAGTGAGTCTCAGAGCGTTTTGAGATTGCGTAGGGCGCGGCCCGTACGGGCCGCGCTGCAGCCAAACGCGGTCCGTACGGACCGCGCAAACACTCAAGACTAGAATGCTCTAGTCGGCGGACGTGCCGGCGCCCCCAGGCCGCGCAGATACCGCTCGATGGCCAGGCCGAGTTCGCGGCCGACGCGCCGGTAGTTCTCCTGCGTGCTCGTCGGCGTGTTCCACGACGTCTCGAGCGTGACGGCGACGGCTGCGCCGCCCACATGCTCGTGGACCCAGTTCTTGCTGATGGCTTTCCAGTTCTTATCGTAATTCGCCCCGCACTCCCGCGTGCGTCCCGTGAAAGTCAGGGGACCGGTGATCTTGACCCTGGCCACGGCGAGAAACGCATCGAGGCGGGTCTGCTGAAGCGGCGTGAGCAAGTTTCGCGGGCAGATATAGAAGAAGGGATCGCGGTCGCGCGGGCCGGGGTTGTGCAGGTCAACGAACAGGGCGAATCGCGTGGCGACGGCCATGTCATTGATTAGTTTCTGGGCGGCTGCGACCGATCTCCAGTGCGGCCGGTCGGTCCAGTCGCGGTTGTGGTCCTGCGGTTTCTGATTCTTGCCCCCCGCGCCGCCGGCCACGTTGTCGATGTCCATGATCGGGACAACCGTGACGGCGGCACGCTGCCGCAGGCTCTTGGCACGCGGATCGGATGAGACGAGCCATTCCACCAAACCGTGGCACACCCAACTCGAGCCCGACTCCCAGGCGTGCTGACGGGCCTGGACCCACACGCCGAACGGCCTGGCCCCCGCTGCCTCCGGAGGCGAGAAGCGAAGCGCCGGCACCGGCCGGTTCTGGCGCGTGCGGCACAGGTCAAACGCCTTCACGCGCGGGCACGCCTTCTCGGCGCGGGCGATGAGTTCGCTGGCGTGGCACGGCAGATACGGCGGCCCCCACGCGAACCAGGCCTCCCGGGCGCCGGCGCGGACCGTGTACGTGACCTTCCCCTTCTCGCGCCTGCCGGGCGACGTGTGCTTCCACGTGGCGTCGTCCAGGCTGAAGGCCGCGCGGTCGGGCAGGGCGAAGCCGCCGCCGGAGACGGTCAGCCTCAGCGTCTCGCCGGGCGTGATGCCCGTGACCTTGAAGTACCACCAGCACCGCCAGCCGCGGCCCGGATGGTCGGCCGGCTGTACGCGGAGGACCCGCCCCTGCTGGTCGATGCCGTCGACGTGGGCGGAGCCGCCGGGGAAGTCGCTGTGAACCGCCAGGTCGCCCGACTGCACCGGATCTGCCGTCGCGGCAAGGAGGGCGGCGAAGACGATGGCGGCCGTCAGAAGGAGCCTTACCCGTTCCCGGCAAGGCTTTGCTGCTTGGCGCGCAGCGAAAAAGCGATGGCTGGGCATGGACGTGGCCCTTGGCGTCGGTCCTGTTATCACGATTCTACGTTATATGTGTAGAATGCTTGCGCCAGTTTCAAGGAAATTCTTCTGTCCACGGGTTCGAGGGGGGCAAGTAAGCCGCATTGCTCAAGTTTCTTGATGGAGGACTCTATTCGTTGTGGGTGCGTCCCGTATGCCCAGCGAACGCCCATTTCGCGTGCCGGGATCCTGCGGGCGGCGGCTCTTTGCCACGCGACGCGTGCAAGGCTGCGTTGCCGCCGACCGGTGGACTCTAAGGACCCACCCCGCCAAAGGCCCCTGCCAAAGGGCCACCCTACCGCCTCGCCACGAACATGTAGGTCTCGCCCACGATGAGGCGGTCGACCGTGAACTTGCCCTTGCCGCCCACCTCGTGCGTGCGCCACGGGCCGGACCAGGAGTTCCAGCGGTACACCTCCAAGGTGCGTGCGCCGGGGGGGAGGCCCTTGACCGTGTAAGCCGTCCTGGGATGGTCGGTCCAGGCCTGGCGGTTTTGCCAGACCCACATGGTGCGTCCCTGGCCTTCCAGGACGAACTCGCCGGCGCCCTTCGGCCGGCAGGTGACAAAGTGCATCCCCTTGGCCAGGCGGCACACGAGCCGCAGCACCTGGCCGCGCGCGGTTGGCTTCCACGGGTCCAGTTGCGTGCACAGGCCGTAATGCTCGTCTTTCTCGGCGTGGTGAAAGAGGTTCCAGGGCATGACGAAGCGGGTGACGGGCTGCCCACGGTTGCCGACGACGCCGAGGGCATCCCAGAGAGCCGTCAGGAACATGTGTGCGGCCTCGTCCTCGCTCACGAGGCGCCGCTTCACGTTCATCTCGGTGGTGTGGAAGTGAATGTCGGCCGTGATGCCCGTCTGTCGCTTGACCTCGTCGAACTGGCTCTGGAGCGACCATCGCCGCGTGCCCTGCCAGGGGATGTGCTCGACGTCCCAGTAGCGGTGAATATCGAGGCTGTGGAGTTTGCCGGCGTTAAAGAGGGGGGTGGCCACGGTCACGTAGGGACATCGCCCGCGGGCCAGCGAACCCTCGATGTACCCGCCGGGGCTGACGCAGAGATTCGCATCGACCGCGTGGACGCCGTCGGCAAGGCCCTCCAGGGCGCGGGCGTACTGGTCGGTGGGGATCGGCTCGGGGTTGTTCGACCTCCACGTGGGCTCGTTGAAGGCAGTGTAGAGCCGCACGCCCCAGCCACGGATGCCCCTGGAGATGAGCCAGGGGCTGTCCGGCCGGAACCGCTCGGCAAATGCCCGGCCAACCGTCTTCCACTTCTCGTACCCGCCCACCGGACCGTTCCAGCGCGTGTAATACTCGAACAGGATCATCGGCGTCACTCCGTAACGGTGGGCCATGAGGACAAGGGCATCGCACCGGTCGGGGTGGGGTTGCTTGTCGCGGGGCGAGAAATAGATGCCCTCGCTGACGGGGATGCGGCACCTGCCGGCGCCGAGCAACCGCAGAACCTTGAACTGGCTCTGTTCGCGGTCGAGGTTGCGGCGGACAACGAAGTTGCCCCCGCCGATGCGGACCGGGACGTCGGCCCGAACCGGCGGCGAGGCGACCGCGCCGGCCGGCAGCGACACGACCGCAACGAGGACGGCTCGCAGAAGTTGACGGATAACGGTCAACGGCAATCGCCTCATACCCTTCCGGCCTGCAACAACGCCGGCGCTGGAGGGCGGCTGCCCGGCAAGGCGCCGCGCCGTCGCCAACCGTCTGTGCCTCGGGGAAGCTTGGTACGCAAGCCTGCACGCCGCAGGCAGGCCGCCAGGGGCACGCGGTGCTTCCGTCCGGTATCCGCAGTCGGCGGCACGGACTCCAGGCCGCTCCCCTGGAATGCGCGGTTGGCGTTGTGCGCCGAGCGCGTCAGAGGCGCGCCTTGCGGTCCTGGTCTTCGTCGCCGGTGTCGGCCTTCACGCGGGCGACTGCCACGAGATGGTCGTCTTCGTTGAGCCGGATGATGCGGATGCCCTGTGTGGCGCGGCCGATGGGGCGGATGCTCTTGGCATCGACGCCGATCCGCACGATCTGACCCGCCTGCGTGATGATCATCAGATCGTCGCCGTCGCGGACGGTCATCATCGCGACGACCTTGCCGTTGCGCTTCGTCGTTCTGATGTTGATAATGCCCTGCCCGCCGCGGCCCGTCGTCCGGTACTGCGAGAAGCCGGTCCGTTTGCCGTACCCATTCTCGCAGACCGTCAGGAGCGTCGCCTTGGGGTCAACGAGAGCCATGCCGACGACGGCGTCGCCGGGCCGCAGACGGATGCCGCGCACCCCCGTGGCGGCGCGGCCCATGCTGCGGACCTTGCTCTCGGGGAACCGGATGGCCTTGCCGTCGCGTGTGCCGAGGACGATTTCGTCCTCTCCGCCCGAGATGGTGACCTGGATGAGGTTGTCGCCCTGCGCGAGCCGAATGGCGATGATGCCGCCGCGCTTCGGGCGGCTGAAGGCCTTCAAGGCCGTCTTCTTGATCGTGCCACCCTCGGTGACAAAGACGACCTGACGCTTCTCGTCGAACTCGCGCACCGGGATGAACCCGGCGACGGCCTCGTTCTGCCGCAGTTGCAGCACGTTGACGATAGCGCGGCCCTTGGCCTGGCGCGACATCTGCGGAATGTCGTAGACCTTCAGCCAATGACACTGGCCGAGGTTCGTGAAGAAGAGGATGTAATCGTGCGTCGAGGCGACGAAGAGGTCCTCGACAAAGTCGCCTTCTTTGCTCGTCGAGCCGATGATGCCCTTGCCGCCGCGCCCCTGTCGGCGGTAACTCGTCAGGGGCAGCCGTTTGATGTAGCCGGCGTGGCTGATGGTGACAACGCAGTTTTCCTCGGCGATGAGGTCTTCGAGGTCGAACTCCTCGGCCTCGCCGGCGATCTCGGTCCGGCGGGCGTCGCCGTACTTCTCTTTCATCTCGTGGAGGTCTTCGGCGATGATGTTCAGCACCAGCCGCTCGTCGCGCAGGATGGCCTCGTACTCCTCGATGAGTTCGCGGACCTTGACCCACTCGTCGCGGAGTTTCTCAACCTCCAGCCCCGTCAGTTGCTGCAAGCGCATCCCGAGGATGGCGTCGGCCTGGGTGCTCGACAGGTGCATGGCCTCCTTGGTGGCCGCCAGGAGCATCTTGTTCGCCCGGTCGGTCCGCTTGCCCGGAAGGTTGGTGATGCGGAACTTCCAGGCCCTTTTCATGAGGCGCTGCTTGGCGGTCGGCACGTCGGGGCTCTTGCGGATGATGGCAATGATCTCGTCGATGTTCGCCACGGCGTAGAGCAGGCCGAAGAGGACGTGTTCGCGTGCCCGGGCCTTCTTCAGGAGAAAGACGGTCCGCCGGCGGATGACCTCGATGCGGTGGTTCTTGTAGGCCACCAGCAGGTCCTTGAGGTTCATCGTGCGCGGGCGGCCCTTGTCGAGGGCAATGGTGATGATCGAGAAGGTCGTCTGCAACTGCGTGTGCTTGTAAAGTTGGTTGACGACGACGTTGTCGTCTTCGCCGCGCCTCAGTTCGATGACCAGCCGCATCCCCTCCCGGTCGGACTCGTCGCGGATGTCGGAGATGCCGGTGATCGTGCCGCGCTTGACACAGTCGGCGATGCGCTCGATGATGCGCGTCTTGATCTGGCCGTAGGGGATCTCGGTGACGACGATCTGCGACTTCCCGCCGCGCGTTTCCTCGCTGTGGGCGCGGGCACGCAGGGTGATGGCGCCTCGCCCGGTGCGGTACCCGTCCTCAATGCCCCTGCGTCCGCAGATGAGTCCGCCGGTGGGAAAGTCGGGGCCATGGACGATCTTCATCAGGTCCTTGAGGTCGATGTCGGGCTTATCGACGACGGCGACGGCGGCGTCGCAGATCTCGCCGAGGTTGTGCGGCGGGATGCTGGTGGCCATGCCGACGGCGATGCCGCTCGACCCGTTGCACAGCAGGTTGGGGAACTTGCCCGGCAAGACGGTCGGCTCCTCGCGCGTCTCGTCGTAGTTGGGCTGGAAATCAACGGTGTCCTTTTCGATATCCTCGATCATCTCGGTGGACATCTGCGCGAGGCGCGCCTCGGTGTATCGCATGGCGGCCGGTGGATCGCCGTCGATGGAGCCGAAGTTGCCCTGGCCTTCGATCAGCGGAGAACGCATGGAGAACAACTGGGCCATGCGGACCAGCGTGGGGTAGACGACGGCTTCGCCGTGCGGATGGTAGTTGCCGGATGTGTCGCCGGCTATTTTGGCGCACTTGCGGAACCGGCTGCGCGGGCCGAGGCCGAGGTCGTTCATCGCGACGAGGATTCGCCGCTGGCTGGGCTTCAGGCCGTC
>CAZIJC010000048.1:0-27529 GCA_964539385.1 uncultured Anaerolineales bacterium | reverse complement strand
ACTCGAAGAACTCCTTCGGTGTCATGTCCCAACTCCTTTCCGGCAGAGGCTTCGCCGAAAGGGCCTTCTTGAAGCATGGTCGGGGTGGCGGGATTTGAACCCGCGACTTCGTGCTCCCAAAGCACGCGCGCTAGCCAGACTGCGCCACACCCCGAGGTGGGCCTGTTCTTATAGGCCGGAGGCGCCCGGTTTGCAAGACCATTCGGTCCTTCCGTAGCATGTTATCGGCACAGCAAGGCCGTGGCGCCACAGGTTGCCTTTCTCGTCAAGTTCTTCACGCGGGTGTGCCGAAACAAGAGGTTGGAGAGTGGACGGATTGCGCCGGGGCAGGGGGCTGCCAGGCACGGGCGCAAGAGGGGCGGCTCCAGGGGGCGTCTGCGATGTACAACGACTATTTCCGCTTCCGCGAGGACCCGTTCAACATCACGCCCGACCCGCGTTTTCTGTACCTGACGACCCAACACCGCGAAGCGCTCCAGCACCTCCTGTACGGCATCCGCGAGCGCAAAGGCTTCATCTGCCTGACGGGCGAGGTCGGTACCGGCAAGACCACCCTTTGCCGCGCGCTGCTGAACCGCCTCGGCCGCAAGGTCCACTCTGCCCTCATCCTGAACCCCATCCTGACCGAGACGCAGTTGCTGCGGTCCATCGTCGAGGAGTTCGGCATCCGGACGAAGCGACGGGACCGCCTGGGGTACCTGAAGTTGCTGAACGAGTTCCTCCTGCGGGTCAACTCCGCCGGCCGCGACGCCGTCCTCATCATCGACGAGGCCCAGGACATGTCGGTCGAGAGGCTGGAACTGGTGCGGCTGCTCTCGAACCTGGAGACCGAGCGGCAAAAACTGCTGCAAATCGTCCTGGTCGGGCAGCCGGAACTTCGCCGCATGCTCGCCCGGCCGGGGCTGCGGCAACTGGCGCAGCGGATTACCGTCCGCTATCACCTCGACCCCATGGACCAGCGGGAGACGGATGCCTACCTCAGCCACCGGCTGCGGGTGGCCGGGTGCGAAGACGGCCCGCTCGTGCGGTTCGATGCCGGGGCCGTCCGCGAAATCTATCGCTACAGCGGCGGCACGCCGCGCCTGGTCAACGCCATCGGCGACAAGGCGCTGCTCGCCGGCTACGTGCATCGGACCGCGCGAATCAACCGTCGCTTGGCACGATTGGCGGCGGCTGAACTGAAGGGGGCCTGCTGATGAGTCTCGTCAACGATGCCCTCCGGCGCGCCGACGAAGAGAAACGCCAGCGTCTGGCAGGCGTGACGCCGCCCGGCCCGCCGGCCACCGAGCGCAGTCCGGCGCCACGGCGGTGGCTTCGGCGTCTGCTGATTTTGGGTTGCATCTTTCTCGGCGTGGCGGGTGTGGCGGCCTACGGCATCTGGTGGGTCGCGGGCCGGGTCATCAAAGAGGCTACCGCTGCCGTTAACGACCTGACGGAGCAAGGCGCTACGGCGATTGCGGCCGGCGCAACGGCGGCGCTGCCTGCTGCGGTAACGGTGCAGCCTCAGTCGAGGCAGCCGGACCAGCGTGCGGCGACCGAACAGACGCCACCGAGCGGCGCCACGCCGTCCAGTCCGGTGCAGCCTTTGCCGCCGTCGGGCTCAGGCTCCCGGATCGATCCGGAGGTCGTCAAGCAGATTGCGAGCAGTCTGATGTCGCAGATGGGCCTGGCGGCAGGGTCCGGCGCTACCCCCAAGGACGGCGGCGAAGCCGGGCCATCGCCGGTCGGTGATGGTTCGACTGCGCCTGAACCCGCCGGGCCGCGAACCGTTCTGAAAGTGGTTGAGCCGGCGGCCAAGCCGCAAACGCCCAAGAAGAAAGACCCGCTGCCGGCCAAGGCCGAAGCCAAGACAGCAAGCGCCAAGAAAGACCCGCCCGCCTCGTCCGCGCCGAAGGCGAAACCGCAGACCGCCGAGAAGAAGCCCCCTCCGGCCGCCCTGCCCGGGGCCACGTCGCACCTGAAGGTCAGCAGCATCATGTTCGGGCCGCGCGGCGGGACGGCCATCATCAACGGTCGCCCGGTCGGCGTCGGCGAGACGGTCGGCGGGGCCAAGGTCATCAAGATCACACGCCGCGTCGTCGAAGTCGAGATCAACGGCCGCCGCGCAACGCTTGGCATGTGAAGACGCCCTCAACCGGACGGGCGCCTCCCTCCTCACTTCACCTTCGCGTCCAGCGAGATAGCCACGACGATCGGCCCGGCCCCGGCCGCTGCCGCGCGCGGCGTGCCTTGACGCCTGATGTGCTTCCCGCTATAGGTAGCACTGGAGTTCGCAAGCGAAAGGAGTCGGGTGATGGCCCGCAGGCACGGTCGCCTCGGACGGCGGAGGTTCATCAAGGATGCGGCCCGTGCGGCGGTTGCTGCGGCCCTCGGCGCGCCTTGCGTCATCTCTGCGGGCGCCCTGGGCGCTGCCGCGCCGAGCAGCCGTATCGCCGTCGGCTGCATCGGCATGGGCCGGCAGGCGGTGTATTCCAACGTGCGGTTCTTCCTCGGACAGGGCGACTGCCAGGTGGTCGCCGTCTGCGACGTAGATGCATGGCGGCTGGAGCAGGCGAAGCGGCAGGTGGAGAAGCACTATGCGGGCAGAAGCGCGTCCGGCGCGTTCAGCGGGTGCGCCGCCGTCGGCGACTTCCGCGACGTGCTCGCTCGCCGCGACATCGACGCCGTCATGATCTCCACGCCCGACCACTGGCACGTGCCGATGGCCGTCATGGCCGCGCGGGCCGGCAAGGATATCTGCTGCGAGAAGCCGCTGACGCTGAACATCGCCGAGGGCCGCATCCTGGCCGACACCGTGGCACGGTACGGTCGCGTGTTTCGGACCGACAGCGAGTTCCGCAGCATCGGCATCTTTCAGCGCGCGTGCGAATTGGTGCTGAACGGCCGCATCGGCCGCCTCCACACGATCCGCACCGGCGTGCCGAAAGGCGACGTCGCGTGCGGGCCGGAGCCGACGATGCCCGTTCCGGACGGCCTCGATTACGATATGTGGCTCGGCCCTGCCCCGCAGAGGCCGTACACCGAGAAGCGGGTCCACACGCCTCGCAGTTTCAGCCGTCCCGGATGGATGCGGTGCCGCGATTATTGCGAAGGGATGATTACGAATTGGGGCGCTCACCTGAACGACATCGCCCAGTGGGGCAGCGGCGCCGAGCGCACCGGCCCCGTCGAGGTGGAGGCCCGCGGCACGTATCCGAAGGACGGCCTGTGGAACGTGCTGCTGGACTTCGAGGTCGAGTACCGCTTCGCCGGCGGCGTCCGCATGGTCTACAAGACGGGGCGGCCGTACGTTCGCTTCGAGGGCGACGAGGGATGGATCGAAGCGTCGTACGGCAGCCGGACGATCAAGGCCGCCAGCGAATCGATCCTGCGGTCGGGCATCGGGTCGGGCGAGATCCGGCTGCCGCTGGTGCACGAGAAGCGCGACTTCCTCGACTGCATCAAGACGCGCGGCCGCACGCTGGCCGACGCCGAGGTCGGACACCGGACCACGAGCCTGTGCCAACTCGGGCACATTGCGATTCAGGTTGGGCGGAAACTGCGGTGGGACCCCGACGCGGAGCGGTTCCCGGGCGACCCTGAGGCCAACCGGCTGCTCTCCCGCTCGATGCGCAGCCCGTGGAGGCTTTGATACGAGACTGGGTCGGCACACGGCTGGTCAAGCCAGCCGTGCCACCCGCCCCATCCAGAGGAGGATCACGATGCCGCAGCAAGTCATGAACCGCCGCAGGTTTCTTTCGATAGCAGGCAGAGCCACCGTCGCCGGTGCCTGCGCCAGCATGCTGCCGCACGCGCTGTCGTGCGCGGCAGGCGGCGCGGGGGGGCGGGGCGCGAACCGGCAGCCGAACGTCGTCATCATCTTCACCGACGATCAGGGCTACCAGGACGTCGGGTGCTTCGGGTCGCCGAACATCAAGACGCCGAACCTCGACCGCATGGCCCGCCAGGGGATGAAGTTCACCGATTCGTACGTGGCCCAGCCGGTGTGCAGCGCCTCCCGTGCGGCCCTGCTGACGGGCTGCTACTCGAACCGCGTCGGCATCATGGGGGCGCTCGGACCACGCTCCAAGCACGGTATCAGCGACGACGAGATGACGCTCGGCGAGGTGTGCAAACAGCGCGGCTACGCGACGGCCGCGTACGGCAAATGGCACCTCGGCTATCAGCCGCAGTTCCTGCCAGCGCGGCACGGGTTCGACGATTACTTCGGCCTGCCGTACTCGAACGACATGTGGCCGCACCATCCTACGGCCCGGCACTTCCCGCCGCTGCCGCTTATCGAGGGCACCAAGATCATCAACCCGAACGTCACCCACGAGGACCAGACGCACCTGACCACGTGGTACACGGAGCACGGCGTCCGGTTCATCGAGAAGAACGCCGGCCGCCCGTTTTTCCTCTACATCGCCCACAGCATGCCGCACGTGCCGCTGCACGTCTCGGAGAAGCACAAGGGGAAGTCGGCGCGCGGCCTGTACGGCGACGTTATCATGGAGATCGACTGGTGCGTGGGCCGGATCCTCGACACGCTCGCCAAGCACGGCCTGGAGGAGAACACGCTCGTCATCTTCACGTCGGACAACGGCCCGTGGTTGAGTTACGGCGACCACAGCGGCTGCGCCCTGCCGCTTCGCGAAGGGAAGGGCACCACCTGGGACGGCGGCGTCCGCGAGCCGTGCCTGATGCGGTGGCCGGGCAGGATACCCGCCGGAAAGGTCTGCGATGAGCCGATCATGACGATTGACTTCCTGCCGACCATCGCGGGCCTGATCGGAGCGAAACTGCCCGACCATAAGATCGACGGCCTCGACATCTGGCCGCTTATGTCGGGCCAGGCCGGCGCCAAGACCCCGCACGAGGCCCTGTTCTTCTATTGGGGCCGCCACCTGCAATGCGTTCGCATGGGCAACTGGAAACTGCACTACCCGCACGCCTACCGCACGATGGCCGGCAAGCCGGGCGGCACGGGCGGAAAGCCCAGCAGGTACTCCCAAGCCAAGACCGAGAAGGCCCTGTACGACCTGCGGGCCGACATCAACGAAAAGACGGACGTCCTTTCGCAGCACCCCGACGTCGTCAGACGCATCGACGCCCTGGCCGACGCGATGCGCCAGGACCTGGGCGATTCGGCAACGAAAACCAAGGGCAAAGGCGCCCGCGAACCCGGACGCGTAAACGCCTGACCCCGACGGCGCTCGTGAAACCGTGGGCGAGGCAGCAGGGTGGTCCGCCCCGCGCGGCGCGCCTGCATCGAAAGGAAGCACATATGGACGACCGTGATGAAGCGTTTGAACCCGTAACGTACCGGCCTATCGGCGTCATTCGCAGCCCGTACACGGTGGCGCACGAGACGCCGATCCAGCCGGTTTACGCGAAGGGGACGGAGGGCCGGGCCGAAATCCTCCCCGAATTCGCCGACGGTCTGCGCGACCTGGAAGGATTCTCCCACGTGGTCCTGATCTTCCATTTCCATCGGGCCGCGGGCGTGCGACTGCTGGTCAAACCGTTTCTGGAGGACGTCGAGCGCGGCGTGTTCGCGACGCGGGCGCCGTGCCGGCCGAACCCCATCGGCTTCAGCGTCGTGCGACTCGTGCGGCGCGACGGCACGGTGCTGCACCTGGCGGACGTGGACGTGCTCGACGGGACGCCGCTGCTCGACGTCAAGCCGTACGTCGCCCGCTTTGACCATCGCGAGGACGTCCGCAGCGGGTGGCAGGACGGCATCGACGAAGCGACCGCCCGCGTCCGCGGAAGGCGCAGCGCCCGCCCGCACGGGCCTGAGCGGTAGGCCGCCGGTGGCACCGGCCTATTCTTTCGTGTAACCGTTCTCATACACGTGCAGGTTGCCGGAGGCGTTGGTCTGGCGGACAGCTTTGTCACGGCTGGTGTGGTGGAAGCGGTTGTGGTGGATGTCGGCGCGGCCGGTGGGGCGGCCGCGGATGACGACGGCAGGGACGCTCGTGGCGCGGAACGTGTTGTGGTGGATCTTCATCCAGTCGCCGGCGACGTCGGTGCCGTCTTTTCGGTCGCGGCCGCCGTGCATGTCGAAACTGTGCCCGTTGGCGTTCGCCAGGACCAGGTTGTACCGCGCCTCGTACCCGGTCCCCGGCCGTCCCGTGGCGGCGATGTGATGGCGGCACCAATCGAAGCGGTTGGCCTCGATGATGGCGGTGGACTCGTCGAGGCAGACGCCGTACCCCAGGCCGCTCCGCTGGTTATGGTGCAGAAAACAGTGATGGACGTGGGCCCCCGACGCTCCCTTTCGCAGGAAGACGGCTGCATGGCTCCATCCGGAGAGTTCGCAGTTGTCCACCTCCAGGCCTGGATGGGATGACTGGATGCCGCGGCTGTTGGGGATGCTGTAGTACTTGCCTTCGCGATGGAGGCGTCGCATCTGGTCGGTCCGCCGGTCGGGGTCCGGTCCGCGCAGGCGCAGGCCCGTGACGCGGACCTTTTCGCCGCCCGCCTGCAGCAGGGGAAACGTCTTCAGTTCGTTGCTGAAGAGCAGTGCGCCCTGCGAGCCGCTGCGCCCCCGTCCGCTTGCGAGCGTCACGCCGCCGGGAATGACGATCTTCTGCCGGGCGGAGAGGTCAATCCGGGCGTCATCGGCCACGTACACGACCTGGCCGGCCTTCGCCTTGGCCAAGGCGTCGAGCAACCCGTCGGCGGTCTTCACCTGCGAGGCCGGCGGCGCGACAATGTGCCGATAGCCCGGCCCTCCGCCGATGGGGTCGCCGGTGGGGTTTGCCTCGCAGCCGAAAGTTTCCTCCGCCGCTGGGGCTTTACTCTGGGGGTCAGCGGGCGCAGCCGCTGTGCTGGTGTTCGCGACGTGGCAGGTCAACCAGGCAAGAAGGCACACGGCGCGGATGAGCGTGCGGCCCATGAAGCCGACCTCTCCGATGCGTCACGCGCCGGTCTATGCTTGAGGCCGGCCGTATTCCTGGAGCGGCTTGACGGCGATGCCGCGCTTCTTGAGGGCCTCGATGCCGTTGACGAAGGCGGCGGCGGCGCTGAGTGTCGAGATGAGTGGAATGTTGTTGGCGATGGCGTGCGTTCGGATGTGAATTTCGTCGATGCGCGGCTTCTTGCCGCTGACGGTGTTGATGATGAGCCGCACCTCGCGGTTCTTCATCAGGTCCAGCACGTTCGGCCGGCCGACCGAGATCTTGCGAAGCGGCGTCACCCGCACGTCGTTGTGGGCCAGGGCCGCCGCCGTGCCCTCGGTGGCCACCAGGTTGAACCCGAGGTCCTCGAGTTTCTTGGCGATGAAGATGACGTCGCGCTTGTCGGCGTTGCGGACCGAGATGAAGACCGTGCCGTCCATCGGCAGGTCGTGCCCGGCGCCCTGCTGGCTCTTGGCGAAGGCCATGCCGAACGAGGAGTCGATGCCCATGACCTCGCCGGTCGATTTCATCTCCGGCCCGAGCACGGCGTCTGTGCCGGGGAACCGGGCAAAGGGGAACACGGGCGCTTTGACGGCCGTGTGGTCGGGCACGATCTGGTCGGTGAACCCGAGTTCTTCCAGGGTCTGGCCGAGCATCACCTTGGTGGCGATGCCGGCGAGCGGCACGCCGATGGCTTTCGAGACGAACGGCACGGTGCGGCTGGCGCGGGGGTTGACCTCCAGCACGTAGATCGTGTCGCCTCGAATGGCGTACTGGACGTTCATGAGGCCCACCACCCCGAGTTCCATGGCAAGGGCCCTGGTCTGGCGTGCGAGTTCCTCGACGATCTCCTCGGTCAGCGTGATAGGCGGGATGGTGCAGACCGAGTCGCCGCTGTGGACACCGGCGTGCTCGACGTGCTCCATGATGCCGCCAATGACACAGATGCGGCCGTCGGCCACGGCGTCGACGTCCACTTCGATGGCGTTCTCGAGAAACTTGTCGACGAGGATCGGATGGTCGGTCGATACGTCCGAGGCGATTCGGGCCTCGGCCATGTACCCCTCGAGTTCGGTGGCATCGTAGACGATGTCCATGGCGCGTCCGCCAAGGACATACGACGGGCGGACCACGACGGGGTAGCCGATGTCGGCGGCAATGACCTTGGCGTCCTCATACGAGAAGGCGGTGCCGTTGGGCGCCTGGAGGAGGTCGAGTTTTGCGAGCAACTGCTTGAACCGCTCGCGGTCCTCCGCCCGGTCGATGGAGTCGGGGCTGGTGCCGATGATTCTGACGCCGGCCTTCTCAAGCGGCACGGCCAGGTTCAGCGGCGTCTGGCCGCCCAGTTGGACGATGACGCCCTCGGGCTTCTCGGCCTCGATAATGGCGAGGACGTCTTCGCGCGTGAGCGGCTCGAAGTACAACTTGTCGGACGTGTCGTAGTCGGTGGAGACCGTCTCGGGGTTGGAGTTGACCATGATGGCTTCGTACCCGAGTTCCTTGACGGCGAAACTGGCGTGGCAGCAGCAGTAGTCGAACTCGATGCCCTGGCCGATGCGGTTCGGACCGCCGCCGAGAATAAGGATTTTCCTGTTGCCGGTCACGCGGTTCTCGTCGACCGGCTCGTAGGTCGAATAGTAATACGGCCTGGTCGCATCGAACTCACCCGCGCACGTATCCACAAGTTTGTAGGACGGTTTGATGCCCCGCCTGGTTCGTTCGTCGGCAACGTCGGTCTCGTTGGTGCCGGTAAGGTGGGCGATTTGGACGTCGGAGAATCCGGCTCGCTTGGCTTGCAGGAGCAGATCCGCAGGCATCTCCTTCAGGCCGCCCGGAGCCTTATGCCGTGCGATCTCGCCTGCCATGTCGATGATCTCTTGCATGTTCTCGATGAACCAGCGGTCGACCTTCGTCAGATCGGCAATTCTCTCCGGCGACCAACCCCTCTGGAGCGCGTGCTGGATGTAAAAGTGGCGCGCGTCGTTCGGCGTGACCAGTTTGTACTGCAGTTCCGCGTCGTCCTTCGGTTCGGGCACAAGGTGGTCCTTGCCGTCGAACCCAAGTCCGTAGCGGCCGACTTCAAGGCTCCTGAGGCCTTTCTGGAGGGCTTCTTTGAACGTCCGGCCGATCGACATCGCCTCGCCGACCGACTTCATCGACGTGTTGACCGTGGGGTCGGCCTGCGGAAACTTCTTGAACGTGAAACGCGCCACCTTGAACACGCAGTAATCAACCGTCGGCTCGAAATAGGCGTACGTCCGCCCCGTGACGTCGTTGAGAACCTCCTCCAGCGTCAGGCCGACCGCCAGTTTCGTCGCCACCCGCGCAATCGGGAACCCCGTTGCCTTCGATGCCAGGGCGCTCGACCGGGACAGGCGCGGGTTGACTTCAATAATCACGATTTCGCCGTTGTCCGGGTTGCCGCCGAACTGGATGTTGATGCCGCCGCCCGTCACGTCGATCTTGCGGATGATGCGGCGGCACAGATTCGTGTACTCGACGTACTCGTTCGCGGTGAGCGTCTGCGACGGGGCGACGACCATGGAGTCGCCCGTATGCACGCCCATGGGGTCCACGTTCTCCATGGAGGTGATAATGATGACGTTGTCGGCGCAATCGCGCATGACCTCGAACTCGATCTCCTTCCAGCCCAGGACCGACTGCTCGACCAGGACCTGCCCGACGGGGCTGGTCGTGATGCCGCGTGTCAGGCAATCGGCGAGTTCCTCGAGGTTGTAGGCGGTGGACCCGCCCGATCCGCCCAGTGTGAACGCCGGCCGCAGAATCAGCGGAAAGCCGATCCGCTGCCCGACCTTCATGCCTTCTTCAACGCTGGTGGCGATGCCGCTGTCGGGCACGTTCAGGCCGATCTCGAGCATCGCCCGCTTGAAGAGGTCCCTGTCCTCGGCCCGCGCGATGGCTTCGGCACTGGCGCCGAGCATGTCCACGCCGTACTTCTTGTAAACGCCGGCGCGGTCGAGGAACACGGCCACGTTCAAGCCGGTTTGGCCGCCCAGCGTCGGCAGGACGGCGTCGGGCCGTTCGGCCGCGATGACCTTCTCAATCGCCTCAGCCGTGATCGGCTCGATGTACGTGCGGTCGGCCATTCGAGGGTCGGTCATGATGGTGGCGGGGTTGGAGTTGATCAGGACGACCTCGTAGCCTTCTTCTCTCAGGGCCTTGCACGCCTGGGAGCCGGAGTAGTCGAACTCGCAGGCCTGGCCGATGATGATCGGCCCGGAGCCGATGATCAAAATCTTCTTGATGTCCGTTCGCTTGGGCACGGGCATGTACCCTCTAAAGCGCTTTGCAGAACTCGCGCAGGACCGGGTTGGGCGCCTCCATCTCATCGCGGCAGGGATGGAACTGCACCCCGCGTGCCGACGCCGCGCTGCTTCGGATGCCCTCAACCGTCTCGTCGTTCAAGTTCCTGTGCGTGATGTCCACGTCATGCGGCGCGCCCTCGGCCGCCACGACGTAACTGTGGTGCTGGACGGTGGTGGCTGCCGGCCCGCCCGTCAGGTTCTTGACCGGGCAGTTGACGCCGCGGTGCCCGGTCTTCATCCGCTCGACCTCACACCCCAGTGCGAGTGCCAGCACCTGGTGCCCAAGGCCGATGCCGAGGATCGGGACCTTGCCCAGCAAGTCCTTGACCGTCGCGATGACCTGCTCCAGGGCGCGCGGGTCGCCCGGCCCGCCTGCCAGGATCACGCCCTGCGGGTTGGCGGTCAACAGGTCGTCGGCGCCGGCCGGCGCGGCATAAATCCGGAGCGCACAGCCCAGATCGGCCAACTGGCCGAGCAGGTTCTCCTTGACTCCGAGGTTCAACAGGGCCAGGTTGTGCCTTGCCTTGCCCCTTGGCTTGCGCCGGCCCTGCCAGGTCACCTCGGCCACGAGGTTCTGTGGCGGGGCGGCAGCGTCGCCCTTGAGTTTTGCCACGACCTTCTTCTTCTCGAACGTGCCGCCGACGATGGCCGCCTGCATCTCGCCGTGCTCGCGAATGTGCACTGCTGCGGCCCGCGTATCCACTTCGCGGATACCCACGAGGCCGTTGGTTTTCAGAAAGTCCTCCAGGGCGCCGGTGGCTCGGAAATTGGAATAGGCCCGGCTGTACTCCCGCACGACGATCCCGGCCGGATGGACTCCGTCGGATTCGTTGTCCTCGGCGTTGACGCCATAGGAGCCGATGATCGGGTAGGTCAGGACGGCCACTTGGTTGCGGTACGACGGATTGGTGAGCAGTTCCTGGTAGCCGACCACGCCGGTATAAAAAACGGCCACGCCGGAAGCCTCTCCGACGTGGCCGAAGGCCTTGCCTTCGAACACGGTGCCGTCTTCCAGCATCAGCGCGGCTGTTGGGTCGCTCATAGGTCTGTCGCCATGATCTTTGCGCTCACCGTCCTTTGCCGCCGTGGTGTGCGACCGGGGTTAGGGCCCCACAACCCGTTTCTAAATATACTCAATCGTGCTGGGCGGCTTCGGCGATAGATCGTACAGCACCTTGGTGGCCGACGGGATTTCCTTGTAGATGCGCTTTTGGATCTTCATCAGCGTCGCCCACGGCAGCCGCGTCGCCGTGGCCGTGACGGCATTCTCCGAGTTTACGCAGCGGACGGCGATAAGGTCGCCGAAACGGCGGCGGCCGTCTTTCGTCACACCGGTTGCCCGGTCGGCCAGCAGGACGCCGAACGCCTGGAACTTCTTGAGCCGCGTGGTCTCCTCCTCCACGATCTTGCACGCCTGACGCACGATGCCGATGCGCCTGGGCGTGCACTCGCCCAGGCATCGCGCGGCCAGGCCCGGCCCCGGAAACGGCATCCGCCCATGCAGCACTTCGGGCATGCCCAGCGTGCGGCCGACCTTGCGGACGGCGGGCTTGTAGAGGGTCTTGAGCGGTTCGATTACGTGGAAGCCGTAACCCTTCTTGGCGCTGACGCCGATCTGGTCCAGGACGTTGTGCTGCGTCTTGACGCCCTTCTTGGTTTCGAGGATGTCGGGCGCGATGGTCCCCTGGATGAGGAACTGCGCCTTGGAGTCACGGACGGCTTTTCCGAAAACCTTGTAGAACGTGTGGCGGAAGGCTTTCCGTTTATCCTCCGGGTCGATCTTGCCTTTGAGGGCCTTGAAGAACGTGCCGGCCGCACGGATGATCGAGACCTTGATGCCAAGTTTCGCAAACTGCCTCTTCACCCATAGCGGTTCGTCCTGGCGCATGAGGCCGTCGTCGATAAAGATAACCTTGAGTTGGTCCCCGACGGCGCGATGCGCCAGCACGGTGCAGACGCTGCTGTCCACGCCGCCGGAGAGCGCACTGATGGCCCTGGTGTCGCGCACGGTTTTCCTGATGATCTCGATTTGCCTGCGGGCGAACTTCCTGTGATCCACGGTTCTACCCCCTGGGGTCCTGCCGGACCAGGTTCTGCCCGTGCCGTGTCGGCAATATTTGGGCGACGACCATAGTGGCCGTACCGACGAACTGCAAATGAAAAACAGACGAATTGCAAAAGAAAACCGGCAGAAGACCTGAGTCCGGTAAGCGGAGCGGAATCCGGCCCCTGGGCGTTGCCTTGGGCCGGCGGATCGGAGCCTTTCAGACTCCCCGCTATTGGACCGAGAACGCTTTTTTTACATGCAACTCGCAGGGGTCGTTCCTATCCTAATCGCACGCATCCAGTCTTGATCCGGCCGGACCTGCGGGGGTGCTGTGGCCAAGACCGTCCTGATGATCGGCGCGTTTGATACGAAGGGGGCGGAATACGCCTTTCTTCGCCGGCGGATCCTGGAGCGCGGCCACGCGGTTCTGGCCGTCAACACAGGCGTGCTCGCTTCGACCGACCTGTTTGGCGTGGACGTGGAAGCCGGCGAGGTGGCGAAGGCCGGGGGCGGCGACCTCGCGGCGCTGCGCGAAAAGAAGGACCGCGGCGAGGCGATGAAGGTCATGACCGCCGGCGCCCGCGTCCTCGTCGCTTCGCTGTACGCCGAGGGCCGCTTCGCTGGGCTTATCGGCATGGGGGGGACGGGCGGCAGTACGGTCGTGGCGGCGGCTATGCGGGCCCTGCCGGTCGGCGTTCCGAAAGTGTGCGTCTCGACGGCGGCCTCGGGCGACACCTCCGCCTACGTCGGCACCAAGGACGTCGTGATGATCCCGTCGATCGTGGACGTGGCGGGAATCAACCGGATTTCGCGGATCATCTTCTCGCGGGCCGCCGGTGCGATCTGCGGCATGGTTGAGGCCGAGCCGCCTGCAGCCAGCGACGAGAAGCCCGTCATCGCCGCCACCATGTTCGGCAACACCACCGACTGCGTTACGGTGTGCGCCAAGGCGCTCGGCGCCGAAGGCTACGAGGTCCTCGTTTTCCACGCCACGGGCGCCGGCGGCCGCACGATGGAATCGCTCGTGCAGGAGGGCCTGGTCGATGCGGTCCTGGACATCACGACGACCGAGTGGGCCGACGAGGTGTGCGGCGGGGTGTTCAGCGCGGGCACCGACCGCTTGGGCGCCCCCGGCCGCATGGGCGTGCCGCATCTCGTGGTTCCCGGGTGCGTCGATATGGCCAACTTCGGCCCGATGGACACCGTGCCGGCGAAGTATCGCGACGCCGGCCGCACCTTCTACGAATGGAACCCATCGATCACGCTCATGCGGACGAGCGCCGAAGAGAACCGGCGGATGGGGCAGGTCTTCGCCCGGAAGGCCAACGAGGCCAAGGGCCCGGTGGCGTTTCTGATTCCCCTGCGCGGCGTGTCGATTCTCGACGGCGACGGCCAGCCGTTCTGCGACCGCGAGGCCGACGCCGCCATCTTCGAGGCCATCAAGGCGAACCTCCGCCAGGATATCGCCGTCGTCGAGATGGACGCGAACATCAACGACCCGGAGTTTGCGGTCAAAGCCGTCGAGATGATGCTGGACCTCATGCACCAGGCAAAGAAAGGCTGAGCCGCGTGCGGCACAGACCGATCCTGTGCGGCATCTGGTTGCTGGTTGTGATCCTGTCGTCGGCGGGATGCCGGGCCGGGCAGGGGCCTCACCGCTACTTTACCATCGACGTGGTGGACGAGGAAACGGGGCGCGGCGTCCCGCTGGTCGAACTGCGGACGGTTAACGAGGTCCGCTACTGGACCGATTCGGGCGGCGTGGTGGCGTTCTACGAACCCGGGCTGATGGACCGCGACGTCTTCTTCCACGTGACGAGTCACGGTTACGAGTTCCCCAAAGACGGCTTCGGGTTTCGCGGCAAGCGGCTGCGAACCACGCCGGGCGGCACGGCACGGATCGCGATCAAACGCAAGAACATCGCCGAGCGGCTTTACCGCATCACGGGGCAGGGCATCTACCGCGATACGGTCCTGGCCGGCCGTCGCCCGCCGACACGCCAGCCGGTGCTCAACGGCCGCGTCCTTGGCCAGGACTCCGTGCAGGCTGTTGCTTACCGCGGCAGGATCTACTGGTTCTGGGGCGACACGAGCCGCGAGTCGTATCCGCTGGGACAGTTCGCCATGTCGGGCGCGACCTCCGAACTGCCGGGCAACGGCGGCCTGGACCCGAGCGTTGGTATCGACCTGGAGTATTTCGTTGACGAGGAGGGGTTCAGCCGGAAGATGGCGCCGCTTCCCGAGCGCGGCATGGTGTGGCTCGACGGGTTCCTGACGCTCCCCGACGATTCGGGCCGCCGGCGCCTCGTTGCGCACTACGCACGCATGAAGAGTCTGGGCGAGCGACTCGAGCACGGGCTGATGGTCTTGAGCGACGAGAAGGACCTCTTCGAGCGGCTCCTGCCCCTGAAGGAGAGCGTGCGGCTGCACCCGCAAGGGCAGGCGGTCCGCGCGACCGTCGGCGGCGAAGCGTACTGGTACTTCGCCCAGCCGTACCCGTTCGTGCGCGTCAAGGCGAACTGGAAAGACTGGCGCGATCCGGCCGCATACGAGGCGTTCACCTGCCTGGTGCCCGGCAGCGACTATGACAAAGACTCTCCGGCGCTCGAACGACGGCCGGACGGCCGGCTCATCTGGGCGTGGAAAGCGAATACCGCCGTCCTGGATGTCAAGCGCCATCAGGAGTTGGTGGCGGGCGGCAAGATCAAGGCCGATGAGGCGTGGAACAACCTGCGCGACGCCGCAAGCGGCAAGCCGGTCCACGCCCACCGGGCGTCGGTCCACTGGAACGCCTTTCGCCGCCGATGGATCATGATCCTCTGCGAGTTCTGGGGCACGTCGGCCCTGGGCGAAATCTGGTACGCCGAGGCCGATGCGCCGGAAGGGCCCTGGCTGTGGGCACGCAAGATCGTGACGCACCAGAACTACAGTTTCTACAATCCGGCCCACCACCCGTTTTTCGACCAGGAGGGCGGCCGCATCATTTACTTCGAAGGCACCTACACCAAGGCGTTCTCCGGCGCCCAGGTCCCCACGCCGCGCTACGACTACAACCAGATCATGTACCGCCTGAATCTGTCCGACCCACGGTTGGCGCCGCCGAAGTCGGCGGCGCGTCCCGGAGGCTCCCCCGGCAACTCCAGTGTGAAAACGAAATGAGGTGACCCGATGACCGAGCCCGGCCCGAAACGCACCTACGTTGAGGAAGCGAACGTCGAGACGCAGGTCTTCGACTGGGGCAAACTGTCCTGGCTTTCGGAGCCGCGCGTGACGGCCGCAGAGAAGTTCAGCGCCGGCATCGTGGTTCTTGAGGCGGGCAAAGGGCACACCCGGCACAATCACCCGGGCTGCGAGGAGATTCTCTACGTCCTGACCGGCGAAGGCCAACAGGTGGTTGAGGTCGAAGGTGAGGAGCGAGAGAAGGTCATCGGCCCCGGCGTCCTGGTGCATATTCCGCCGGACTGCTATCACTCGACCGTCAACCTCGGCGACGAGCCGATGCGCATCCTCGCCGTCTACGCGCCGCCCGGCCCGGAGGCGGAACTCCGGCAGATGGATGGCGTCGTCATCGAACCTGCGAAGAACCCGTAAGGAGTTGACCATGTTCCTGTCGAGACGTCGGTTTATCAAGGGTGCGGCCGTTGCTGCGGCTGCGCCCTTTGCTGCCGCCCTGCCGCGCGCTTTTGCGGCCGCAGGCACAGGCGGCGGCAAGACGAAGATCCTGCTGATCGGGCACCAGCCGGACCACCCGCGCGGCACGCACATGTACCTGCTGTGGTGCCGCCTTCTGGCGAAGTGCCTTCAGCAGACGCCGAACGTCGAAACGGTTGTTTCGGACCGGTGGCCGAAGGACCCGGCCGTGGCGAAGGGCATCCGGGCCATCTTTATCTACACGAGCCCCGGGGCGGACGTGCTGCTGAAGGGCCCCCACGGCGAGCAGGTCGAGACGCTGTTGAAGCAGGGCGTGGGCCTTTCGGCCTTGCACTGGGCCACCGGTGCCCGCAGCCGCGAATTGGGCGAGCGCTACAAGCCGTATCTGGGCGGATGGTGGCCGGGGGCAGCGGGCCACAAGACCACTACCGCCAAGGTCGAGCAGTTGGCCAAAGCCCATCCGATCTGCCGAGGGTGGTCGGACTATGACCTGAAAGACGAGTTCTATCTGGCGCCGGACCTGATGCCGAAGGCCACGCCGCTCTTCAAAGTCCGCGTCCAGGGCAAGAAAGACCGGGAGCCGACCGACCACGTCATGGCGTGGGCGTACGAGCGCCCCGACGGGGGGCGCGCCTGCGGAAACACGCTTGGCCACTTCCACGAGAACCTGGGCATCGAGCCGTTCCGGAAGGCGCTCGTCAACGGCATCCTGTGGACCGCCGGGCTTGAGATCCCGAAGGCCGGCGCCCCGTGCGCCCTGACGGCACAGGACATGGAGTTGCCGCCGGCGCCGAAGAAGGCGAAGAAGACATCGTGACCGGCGTGCGGCTACGCCCCGCGGCTCACCGCCGCTGGAGTGAAGGAGACACCATTATGCCGCTGACACGACAGGAGGTGCTCAGAAGGCTCCACAAGAACATCGACGCAGGCGTCCCGGTCATCGGTGGCGGGGCCGGCACCGGCATCAGCGCCAAGTTCGAGGAAGCCGGCGGCGTGGACCTCATCGTCATCTACAACTCCGGCCGGTTCCGAATGGCCGGACGCGGGTCGCTGGCCGGACTCATGCCTTACGGCGACGCCAACGCCATCGTCATGGAAATGGCCGCCGAGGTCCTGACGGTTGTCAAGCATACGCCTGTCCTCGCGGGAATCTGCGGCACGGACCCGTTCCGGCAGATGCCGGTCTTCCTTCGGCAAGTCAAGGAAATCGGCTTCTCGGGCGTCCAGAACTTCCCGACCGTCGGCCTCATTGACGGTGCGTTCCGCAGGAACCTCGAGGAGACCGGCATGGGGTACGCGCTTGAGGTCGACTTGATCCGCACGGCCCACGAGATGGACTTGCTGACGACGCCCTACGCCTTCAACCCCGGCGAGGCTGCGCAGATGGCGGAGGCCGGTGCCGACATCCTCGTCGCCCACATGGGCCTGACCACCAAGGGCTCGATCGGCGCGACGACCGCCCTGACGCTCGACGAAGCGCCCGCGAAGGTCCAGGCCATCTGCGATGCCGCCAGGAAGGTTAACCCGGAGGTCATCTGCCTCTGCCACGGCGGTCCGATCTCGATGCCCGACGACGCCGCCTACGTCCTCCAGCACACCGAAGGCGTCCACGGCTTCTACGGCGCCTCGAGCATGGAACGCCTGCCCACCGAGACGGCCATCACCGAGCAGATGAAAGCGTTCAAGGCCATCCGGTTCAAAGACTGAACAGGGAACACGTCAAGGGAACTCTCATGCCTACCGACGCTGCCACCATGTTGCCGGACCGGGGCGCCGGCCCGCGCCTACTCGGCACGCGCCTGTCGATCATGATGTTCCTCCAATACGCCGTGCCGGGGATCTGGGTGCCGGTGCTGGGGCGGTATCTTTTGGCGCCGCAAGGCGAGGGCGGGCTCGGGTTTTCGAACTACGAACTCGGCCTCGTGATGGGTTTGGCCGGCACGGTCGGGGCCCTGGCGGCGCCGCTTCTGGTGGGCCAGATCGCCGACCGCTGGTTCTCGACCGAGCGCGTCATGGCGGTGATGCTGATCGCCGCAGGGGTCATCAAGTACGTGACGGCCTACCAGACGGGATTCTGGCCCTGGCTGATCCTTTCCACCGCCTACGCCATCGTCTATTCGCCGACCATGATGCTCTCGAACTCCCTCGCCTTCGCCAACATGACGGACCCCGACCGCCAGTTCCCGCGGGTGCGCGTCTGGGGCACGCTCGGCTGGGTGGCGGTGGCGTGGATCTTCCCCATGCTCTGGCTCCAGACGGGTCTGGCGCTTACGTGGAAACCCCCGTTCCTGGCCGGCACTGAGGCCTTGGGCGTGACGGCCCGCCTGGCCGACGCCCTCCGTGCGGGCGGTATCATCGCCGTCTGCTACGGCCTTTACTGCCTGACGCTGCCCCACACGCCGCCGAAACGCCACGCCGCGGTGCCGCTGGCCTTCCTGAAGGCGTTCGGCCTGTTCCGCAAACCCTCCTTTGCGGTGCTGATGGGCGCCGGCCTGCTCCTGCTGCCGATCCACCAGGTTTATTTCATGCAGACGGGGACCTTCCTGTCGAGCGTGGGGGTGCGCGACTCAGACATCCTGCCCGCGATGAGTCTCGGACAGATCGGCGAGATCTTCATGATGCTCATTCTGGGAATGATGCTGAAGCGGTTGGGATTCAAGTGGGTCATGGTCATCGGGGCCATGGCGTACTTCCTGCGGTATCTGATCTTCGCCGCGCCGGGCCTGCCGCTCGAAGTGATCGTTGCGAGTCAAGCCCTGCACGGTGTGTGCTTCGCGTGTTTCCTGGCGGCCTCCTACATCTACGTGGACCATCTGGCGGAAGCGGACATCCGGCACTCGGCCCAGCAGGTCTTCGGCCTGGTTATCGGCGGAGCCGGGCCGATCCTCGGCGGCTGGCTGAACGGTGGCCTCGCCCGCTGGTTCACGCCGACAGGTGCCGAACCCGGCGCCGCTGCGGCGCTGGATTACACGGCCTTCTGGTACGTCCTGGCGGGCATCGGCCTGGTGGCGGCAATCGGCCTTGCCCTGCTGTTCAGGCCCGAAGCCAGGACGGTCGAGAAACCAACATAGCGCGGCTGCGGGGGCTCGAACGCTGGAACGGCAGCGCCGGATTTTTTGCTGTACGGGCGAGGTGCAGGTAGCCGATTATGCTGTGGGAGAGGGGCTTGGGAGACCGCGAGGGCAGGCGGCGAATTTTTTCACAGCCGGTCCAAAAAAAAGTCTTGCCTTTCCTGTCGCGCTTTGTCCATATAGCACGCGAACTGAGCCCGAGCGAGGTTCGCGCGAAACCCTGGGGGAAGCATAACACGCTGCCCCCTATCTTGTTGGCGACACGATATAGAAACCATCGGATACGGGAGTTCCACTACGGTTAGGGGGATCGGGTAAGGAGGCACCATGAACGGTCTGCGTATGGGTCTGCTCTTGCTGGCAGCAATCGTCGTGGCGTATGGTGCAGTGCCGCTCGCTCGCGCCGACAGGTTCTACGACCAAGAGGACCTGTCCCTGTTCCTTGATACGGCAGCCGCCGACGCGATGGCCGCCGAGGGGCAGCCCGGCGAGGCTGCCGCTGCCGGCGAGGCTGCTGGCGAGGCGCCCCCGCCCGCCAAGGGGCCACCTTTGCCGCTCCACAGCCTCGAGGGTGTGTCCGGTGGTGCCATTACGCCGATGGCCTACTTCTGCAACGCGGGCCCTCCCGGCACGACGGTTGCGCCCCCGTCGATGTCGTACACGTATCTGGTGGCCGGGTCGAAGGTCGTGAACAGCGTGGCCTACTCGCAGGTCTTCTTCAATCGGATCGAGTTCAGTTACGCCTGGAACCGCATCGGCCTCGGCGACTTTCCCGGCGACGTTCGGGCGGCGGGGATGCCCCATCTGGGCCGGACGCACGTCCACATGCACAACTTCAACCTGCGCGGCATCATCGTGCCCGAGAACACCGGTGGCGAGTGGATGCCCATGATTGTGGCCGGCGTCCACTTCAAGCACAACCCGAGCGTCCAGAACATGGATTCCCGCCTCGGAGGCGCCCCCAGGGCGCTTGGCTTCGAGCGCGGCAACGGCGTCGATTACACGGTCACCTTCGGCAAGATGTTCCCGAAGGGGTTCCTCAAGAGGCCCGTGCTGATGGACTTCGGTCTCCGCTTTACCGAGGCGGCGCAGACGGGCTGGCTGGGCTTTGGAGACACCTATCGCACCAACGTCGAGGCCAACATCGCCTGGGTGCCCTTCGACTGGCTTGCCATCGGGTACGAGTATAAAGAGAAACAGAACCCCTACGGCAGGGCCGGCAACCTCATCGGAGTTGAGGACGCCTGGCACACCATCCTGCTGGCATGGATCATCAACGAGAACTGCACCCTGGCCGGCGTCTGGGGACATCTCGGTAACGTCGTCAACGGTGAGGAAAACGGCGGCTGGGGCGTCCAGTTCAAGTACCAATTCTAACGCGCCGTCAAACCTGCGGGCCGTCCTCACGGGCGGCCCGCCGTCTGTTCGGACTAACCAGGAGCGAGGAAGTTTTTCCGAACAGCCGTAGCGCCGGGGTTTATCCCCGGCGCGGAACCACCGTCGGCCTGACTATCCGGCCGCCGGGCATAAAGCCCGGCGCTACGGACTCGGGTGCACGCCAAGTCAGCCGCCGAATTCGGATTGACTTCATCGCTCCTGCTTAGCGGGCGCCGGCCAGGGCGCGCGTTCCGCGCGGCGGCCTTCCCAGGCCCGCCGCGAACGCAGTTCATGCCTGTTCCTGGTGGCCTGGGAAGGCCACCAGGCGGACAAAAAGGCGAAGTAGCGTTGTAGGATTAGTGGGGTCAGGCCTGCTTTTTTTGCTCTGTCTGAGGGGCCGAGATCGTCGATTATACAAAACAGAGGGACGCGTGACAGGGCTGCGCGAGCGGGTAGCGCAGTTTTTCACAGTCGTCCAAAAAAAAGTCTTGCCTTTCCTGCCGCGCTTTGTCCATATAGCACGCGAACCGAGCCGAAGCCAGGGTCGCGCGAAACCCTGGGGAAAGCACAACACGCTGCCACGATATCTTGTTGTCGGCACGATACAGAGATCATAGGATACGGGAGTTCCGCTACGGTTAGGGGGATGGGCTAAGGAGGCGCCATGAACCGTCTGCGTATGGGTCTGTTCTTGCTGGCAGCAATCGTCGTGGCGTATGGTGCAGTGCCGCTCGCTCGTGCCGACAGGTTCTACGACCAAGAGGACCTGTCGCTGTTCCTTGATACGGCAGCCGCCGACGCGATGGCGGCCGAGGGGCAGCCCGGCGAGGCTGCCGCTGCCGGCGAGGCCGAAGCCGCCACGCCCGGCAAACCGCCACCCTTGCCGCTGCACACCATCGAGGGCACCGGTGGCGGGCTGATCACCAACATGGCTTATCTCATCAACCCCGGTCCCGAAGGAACCAAGATCGCCCCGCCGGCGTTCTCGTATTCCTTCCTGAAGGCCGGCCGCAAGACGATCAGCAGTTACGTCGTGTCGATGACGTTCCTGCGGCGCATCGAGTTCAGTTACGCCGCCAACCGCGTCGGCCTGGGCCTGTTTCCCGACGACGTTCGCCAGGCCACTGCGGGGCCCGAAGTTCCGGGCATCAGCATCGGCCGAGACCACGTCTGGCTCCATAACTTCAACCTCCGCGGAATGGTCATTACCGAGACCGCAAACGTTCCCGCCGTCACCGCCGGTGTGCATTTCAAGAAGAATTCGGGCATTCGGAGCATCGACCACCGTTTGGGCAACGCCCTCAGTTTCCGAGGGTTCGAACGCGAAAGCGGTGTGGACTTCACGATCGCGGCCAGCAAGACCTTCCCCAAACTCCTGTGCAACAGGCCGGTGCTGACGACCGTGGGCGTCCGCTTCACCCAGGGTGCCCAGATCGGTTGGCTGGGCTTCGGCAACGACTGGGCCACCAACATCGAGGCCAGCGTGGCCTGGGTCCCGACCGATTGGCTCGCGGTAGGCTACGAGTATCGCCAGAAGACGAATCCGTATCGCCGGATCGCTCTCGTAACCGACGAGGACGACTGGCACACGATCCTGGTGGCCTGGATCATCAACCCGCACACGTCGCTCGCCGGGGCGTGGGCCCATCTGGGGAACGTGGCCAACGGTGTCGAAGACGCCGCCTGGGGCCTTCAGTTCAAGTACGAGTTCTGAGTTCTGAGCCGACGTCAAACCTGCGGGCCGTCCTCACGGGCGGCCCGCCGTCTGTTTCGGGCTACCGCGCGCCGGCCAGGGTGCGGATCTCCTCGACCAGCGCATCCAGAAGGTCGGCCTCGGGGAGTTTACGCATCTTCCGGCCGCCGCGAAACAGGACGCCGTGCCCTTTGCCGGCGGCCAGCCCCAAGTCGGCCTCCCGCGCCTCGCCCGGCCCGTTCACGATACAGCCCATCACGGCGACGGTCAGCGGAGCGGTGATGGCGCGCGTGCGGCGTTTCAACTCTTCGACCAGCGCAATCAGGTCCACCTCGCATCGCCCGCACGTGGGACACGAGATGATGCGGACGCCGCGCCGCGGCGCAAGACCCAGTTCCGCCAGGATCTCCTGCCCGATGACGACCTCATGGATCGGATCGCCCGTCAGGCTGACGCGGATCGTATCGCCGATGCCTTCGGCCAGCAGCGCGCCCAGCACGAGCGCCGTCCGCGTCCGCGACTCGGCCATCGGACCGGCTGCCGTGATCCCCACGTGAAGCGGCAGATCCGAGGCCCGTGCCAGCAGGCGGTACGCCGTGATCGTCGTCGGCACGTCTGATGCTTTGGCCGAGAGGACCAGGTTCCCGAAGCCCTCTCGCTCGGCCGCGCGCACCCACTCCATGAGCACATCGACCATGAGCCGCGCAACGTCGCCGGTATCGGCCTCCGCGTGCTTGGCGCGGACGCTGCCGGAATTGACGCCGAACCGAAGCGGCACGCCTTTCTCGGCGGCCAGCGCAAGAACGCGCCGCAGGCCGTCCGGGTCGTCGATGTTCCCCGGGTTCAGCCGCACCTTGGCGACGCCCGCCTCCAGCGCACGCATCGCCAACGCCGTGTTGAAATGAATGTCGGCCACCACTGGCAGCGGCGAGCCCGCCACGACCTGCGAGAGCGCGGCCGCGTCCGGCGGGGCAGGAACCGCCACTCGGACGATCTCGCACCCGGCGGCTGCCAGGCGACGGATCTGGTCCAGCGTCTCGCGCACCTGGCGCGTGTGCGTCGTCGTCATCGACTGGACGCTGATGGCGTGTTCGCCGCCGATAGGCACGTCGCCGACATGGACGACGCGGGTCTTGCGTCTCGAAAAACGTTCGCCCGTTTCCATGGACGCATTATGCGGTCGGCCGCATGAGGCGTCAAGCGGGATAGAGAACGGGCGATCCCGCTTTCCCGGGACCGCCCGGTGGTTTCCCATCTTGGCTCTGGCTGGCTACTTCCTGCGGCGAAGGACGAAAGCCAGGCCGCCGAGAAGCAGCAGCGACAGCGAGGCCGGTTCCGGCGTGATCTGGATGCCGTTAATCGGTGCGCGGGGCGGGTTCCCCCCGCCGGCTATCGACTGGCCCCGAAGCACAAAACCGCCATCCTGGTCTCGCGCCACGTCCTCGAATACGCAGTAGTTCCCTGACTCGTAGGTTCCATCCGTTGTGTTGGTTACCTGAGTGTAGACGCCGCTGAAGTTGCCGGGATCTTGCATGTAATAGGTGTACCCCACATCGTCGATGGTGTAACTGCCCCGCCGGTTGTTCGTACCGTCGCCGTCGAAGTACACGTAGACGTCGAAGACCGCGTAGGGCAGGTCCGTGACCGTAACGACAGGCTGACCTTGGTCCGGATCGCCGCTGTCGATATAGCCGTGCATCAACTGCTCGTTCCCGTTGGTCATGGCAAACCCGTGGCGCCATGTGTTGGGCGACGTCCACGCCAGGTCGGCAGTCGTTACGTTTCCACCACTGTCTTTCAGGTCCGTGATGGACCCGTTCGCGGGCTTTTGCGCTCCGGACTGCGCGTTGTTCCAGTTGGCCTGGGGGACGACACCTGCGCTGGTACCGGGAGCAATCTCTTCGCCCACGTTGTTGTTGAAGTCTTTGAAATTGACTCCGATGACGGCAGCCTCGCAAACACTGCCCGCGTAGACCAGAACCGCAGCCAGAACGATGGAGGTGGCTAATGCTTTCATCTTGCATCCCTTTGTCTTGCGGCCACCCTCCACTGGCCCTACACGCGCATACACGGTCTTCACGCTCCCCGCCATAGACACCAATAGTATACACGAAAATCTTCTTGTGTCAAGAAACGGCCTTCCCGCCCTCGTAAACGCCGGTTTTCGCTTCTCGCTGACGCCACTCAACTTGGCCTCGGCATACACCCGCGCGAAAACCAGGTGGACATCCGTGCTACGCTGACTTAGAATGTGCTACCCAAAGGAGGTGCCGCATGACCGAACTCGTCCGCTTTGGCGTCTCGATGGACAAGCGCCTCCTGGCAACCCTCGACGCAATCGTCAAACGCCGCGGGTACGCCAATCGCAGCGAGGCCATCCGCGACCTCGTCCGCGCCGAGCAGGTGCGCGAGTCGTGGGAAAGCGGAAAGGGGCCGGCCGTGGCGACCCTCACCATCGTCTATGACCACCACGTCCGCGAGGTCGACGAGCACCTGACCGACCTTCAGCACGATCACGAGGACCTCGTGCATTCGGCCATGCACGTCCACCTGTCGCACCGCATGTGCCTGGAGGTTATCGTCATGCGGGGCAAACCGAAACGGATTCAGAATCTGGCCGACCGGCTTACTGCCGCGCGCGGCGTAAAGCACGGCCAGTTGGTTGTCACGGCCGACGAGGAACTCGTCTAGCGCAAAGGAGGCCGCCATGCACATCGCTTCAGGATTTCTCTCGCCGCCGGTCTGGGCAGCGATGGCGGCAGCCAGCGGCGCGGCGATGGCGGGGTCGCTGGCGGTGGCAGGCCGGCGCCTCGACGAACGCAAAGTCCCACTGATGGGTGTGATGGGCGCATTCATCTTCGCGGCCCAGATGGTCAATTTCCCCGTTCTACCGGGTACGAGCGGTCACCTGGGCGGGGGTTTTCTGCTCGGCATCCTTCTCGGAGCGCCCCTTGGCATTATCGTCATGGCCTCGATATTGGTCGTCCAATCGCTCGTCTTTCAGGACGGCGGTATTGAGGCCCTCGGCGCGAACATCTTCTGCATGGGAGTCATCCCCTGTCTGCTCGGCGCCGCAGTCAGGCGGCTGTGGATGCGGACGAAAACGGGCCTCCTTGCCGACGTCGTGACGGCCATCGGCGGCATAGTCGGCGTCCTGGCAGGGGCCACGGTTGTGATCCTGCTGCTATCGTGGTCGGCGTCGCTCCCGGGCAGCGTGTCGCTGGGCCAGGCGCTGGGCGTGATGAACTTCGTCCACCTGTTTATCGGCATCGTCGAAGGCCTCGTCTCGGTGGCGGTGGTCCGGTTTGTCCTGACGATGCGGCGGGAAGCCGTCTTTGGCGTCGGCGCCAAGGAGGCAATCGGATGACTGCCTACAATCGCAACACGATCATCGTCGGTCTGGCGGCGGCGCTCCTGGTCGGCGCCGTCGTCTCCTACTTCGCCTCCGGCAATCCCGACGGTCTGGAAAAGACCCAAGAGGATCTGGGCGCGGCCGACGCGGCGCACCAGGGCCTTGAGGCCCCGCCGGTGGCGTTCCAGGAGTACAGCCTGACGTGGCTCGGCGAAGGTTTCTGGGGTAACGCTGCCGCAGGCGTCTTCGGGTCGCTGCTTGTCATGGCGCTCCTGCTCGGCCTGGGCCGGCTGCTGAGACGCAAGCACCCCGAAGCCGACGCGGGCGATTCGTCAGCCAGGACCTCTTGACCAACTCACAGAAGGCCAAGCCCACCGTGCACCATCGCATGCTCGACCATTTCGCCGGGGGCGACACGCCGGTACACCGTCTGGACCCGGCCGCCAAGACGGTGGCCCTGCTGGCAGCCGTTCTGGCGACCGTGCTTGTCGGGCGCGACCGTTTTCTGCCGCTGCTTCCCACCACGGTTGCCCTGGCCGCTTACCATCTGCTTGGTCGCGCGCCCGTGTGGTACGTGGCGAAGCGGCTGCTCGTGGTTTCGCCGTTTGCGGCTGCCATCGTCGTCCTGTTTCCGTTTCTGGAACCGGGCCGACCCGTGTGGACGCTGGCGGTGGGGACATGGGCCGTCACGGTGACCGAGAACGGGCTGCTGCGAGCGGGGCATCTGGCGGCAAAGTTCGTTCTGTGCGCCTGGGCGACGGTGCTGCTCTTGGCCACCACGCGGTTCCAGGACGTGCTTCAGGCGCTCGCCCGATTGCGGGTGCCGCGAGTCTTCGTGGTCCAGTTGGCGTTTCTGTATCGGTACCTATGGGTGTTGCTGGACCAGGGGATGCGGCTGCGCATGGCCCGCGCGGGCCGCGACGGCGGCGTTGGACCGTGGAGGGTCCGGTTCCAGAGCAGCGTCGGCGTGGCGGGCGTCCTGTTTTTGCGGACGTACGACCGGGCCGAGCGGATCTACTGGGCCATGATGGCCAGAGGCTTCGACGGAGAACTTCGTGGCACAACGCGGGCACACATGCACCTGAAGGACTGGATCTTTGTGCTCGGCGTATGTGCGGCGGGGGCGGCAGTCCTCATCTGCGAAAGGGTGGCCTGTGGCTGAGCCGGTGCTCGAACTCCGGGACGTGCGCTACCGATGGCCGACGGGCACCGAGGCCCTGCGCGGCGTCACGTTCTCGGTCGAGGCCGGCGAGCGCGTCGGATTGGTCGGACCGAACGGGGCAGGCAAGAGCACGCTCCTGCTGGCGATGGCCGGGTTTGTGTCGGCCGAGGGCAAGATACGCGTCGCTGGCCATCGGCTGGCGCGCGGCACGGCGAGGGACGTCCGCCGGCACCTCGGCCTTGTGTTTCAGGATGCCGATGACCAACTGTTTATGCCGCGCGTCGGCGACGATGTGGCCTTCGGACCCGTAACGATGGGCCTGGCGCCCGAAGAGGTCGAGGCCCGCGTCACGGAAGCGTTGGCGGCGGTCGGCCTGGAAGGCTGCGAGGACCGCGCGCCGTATCACCTGTCGGTTGGCGAGAAACGGCGGGCCGCACTGGCGACCGTCCTGGCGATGCGGCCGCAGATACTGGCGCTGGACGAGCCGTCGGCCAACCTGGATCCGCGCGGCCGGCGAATGGTGATCGAGTTGCTGCCGGGCCTCTCGAACACGCTCCTGCTGGTCGGTCACGACCTGGACATGATCCTTGAAGTCTGCGACCGGACGCTTGTGATGGACGCCGGCCGTATCGTCGAGGACGGGCCGTCGTCGGAGGTGCTGGCGAATCGGGAGGTGCTCGAAGCGCACGGCCTGGAACTTCCGCGTTCACTGGTTGCCCGACGCGCGGCGACCGAACCGCAACCGTAAGGGAGCGGTGGCCCGCAGCGAGCCGCAGCCACCCGTCTGCACTGGCGACACATTCGTCCTGCTCCATAACACTTACGTCAATTCTGACCTCGCCGAAACGGGCAAATGCGCGCTTTTTTTGGCTCGGATCGTTGACTCTGGGTCGTGAGGGGGGTTTTGGGGGTCGAATGTTAAGATAGGTAAGGCAAAACGCGCTGGTTTTTGATCGGTTTTTGCGA
>CAZIJC010000047.1:0-27836 GCA_964539385.1 uncultured Anaerolineales bacterium | reverse complement strand
GCCGCATCTATCGCCGGGCCGACGGCAAACTCATCGTCCGCGGCGCCGATACGCTGGCCGGCCAGGCGGTTACGATTGAGGCCGACCTCGTGGTCCTGGCCGATGCCATCGTTCCGCGCGCCGGGGGCAACGAACTTGCCCAGATGCTCGGCATCGCATACGACACGAACGGGTTCTACAGCGAGGCCCATCCGAAGTTGCGGCCGGTCGAGACGGCTACGGCCGGCGTGTTCCTGGCGGGGGCGTGCCAGTCGCCCAAGGACATCCCCGACTCGGTCGCCCAGGCGTCGGCTGCCGCGGCGAAGGCGCTCGGGCTGTTCAGCCAGCCCGAACTCGAGCGCGAGCCCATCGTCGCTCGCGTCAACGAGGAGATGTGCGTCCATTGCCGGACCTGCATCAAGGCATGCCCCTACGGAGCCATTGAGGATTATGAGATCACCGACCGCGAGGGCAACGTGATTCGGATTGTCGCACGGGTCAACGAAGGCGTGTGCCAGGGCTGCGGCACGTGCGTGGCCGTCTGCCGCTCGGGCAGCATCGACCTGGACGGCTTCACCGACGAACAGGTTCTGGCGGAGATCGCGACGCTGGAGTAGCGAAGCGACCCTTTTGGCCGCGACCCGCAGGGGAGCGCGTTTGACATCGCCGAAAGCGGAACGATGACACAAGCCGAAGCCAACACGACCGACACCGCCGAGGCCTTTGAGCCTCGCATCGTCGCCTTCGTGTGCAACTGGTGCACGTATGCGGGTGCGGACCTGGCCGGCACCAGCCGCCTCCAGTACGCCGCCAACGTCCGCATCATCAAACTGCCCTGCACCGGGCGCATCGACCCGCTCTTTATCCTGAAGGCGTTCGAGGGCGGCGCCGACGCCGTGCTCGTCAGCGGCTGCCATCCCGGCGACTGCCACTACACGAGCGGCAACTACCACGCGCGGCGGCGGTGGACGCTGTTCCGCAACCTGCTGGACTTCACGGGCATCGACGCGCGGCGGCTGTTTTTCAGTTGGGTCTCGGCCGCCGAGGGACAGAAGTTCGCCGACCTGATTAACGATATCACTGAGAAAGTCCGCGAGGCCGGGCCGTTCGACCCGACCAACCCGGCCAGGAGGCAGCCATGGACGTAGACCGCCTCCGGCGGGATGCCGCCGCCGTCCTCGCCGACGGACGCGCTCGTCTGGTCATCGGCTTCCGCGACCGCGCCGGCGACCGCGTGCCCGCCTTCATCACAGACGCCGAGCAGGCCGGCGAACTCGTCTACGATGAGGCGTGCCGGCAAAACCTGGCGGCGTACCTGAAAAAGGCCGAACTGGCACGGTTCCGCCCCGTGGCAATCGTCGCCCGCCCGGCCGTTATGCGGAGCCTGGTCCTGCTGGCGGCCGAAGCGCAGGTTGCGGACGAGGACGTTCTCGTCCTGGGCGTCTCGGACGACCAGGAGTATCACGGAATCCTGGACCTCGCCGCCGCGGCCGCCCTGCTCGCCGAAAAGTACGCCGAGATCCCCCACGATCCGGACCTCGTGAAACGTATCGAAGCGATCTCGGCGATGACGCCCGAGGAGCGCTCCACCTTCTGGGCGGAGCAGTTCGCCAGGTGCACCCGCTGCTATGCCTGCCGCGCGGCGTGCCCGATGTGCTACTGCACGCAGTGCATCGTCGAGAAGAACGTGCCGCAGTGGATCTCAACGGCCGCTGCCGGGCACGGCAACTACGCGTGGAACATCATCCGGGCGTTCCACCTGGCCGGCCGGTGCACCGAGTGCGGCGCGTGCGAGGCCGCCTGCCCTCAGGGCATCCCGCTGATGCTTCTGAACGTCGTTCTGGCCCGCGACGTGCAGGAGGAGTTCGGCGTCAAGGTTGGCTACGATGCCGAAGCCGAGCCGGTCATCGGCGCCTGGAGCCCCGACGACAGCGAAGACTTTATTCGATAACGTGTTAGCCGCGGGGCTTGCCCCGCGCGTGCTGTTGAGCCGATCATGAAACTCATCGATGCAAACAGGCTGAACGACCTCGCAGCCGCCCTGGCCGGGAGCGGCTATCGCGTCGTTGCGCCCATCGACGACTCAGGCGTGGTGCGGCTGAAGGAGTGGGCCGAGGGCGCCGCGATCCGGACCGACGCCGTCCCCGTCAACTCGGCCAAGGACTTCCTGTTTCCGCCCAGCGAGATCATCGGCCGCTGGGACCTCGACGGAGACGATTTCACGCCCCGCGACGTTCAGCCCGACGCGCCGAAGACGGTCCTGTTGGCCGTCCGCCCGTGCGATGCGGCCGCGCTCGCCCTCTTGGACACCGTCTTCAACTGGGACTACAAGGACGATTTCTACAACGCCCGCCGCCAGGCCGCCACCGTCGTGCCGATGGTCTGCACGGCGGCCGACGAGCAATGCTTCTGCACGAGCGTCGGCGGGGCGCCCGACGCCACCGCGGGCGCCGACGCGATGCTCCGCCCGGCCGACGGCGGGACGAGGTTCATCCTCGAACCGTTGACCGACAAGGGCAACACCCTCCTCGACGCCGCCGGCCTTGCGCTGGCCGAGGGCGAAGCCGCTGCCGACCCGCCCGTCGAGATAGCCCGGCGGTTCGACGTCGAGGACGTCACCGAGTGGCTCTCCCGGAACTTCGAGTCCGACCTGTGGCCGGCGCTGAGCCTGGCGTGCCTGGGCTGCGGCGCCTGCGCGTACGCCTGTCCCACGTGTCACTGCTTCGACATCCAGGATGAGGCCACGCGCGACCGGAGCGTGCGCCTGAAGAACTGGGACTCGTGCGGCTTCGGCCTGTTCACGCTCCATGCGGGCGGCCATAACCCGCGGCCCGACCAGGCGGCACGCTGGCGGAACCGCGTCATGCACAAGTTCTCCTACATCCCCGAACGGTTCGCTCTTGTAGGCTGCACGGGCTGCGGCCGGTGCGCCCGCGTGTGCGGCGCCGGCATGTCGATGTCCGAGGTGTGCCGATTGATAGCCGATGAAACCCAAAAGGCCCCGACCCATGAGTCCTGACCCAGACCAGGCGCAGGCCGTGCAGCAGCCGGGCGGCAACCTGTACGCTCCCATCACGATGACGATCGCGGACTCGCGCGACGAGACGTACGACGTCCGGACGCTTCGCCTCCAGTTCCCCGGCGAAACCGAGCGAGCGGCGTTCTTCGAGAAGTACCGCGTCGGCATGTTCGGCCTCTACGGGGTCCCCGGCGCGGGCGAGAGCGCCTTCTGCATCGCCAGCCCGCCGACTCAGGACCAATACATCGAGTGCACCTTCCGCAAGGCCGGCCGCGTGACGGCCGCTCTGCGCGACCGCGAGGTCGGCCAGGCCATCACGTTCCGCGGGCCGTACGGCAACTTCTTCCCCATCGACGAGTGGAAGGGCAAGAACATCGTGTTCATCGCCGGCGGCATCGCCCTTCCCCCCATCCGCGCCGTCATCTGGAACATCCTCGACCGCCGCGACGAGTTCGGCGACGTCACCATCGTCTACGGCGCCCGCACCGTGGCCGACCTCGTGTACAAGCACGAACTCCAGCAGTGGCAGAAGCGCGACGACGTTAAACTCATCCTCACGGTGGACCCCGGCGGCGAGACCGACGACTGGAAAGGCGAGATCGGCTTCGTGCCGGCGGTCCTCGAAAAAGCCGCTCCCAGTGCCAAGAACGCCGTGGCCGTCGTGTGCGGGCCGCCCATCATGATCAAGTTCACCCTCCCCCCGCTCAAGCAGTTGAAATTCCCCGACGCCGACGCCTACACGACGCTCGAGAATCGGATGAAGTGCGGCGTCGGCAAGTGCGGCCGGTGCAACGTCGGCAGCCTCTACGTCTGCAAGGACGGGCCCGTCTTTACGATCGAGCAACTCAAGAACCTGCCCCAGGGCGACCTGTAGCCCCGTTCACCGTTGAGCGTAGCACCGCGACCGCGCGGTGGGCGGTCTTGCCCACCGCGTTTTTCGTTCTCAGCACGCCTCCTGCGCTGGTACACTTCTGCTCCGAAACCCTTGCACGATACCTTCGCAGGAGCACGACATGCCTCCAGTCACAATGATCGTCATCGGCGCAGGTGGACGCGGATCGGGATACGCCGCATACGTAGCCGAGCATCCCGACGAGGGCACGGTGATCGGCGTCGCCGAGCCGCGCGACTTCTACCGCAACCGCCTGGCCGAGGCCCACGACATCCCGCCCGAGAACGTCTTCACGGATTGGACCGCCGTGGCCGAGCGGCCTCGCCTGGCCGACGCGGTCCTCATCTGCACGCACGATGAACTCCACGCCGACATCGCCTGCGCCATGGCCGAGAAGGGCTACCACGTCCTGCTCGAAAAGCCGATGGGCACGAGCGAGCAGGACCTTCGCCGCATTCACGCCGCCGCCGCCAACTCCGACGGCCTGTTCGCCGTCTGCCACGTTCTGCGCTACTCGCCCTACACGCAGACGATGAAGGAGATCGTCGATTCGGGCGCCATCGGTGACGTGGTCAACATCCAGCACCTGGAGCCGTGCGGCTACTGGCACCAGGTCCACTCGTTCGTCCGCGGGCCGTACCGGCGGGAGGACGAGTCCTCGCCCATGCTCCTGGCCAAGTCGTGCCACGACCTGGACTGGATCCGGTACATGATTGGCGCGCGGTGCCTGGCCGTCTCGTCGTTCGGCACACTGTACCATTTCCGGAAGGAGCATCGGCCGGAGGGCGCGTCGGACCGGTGTCTCGACTGCGCCGTCGAGGCCGAGTGCCCGTATTCGGCCAGGCGGATATACCTCGGCCGCATCGAGCGCGGCGAAACCGGATGGCCCGTCTCCATGGTCACACCGGATGAGACCCTCGAAGGCGTGACCGAGGCCCTGCGGACCGGGCCTTACGGCCGCTGCGTCTACGTCTGCGACAACGACGTCGTCGACAACCAGGTCGTGGGCATGCTCTTCGAGGGCGGCAAGACCGCCACCTTCACCATGATGGCGTTCAGCGAGGTACGCGACCGCCGGACACGCCTCTTCGGCACGCTGGGCGAACTGCGCGGCGACGGCAAGACGATCGAGCACTTCGACTTCCTGACCGAGAAGACCGAAACCATCGACACGACCCACGACGTGACGGACTTCGCCGGGTACGGTCACGGCACCGGCGATGCCGGCCTCATGAAGGCGTTCTGCGCGGCCTGCGCCACCGGCGATGCCGGCAAGGTCCTGACCGGCGCCGACGTGACCCTCGAGACGCACATGATGGTCTTCGCCGCCGAAAAGGCTCGCAAGGAAGCCACCGTCGTCGAACTCCAACTGTAGCACGTACGGTACAATCTGCCATGGCTTCATCAGACTCGTTGCCGGACGGTGCACCGAAGACCGAGCGGGCCCTTGCTCTGCTGGGCGAGCGGTTCGGTCACGCGGCGTTCCGCGAAGGCCAGCAAGAGGCGGTCCGAAGCGTCCTGGCCGGCCGTAGCCTCCTGGTGGTCATGCCGACGGGCAGCGGCAAGAGCCTTATCTATCAACTCCCGGCGCTGCTGGCCGACGGCCTGACGCTGGTCGTCTCGCCCCTGATCGCCCTGATGAAAGACCAGGTGGACGATATGGCGGCCCGCGGCGTTCCGGCCACGTTCATCAATTCGAGCCTGAGTCTCCAGGAGCAGCGTGGACGCATCCGGCAGTGCGTTGGGGGCGAGGTCCGCCTGCTCTACGTGGCGCCCGAACGCTTCCAGAACGCCGCGTTCCTGGAGATGCTCGGGCGCGTGAAGGTCGCCCGGATGGCAGTGGACGAGGCCCACTGCATCAGCGAGTGGGGGCATGACTTCCGGCCCGACTACCGCCGCCTCAAGGCATTCCGCGAGCGGATGGGCAATCCGCCCGTCACCGCGCTCACGGCCACCGCCACGCCGCGCGTCCAGAAAGACATCGTCGAATCGCTCGGCCTCGCGGCCGACCAGACCGACGTCCACGTTCACGGCTTCGACCGGCCGAACCTGCTCCTGAGCGTCCGCCATGCCCGGGACGGCGGCACCAAGACGGACATTGTCCGCGCCTTTCTCCGCGAGGAGCGCGGCCCCGGGATCATCTACGTCGGCACCCGCCGCACGGCAGAGGATCTGGCCGCTGCCGTGGCCGACGTCGAGCCCGACGTCGCCGTCTATCACGCCGGCCTGGAAGCGGAGGAACGCTCCCGGGCCCAGGAGGCGTTCCTGACCGGCCGCGCCCGGCTGGCCGTCGCGACCGTGGCCTTCGGCATGGGCATCGACAAGGCCGACATCCGTTTCGTCCTGCACTACCACTACCCGGGGTCCGTGGAGCAGTACTACCAGGAGATCGGCCGCGCGGGACGCGACGGTCTGCCGTCGCGGTGCACCCTCCTCTTTTCGCCCGCCGACCGGGGCCTCCGCGAGTTCTTCATCGACCTCTCCTACCCGACGCGCGACCAGGTCCGCAGCGTGTACGAATTGCTGTGGACGAGGCCCGAGAACCCCGTGCTCTTGACGTACGCCGAGATCGCCGGCTTGTGCGACACGCGGTTGAAAGACGGCCAGGTGGCCTCGGCCGTGCGGCTGCTCGACGGGGCGGGCGTCACCCGCGCGATGGCGGGGCAGGCTACCGCCACCGTCCGGCTGGACCGGCCCGGGGCGGAGATTCTGCCGCGCATTCGCGGCAAGGTCCGGCGGGCGGTTTTCGAGGCCCTGGCGTCGTCGCTCGATCTGGAGACGCCCGGACGCTATGCGATTGACCTGGGCCAGGTCGCCCACGTGTCGGACCTCTCGGCGGATCAGGTCCGCCGCGCGCTGGCGGCGCTGGCCGAGGGCGGCCACATCGGATACGAGCCGCCGTTCCGGGGGCGCGGCGTCGAGAAACTCGCCGATCCGGCCCCGCCTTTCGCGAAGGTCCCCATCGACTGGAAACGCCAGGACTTTCTCCGCCGCCTCGAGGAGGAAAAACTCGAGGCCATGGAGGATTACATCCACACCACCGGCTGCCGCCGCCGACACATCCTCCAATACTTCGGCGAGAAAAGCGACCTGGTGTGCGGCACATGCGACCGCTGCACGGCGAAGGCATCGGGCGCGGCGGACGATGCGGACGTCCTGGCCCGCCGGCCCGACGTCGCCGTGCCCATCCTCGTCGCCATCCGGAACCTGCGGTTTCCGCTCGGCGTGGCCCTGACGGCACGCTTGGTGCGCGGCTCTCGCGACAAGAGGCTGCTCGGTTGGAACCTGGACAAGAACCCGGCCTACGGGCGTGTCTCGGCCAAGCAGGAGGTGGTCAAGCGCGTCATCGACCAGATGGTCCGCGCCGGCTACCTCCGACTGAAACGGCAAGACGGGGGCGAGTTCGCCCGGCCCGTGGTGGTGCTGACGGCGCGCGGCAAGACGGCGGCGGCAAACGCCGACCTCGACAATCTGCCATCGCTCGCACCGCCCAAGCCCGCCGCCAGGCAGACCGAGGCGCCGCCGCCCGGCAAGACATCCATCCGCCGGGCCGTGCTCGAATGCGTCGCCGAGATGCCGTGGGCCGTCGGCGTGGCGAAAGTGGCCGAGGTTCTCACCGGTTCGCGGGCCAAGTGGATCGTCACGTCACGCATCGACCGGCTGCCGGCTCACGGAACCGTGAGCGCAAGCCGCGAGACGGTCCGCGAGGCCGTCGCCGCTGCGATCGCGGACGGTCTGCTGAAGCGCGACGCGCGGGCCCAACGGCCGGTGCTCGAGTTGACCGAGGCCGGCTGCCGGGAACTGGAGCGGTTGCGCGCCGCCCCCGCCGCCCCAACGCCGCTGGCCTCGCCTGGTCGCCAACCCGCCGGCCCTGCGGCCGAGACGGTGCCCGAGTCCCCTGCCTCGCAGACGGATCCGCAGGCGCCTCTCGACGAAACGGTCCAGCGGATGCTTACTGCCGGCCGGGAGGAAGCCAAGACGCTGATCGACGAACTGCGCCTGTACCATCCCCGCGAAGTCGCCGCTCGGATCGAGCAGCGGTACGCGGCCTCGGCCGGGTTGAAGGAGAGGTCGCGAGCCGTCTGGGCCCTCGGCGAAGTGTGCGGCGAAGAGGGCCTGGCGCTGCTCGTCCAGTGCCTCAGCGCCGAGGAGCCCAACGTCCGCCGACTGGCCGCCTCGGCCGTCGGCAAAGTCGTCGGGCGGGCACGGTCGGCACGCGGCGCCAGGCGAGACACTATCAGGGAGGCTCGCCTGGCCCTGCACGCCCTGCGCGACGATCCCGCACCGCAGGTCCGGCAGTACGCCGAGAAGGCGCTCGGGCAGTTCGTCGACGCCGGCAAACCCGAAGACGGCCAACAGGCAGAATCCGAATGAGCCCGTCGCGGGGACTGTCAAAGCGGTTCGCGCCGGGCCGGGCGACAAAATAGCGCGCGGCTCAAACCGGCACGTGGGGCAGGAGACCGGACGTGGACACCGTCATCAGCGAAACGAAAGAGGACTGCGGCAAGAAGGCCGCTACACACGGGGCGGAACTGCTGCGGCAGGCCATCGCCGAGAACGGGAAAGCCGGCATCGTTGTTGCGACCGGAGCGTCGCAGTTCGAGATGCTCGCCGCCCTCGTGAAGGCTGAGAGCGTCGATTGGACGGCAGTCACAGGCTTTCACCTCGACGAATACATCGGCATGCCGATGACGCACCCGGCGTCGTTCCGCAAGTACCTGAAGGAACGGTTCGTGGACCGGCTGCCGTCGCCGCCGGCGGCGTTCCACTATGTGAACGGCGAGGCCGACCCCGAGGCCGAGTGCCGCCGCCTGGGCCGTGTCATCTCCGAGCATCCGATCGACGTGGCGTTCATCGGCATCGGCGAGAACGGGCACCTGGCGTTCAACGACCCGCCGGCCGACTTTGCGACCGAGGAGCCGTATATCGTCGTGGACCTGGACGAGGCCTGCCGCCGCCAGCAACTCGGCGAAGGGTGGTTCCCGACGCTCCAGGACGTGCCGGCCCGGGCCATCTCGATGTCGATCCGCCAGATCACCAAGTCACGCGCCATCGTCTGCACCGTGCCCGACGAGCGCAAGGCCAAGGCCGTCAAGGGCGCCGTCGAGGGGCCCGTGACGCCGGAGTGCCCCTCGTCGATCCTCCAGCAGCACGCGGCGGCGACGCTGTTTCTCGATAGCGGCAGCGCCTCGCTGCTCAGCCGGTAGACGGCGACGACTTCCGGGGGCCGTTCGGTCGGGAAACCTCCAGGCCAATCGCCCGCCGCGGGTTCACGACGGTCAGCCGGCGCGCGTCTTGCTCGGAGAGACCTGCCTCCCGCACCAGGTTCGCCGCCGCCCGGCGCATCGTGATGGCGCCGCCGACGAGCGACCCGTCCATGAGGCGTGCGGCATCGTTCTCGACCACCTGAATCCGGTGCCGCCCATGGGCATACACGCCGGGTCCGAGGCCGGCCGGCGTGACGGCGTCGGTCACCACCAGGGCGCGATCCCGATCGATCGCCCTGAGCCAGTTGCCGAGCGCGAACAGCGGCACGTGCACACCGTCGGCGATGAAGCACAGCCACAGCCGCTCGTGCAGGCTGATCGCCCGCTCGATGATGTTGTCGTGCCGATGGACGGCGTCGGCGCAGCCGTTGCCCAGGTGCGTGAACATCGAGAGGCCCACGTCGATGGCGGCCCGCAGTTCGTCGAGCGTCGGGTCGCAGTGGCCGGCGCTTGCGACGATGCCTTCGGCAACGAGCATCCGGACAAGCGTCTGCCGCTTATCCTGTTCGGGCGCCAGCGTGACGATGCGCGTCAGGCCCGCTGCCGCATTGAGCAGCCGCCTCATCTCGCCGGTGTTCGGCTGCCTCACGGCATCGGCCGGATGGGCGCCGCGGTAACCGTCGGCCGGGCTGATGAAGGGACCCTCGATGTGAATGCCGACGATGATCCGCTCGGCAAGCGGGTCCTTCTCGCGGTGGGCCACCAGGTTCGCCATCCGCCGCTCCATCGTCTCGAGCGACTCGGTGGTGAAGGTGGCAAGGACTCCCGCGACGCCGTCGGCATCGAGCCGCTCGCAAAGCGCATGGAGATCATCCGGCTTCAGATGATCCTGGTTCAGGTCCACGCCGCCGTACCCGTTGACCTGGAGGTCGAAGTAGCCGTCATCGATCATCAGGGCGCCTTACCTCGCAACCGGCCCAGGGGCGCGCGGCCCGCCAGCGCACCCGGCGAACGCGCGCCGCTGGGTGCCAAGCCGCCTCCGGACCTTCACGTCAGCCTGCCGCTTCCCGCACGACACGCACGTCAGCGGCCAACATCCAGCCACGATCACGCGCCGCGGCGATTGGAAGCCGCACCGCCTCTTCGCCGGCAACGACGACGGCAGCGACCCGTTCGAGCCTTCCATGAGCGGCCTCACTCGATATTCCGCGTTTCGGCCTCGCGCTTCACACGGCCGCTGAGCGGATTGTCCGGGTGCAGGCCCATCGTGCGTTTGTTGTCACCGCCCTCGCGGAAGACGGCGTTCCAGTTGATGGCGAAGGCCGGGAAGGTCGTGCGCATCCTGGCGGCGGTTTCCCAGTTGGCGTTCACCTTGGCGATGGCGTCGGTGTCTTTGCCTTTGCCGGCTTCCATCTGCTGCATCCAGCGCCGCGTGTCCACGACAAGGCGCGTGTAATCGAGTCCACAGCGGACGAAGGTGACGCGCTTGCGGTAGATTTCCGGCGCGCTGGCGAGTTTGGCGTCGGCTTGATTCAGCAGCGACTCGGCCTGGGCGAGCAACTCTGGAGTATACTTTCGCGGAATGTCGAAGGCGCGCATGCGGTTGGGCACTTCCTGGACAAACTCCATCCGCGTTTGCTCCAGCAGCGACCAGTAGACTTTCATTTCAGCCGCGGCGGGGCCGAAACCGCGCTGGTAGTAGTCGTCCACGATCGCCTGCGCGTCGGCATACGGATTCCACGCGAGGTGTGCGAGGAGGTAGTAGTGCGGTCCCTGCGTGGCCCAGTGGCCCCAGAACATGTCGAAGAAGAGCCCCATGCAGCGGTGGTCCGCGACGAAACGGAAGTCCTCGGCGGCCTGCGTCATGGCCACGTCCGGCATGCCCCAGTTCAGGCCGACGGGGCCGGCGGGATTGCCGAGGTTGGGCCGCCAGGCGAGGTGCGGGGCTGGCTTTGCCCAGCCGGCGAACTGCTGCATGCTCTTGCTGCGCGAGTCGCCCACACCATCGCCGCGCAGATGGAAGTTGCTCACGCTCGAGATGATCACATTGTCATCCGGCACGGCGGCGACCGGCGCGGGCCGCGACAGACCGTAGGCGTGAAGTTGCACGAAGAGCGGCTTGTCGGGAAAGCGCTTCTTCAGCAGCCTCGCCAGCGTGTTGGCAAAGGTCACGTGCCGGTCGCTGAGGGCGGGGCGGTCCTCGGTGACGCCTTTCCAGCGATACGTCACGATCGCGCCCTGCGGAGGGTCCCAGGCGCGGCAGCGCTCGCACACGCAGTGCCCGGCATCCCAGCCATCGTTGGGCGAGACATTGAACACGCGCAGCGTGGGATCGGCTTTGAGCCTCTCCTCCACCTCGGCCAGCCACTGCCGCCACACGGCGGGGTTGGAATCGCACAGTTTGGCGTTCTCGGGGCTGGGATGACCGCTGCGCGTGCCGTCCGGCTGGAGCGCGAAGTAGTCCGGGTGCTCCTCGTGGTGTTTCTCCCACCAGTCGCGGAAGGCGTGCCCGCCGGCGAGTTCGAGCGAGTCGAGTTGCACGCGCTGGCACCGCGCCCAGCGTTGCGGCGGCCTTTCCTTCGAGTGGCCGAGCGACAGCCGCACGAACATGCCGCTGCGGGCGCGGATTTGCGGATGGTAGCGATACGCGAACGGCGCCAAGGCGATGCGCTTCTGCGGCAGGATGTCCTCGCCGACCTCACCCGGCCAGAGCCAGCGCACATGCAGATAATCTTGAAGGAACGTGTACACCGCGTTGGCCGTGCCGTATTCCTGCTGCCTGCCGGTGATGGGTGCAAGACGGCCCCAGCCATCCATGTGTTGAGGGTCCCAACGGTCCCGCCCCGCGATGACGAGGTGGTTAGCGTTCGCGGCGATGAGGATTTCCTCCGGGTGCCGAAACTCGAAGTCGAGCCCGGGAAAAAGCCTCTTGAGAACCGGTTGATGGCCCACCCAGATACCGCGCTTCGGCAATGGGTCGGGCTCGCCTTCGATGATCTCGGGCCGCACGCCGCTGGTCTTCTCGAAGTAATCCGCCAAGGTCACTGCCGCGTCGCGCGTGCGAGGCGGGGCATCCTTGAACACAAGGATCGGCGCGTGGCTGACGCCCGTGTCGGAATCCACGAGGACGAATTCAGAGGCAAGGAGCGCTTGGGGTTGAAGCGCAGAGGCCCAGAGAACCCAGACGGCGAAGCAGAACCGTTTCATCCGACACCTCCCGGTTGACCTCCGCCCCGCTCCGCAGCCGAGCGACTCAGTAACCAACATACGGCTCCTTATCGGTGCCAACCAACTGATTCCGCATCGCGTATGCCCAAATCGCCGCGACCCAGGCTGTTCGTGGATTCCAACAGCCGGGAAATCCGGCTTAGATGCTGTTTCAAATCCCCTCTCCCCTGGCGGGAGAGGGTAGGGAGAGGGGGATAATCGGGCACATTCGGAGCGTCTCACCCTCACCCCATCCCTCTCCCATCAAGGGAGAGGGAGTTATGAAACAGCCTCTTAACAGATCTCGGGCGTGATACCCGCAAGGCGGCAGAAGTCCATCAGGTGCCGCTTGTAGTCGCCGTAGAACCAGATCTGGTGGAACCCGGGCCACGCCAGCACGTCTTCCGTGTTGTCGAACCTGACCATGACCGAGACAACGCACCCGCCGGCCGGCGGCACGTCCACGTTCTTGAGCACCCGCCCCGACGCGATGAGCATCTTCGACGGCTTCCCCGGCAGGATGTCGGCGCTGGTGACCGGCTGGCCCACTTTCCACATCGTTCGCGGCACGGCGTCGCGGTTGCCGTGATGGTGCGACAGGTAGAACGGTTCGGGCGGCTGGTCGAACCCGTTCAGCCGCGTGGCGCACGTGCAGTGGGCGCCGATAATCGCTCCCCGCGACGTCTCGGCCACCGGATCCTGCTGGAACCCCGGACGGTCGAACAGATACTGGACGAGCGTGTGGGTGGCGACGGCGCCGAGGTCGGCCTCGCAGGCGGCGGGGATGCCCTCGTCGTTCAACCGCGACCAGGCGATACACGGCAGGCTGACCTTTTTGTTCCAGAGGGCGCCGAGGCAGTCCATCGTGATGGCGTCGCCCTCTTCCCGTTCAAGGAACTTGCCTGCCACCGCGTACGACTTAACGCCGTTGATAACGTCCTGGCGGGTGGCGCCGGCCGTCCGCTGCGCACGGCGGATGTAATCATCGGCCATCGCGCGGACCTCATCGGTAACCGGCGTCTTGTTATACTCTTCGAGAAACGCCTTGGCAGGGACGTACCGCAGGGCCATGCCGAGGTCGGCCAGCGTTTTGTCCTGTGGCTTGTTGCCCTTCAGGACGATACAGCGGACCGCGCGCATCCTCGCCTTGGCCTGGATCATCTTCATGCCGTAGACCAACTGGCTCGTGTCGTCGGTGGAGTAGATGACACAGCCGGGCTTTTTCGAGGGTCCGGCCGTGTTGGTCGTAAATGAGGAGCCGACCGGCGAGAAGACGACCGTCGGCAGGCCGGAGTCGATGGCCTTGTTGGCAGTCGGCCACGAATGCCGCTGCCGGTCGAGCAGGACGACGAGCAGACCGTCGGGCTTGGCTGCGGTGCATTCGGCAACCCAGGCGTCGGCCTCGGCGTTGCTATAGATGGGCTGGGCTCGCAGGTCGAGTTTCATGCCGAGCCTCTCGGCCGTGTCGTGGATGATCTGCGTGTACTTGGTTCTGGCCGCCTCGCCGTCGTAGACCGCGCCCGGCCACCACATGCCGTACGGCTCTTTGCGGCGGACGAACGTGGCCCGAAGCGTCGGCACGCACTTGGAGGCCGGGCCGCACGGTTTCATCGGCGCCAGGCCCGCCGCGGGCCGGCGGGCGGCCGGATTCTCGCAACCGGTCAGGACGGTCGACCCCAACATCCACGCCGAGGCGCCGAGAAAGGCGCGGCGGTTGAGCACGTGGCCATGGTTACACTTTGCGGCACATCGGTTTCGCTGCATCGTCATTCTCCTTTGACTTGGCGCTCGCCCGACGCAAGCGTAGGCCGGGGCGTGCCCCGGCGTTCGTCTAACGGTTCAGGGCAATTGGTCGAGCGGCGCGTCCCACGCATCGAGGCAGCGCTGGACGCGTTCGCGAGGCGTCATGCTCTCACCTGTTGGGCGCAGTTCGCATCCGGCGTCTCACAGACCACGGCCGCGCAAGCGTGGCCGTGCCACCCCGCGCGTTCGAGGTGATTGTACCCGGCTGCGGACTCGGCGTCGAGGCGCAGGTCACGATATTTGCCACGGCCTGTGGCCCCGGCCGCTTGGCAAGTTGCGCCGGGTACGGGCTCTTCGGCTTGGCGTAGCCGCTAGGCCGGCGCCGTTTTCGCCGTGGCCTTCACCTCGCAGGATCCGCCCATCCAGGTGGTCATCGAGGAGCATCGCCGCGCCGTTTCGAGGCGGCCACAACCGTTCTCCAGGCGGTTCGCTTCCCCGCACGGTGGGTGCGGCGAGAGAATGCAGTTGCTTTCGCGGTCGAAGCGGCTATAATGCTTCATCTCCCGGAGTCGGGGCGTAGCTCAGTTTGGTAGAGCGCTGCGTTCGGGACGCAGAGGTCGCTGGTTCAAATCCAGTCGCCCCGACCAACGCGAGAGACCGGTCCGACGGGCCGGTCTTTCGCGTTGGGTCGCAGGCCCGATTTGAACCAGCGACAGGCACGTGAGCGCCAGCGAACGAGCCATCGCTGCTTCACGCCGCCAGGCGCCGCGAAGCGAAATCCAGTCGCCCCGACCAACGCGAGGGACCGGTCCGACGGGCCGGTCTTTCGCGTTTGGGGCCGCAGGCCCGATTGGAACCAGCGACACGCTTGCGGACGCCAGCGGCGAGACGGCTGGCACCGCCGACGCCTGACGCCGCGCCCCGTCGGACCCAGGCACCCGGCGAGCGCCCTTGCCCCGGCCCCAACGCTGCGCCTATACTTGCCGGGAGGAAGGAACCGATGCGAGACATCATCCGCGTCCCGCTGCTCGCGACGCTTGGAGGGTTGCTCGCCTGCGGCCTCCCCGCCGTGAGCGGGTGCCGATGCCAGGAGGAAGGACACGCCGTGACCACCCCGTCGCGCCAAGCCAACCCGCAGGCCGCCCCGCACGAGACAGCCTCGCCGGTCCCGAAAGGCGCGGCCGAGGCGCCCGCGTCCACCGCCGTCGCCACCTTCGCGGCCGGATGCTTCTGGGGCGTCGAGGCCCGTTTCCGCGAGGTGCCCGGCGTCGTCGATACGGTGGTCGGCTACACCGGCGGCCACACGGAGAAGCCGACCTACAAGCAGGTCTGCACCGGCACGACCGGCCACGCCGAGGCCGTCCGGGTCACCTACGATCCCCGCAAGGTGACCTACGAGGCGCTGCTGGAGGTCTTCTGGAACTGCCACAATCCCACCACGCCGGACCGGCAGGGGCCGGACGTGGGGACGCAGTACCGGTCGGCGATTTTTTATCACACGCCGAAGCAGGCGGCGGCGGCGCGGGAATCGAAGGCCGCCCTGCGCGCCGCCGGCCGATGGGGCGAGAAGCCCATCGTCACCGAGATTACGCCCGCCGGGCCGTTCTGGTCCGCCGAGGCGTACCACCAGCGGTACCTTGAGAAACACGGCCGGTCGGCCTGCGGCGGGGGGTGAAGGCCTGCGGCATCCGCCCGCCCCATGCTTGACACTCCGGCCCAGGTGCCGGAGAATGGCCCCCCGCTCATGCGACATGCAAAGAAACCCGCCCGCGCCTGCGCGGCGATTGTCCTTGTGGCCGTGTGGATGGCAGGCGGCCCGCCCGCCGCGCTGGCGGGCATGCCGGAGTCGGCCAAGGTCGGCCGCGAGCGCGGACTGAAGTTGAACCACGCCTCCCGGCGCGCGACCGGCAGCGCCGCCGTCCTCCGCGGCCGGGTCCTGCTCTACCACCTCTGGGCCGAGGATCAGGAGGCGCACTGGTCCGACGCCCAGCAGGCCGACATCCGCGAGCGCGTCCGCGCCGCCGTCGGCTTCCTGGACCGGTGGGCCCGCCGGTACACGATCGACCTGACCGTCGTGGAGGCGTGCGCCGGCCGGGTACGCAGCACGGCACCCATCCCCACGGACTCGTTCGCCCACCCCGCCTGGACCGAGCGGCTCATCAAGGCCACGGGCCCCGAGGATGGCAACCGCCTGGTGGCGGACCTCAAACGGTCGCACCGGGCCGACGCCGTCGTCCTCGTCATCCACGTGAACAAGGATGGCGACTCCTACAACCTGACGTTCTACAAGGGCGTCGCTCCCCTCTGGGCGGCGGAGCGGGTGGTCTGCTTCACGCGGTACGCCAACCACAGGCCCACCTGTGCCGCCTCTTACGCCCACGAGGTCCTGCACTCCTTCGGCGCGGGGGAACTGTACTTCCCGTTCGACCGGACGGACGACCGGCGCAAACGGGCCGCCCACCTCTTTCCGAACGACATCATGCGCCGCGTGGACCGCAACCTCGCCTCGCTCCGCATCGACGCCTTCACGGCGTACCGCATCGGGTGGACGGACGACCTCGAGCCGGACCTGCGGGCCTTCGAGGACTGAGGCGGGGCTCCCCTCCGGCGGGTACGGCAGTGCATGGGTGTCCTATGCCGCCGACGGGTGGCAGGCCTACGTCACGGCCAATCCGCTTTATCAAAACGGTGAGCCTGACGAGGAAACGACGCTTCTTCTGAAACTCACCGCCGACTGCGCCGAGGGCGAGGTCGGGTTCAAGGATGTGGCGGGCGCTGATCGTGTCTGCTACATCATCGCAACCGACACCTCGGATGTCCCCGGACAGCCGTCCGGCACGCCGTACGACGGCTGGGTCATCCTCCACGGCGAGGACGACGGCGCGACGCTCGCCGCCCTCCAGCACGCCGCCGGCGCAAGGAAGGCGGCCACGAGCGGTCGAATGGCTTGTTTGGTTGGTTCAAACTCTGTACACTCGCCCCGACCAGGCGCTAAAGAAGGCCGTTCGGCGAGACCGTCGAACGGCTTTCTTTTTGGTCTTGCAGAGAGTATAACTGTACCGCGCGGTTCAAGCCCGACTCGATAAGACGCAAGCAGACACCCCAACGGGGTGACCGAACCGAAGGGAAAATGAGAGGACGGCATGAGACGGCCTTGTTTGCTGATACTCCTGCTGCTGGCCGTGGCGATCCCGGCCGGCGTCCTGGCCGACGGGAAGACCTCAAGCGGCCTTATTGCCGCAGGCACCAGGTGGCAGACGCCTTACTGGATCAGCGACAGCGGCGCCGAAGGCCCGACCATCCTCGTGACGGGCGGCGTCCACGGCAACGAGCCGGCAGGCGCCCTGGCGGTTGACGAGATCCGCTGCTGGCCACTCGCCAAGGGGCGGATCATCATCGTCCCCCGTTGTAACGTCCCCGGCCTGGAGGCCGCAACCCGCGCCATGCCAGGCGAAGCGAAGGAGTTGGCCGACCTGAACCGCAACTTCCCTCTGAGCGGCAAGGAGAACACCGCGCGCGGCCCGGCCGCCAAGGCCCTGTGGGCGTTCGTCCGGAAGCACAAGCCCGACTACACGCTCGACCTGCACGAAGGTTCCGGCTTCCGCTCGGCAGGGTCCAAGAGCGTCGGCTCCAGCATCATCCGCGTGCCGCACCCCGAGACCGCCAACCTCCAGGACCTGATGCTGGCGGCCGTCAACGCCACGGTCGCCGACGCCGAGAAGAAGTTCGCCCGGCTGCGCGGCGGGGCCAACGGGTCGCTTGCCCGCGCCTGCGGCGAACGGCTCCCCGCACGGGCGTTCATCCTGGAGACCACGTTCAAGGATCAGCCCCTCGCCCTGCGCATCCGCCAACACCGCATCATGGTCCACACGCTCCTCAAACACCTCGGGATGACCGCCGCCGACCATAACCGCATGGTGCCCCCGGCGCGGCCGGCACCGACGACCGTTTACGCCGCCATCTACGACGGCCCCGGCACCGGTACGACCAAGACCCCGCCGCGCTTCGCGAAAATCCTGACGCCGCAGGCGCTCGTCTCTCTCCGCCGCGTGTGCCCCGACGACATCCGCGACGGCGCCCTCGGCCAGTTCGACACCATCATCTTTGGAGGCGGAAGCGGGAGCGGACAGGCCAAGGGACTCGGGGAGGACGGCTGCAATGCCGTCAAGCAGTTCGTCCGGAACGGCGGCGGGTACATCGGCGTCTGCGCCGGAGCGTACCTGGCCACGAGTTACTACTCGTGGTCGCTGGGCATCATCAGCGCTGAAAGCATCGACCGCAAACACTGGCGGCGGGGGACGGGACAGGTCGAGATCGAACTCACGCCCGAGGGCCGGACGCTATTCGGGAGGCCCGATACGGCGCGCCTCGAGATCCGCTTCGCCCAGGGCCCCATCCTCGCCCCCGGCGAGAAAAAAGGTCCGGCCCCGTACACCGTCCTGGCGTGGTACCGGACAGGCATCGGCAAGAATGGGGCCGACCCCAAGACCATGGTCGACACTCCCGCCATCGTCAGCGGCGAGTTCGGCAAGGGGCGGGCCGTCGTCTTCAGCCCCCATCCCGAACAGACCCCCGGCCTGCACGATCTTTTGCTCCGCGCCGTCCGCTGGACCGCCCGGCGTGAGCCCAAGCCGCAGGCGGCAGCGCATCCAGGAAGATTCGGCGTGTGGGGTGAAGCGTATCCCCGCGACGCCGCGTCGGTTCCTGTGCGTGCTTCGGTCTCGGAAGGTGCTTCGGGTGTTGCGCCGCCGACTTGCAGCGCCGCTGCTTTCGAGGTATGGTCGAACTTACGCTGGAGGCGGCCGGATACCCACGCAGGATCGGGCAACTGCGATACCGTCCTCGGCGGAAGGGCGAAGACCCGACGATCAGACCCCGGGAGAAGCCGATGGACTACACGTACGCTGACATCGCCAAGATGATCGACCACTCGCTCCTCAACCCCACGCTGACCGTCGAGGATCTGGAGGCCGGCTGCCGCCTCGCTCTCGATTATGACGTCGCCAGCGTCTGCATCATGCCGTATTACCTGAAGCGCTGCGCCCAGGTCCTGGCGGGCAGCACCGTCCGGGCGGGCACGACCATCGGCTTTCCGCACGGCGGGCACACGACGGCCGTGAAACTGGCCGAAGCGGAGCAGGCCCTCGCCGACGGCGGCGAGGAACTCGACATGGTCGTCAACATCTCGAAGGTCCTCTCCGGCGACTGGGACTACGTCCGCGACGACATCCGCGCCGTCGTCAACGCCGCCCACAAGGCCGACCGCAAGGTCAAGGTCATCTTCGAGAACTGCTACCTGGAGGATGAGCACAAGAAGCGGCTCTGTGAGATCTGCGGCCGTCTGGCGGCCGATTGGGTCAAAACCTCCACCGGCTACGGGAGCGGAGGGGCGAGGGACGAGGACCTCATCCTGATGCGCGCCTGCGCGCCCGACCACGTCCAGGTCAAGGCAGCCGGCGGCGTCCGCGACCTCGACCGGCTGCTCGAAGTCCGCGCCCTCGGCGTCACCCGCGTCGGCGCAAGCCGCACCGCGGACATCCTCGACCAGTGCAAACGCAGGCTGGGGATGTCGGCGCAATGAAAACAGCGCCGCACGTGAGGCGGGCAAGATCGCTGTGTGCTGCGGCTGCCGATCCCGGCGCGCCTGAAGTCCCTGGCCGTAAAGCCCAACCCAGTACGGGTCCGTATGGACGGGCGGGCTGGACCCGTGCCGGGCCGGCAGGGCCGGCCGTGTTTCTCTTGCCGATCTTCGCGCCGCCGCCGCCGCGACGTCGTGCCGGGGCATGGCGATGGCTTTTGTAGAAACCGTGTCCGGGCCGTCGTGTTTGACACTACAGGTAAACGGCCCCTTGCCTCATCACCTCAATGGGGGAGCGCACATGACACAACTTGCACCGCGAAACCGAGTTGCCCGGAGCGTTTTTTTCGGCCTCGCGGCCCTCCTGATTCTGGGTGCCGTGGGGCAAACCGCGCAGGCGGCCGAAGCGGCAAGCGATAAGGCCTCCGACGACTACAACATGGCCATCTGGTTGTACACCTCGAAGAAGTACGACCTTGCAGCCGACGAGTTCGCGTCGTTTCTGAAGAAGTACCCGACCCATGAGAAGGCGGCCGACGCGCGGCTGGGTATGGCCAGGGCGCTGCGCCACGTCGGGAAAAACGACGAAACCATCGCGGCGCTGACCGAACTTCGCGCCAAGCACCCCAAGTTCGAGAAGATGGCCGAGGCCCTCTTCTATCTCGGACAAGCCCAGGTCGCCGTCGGAAAGACGAAGGAAGCCGCCGCCACCTTTGACAAACTCACTCGCGACCACGCCAAGCATTACCTGGCCGATTGGGCTCGCGCCCAGCGCGGCGAGGCGTTGGTGATTCTGAAAGACTACGATGGCGTCGAGAAGACGCTCGCGCCGCTCATCGAGAAGTTCCTGACCGGCAAGAACGCCGACAAACGTCTTAAGACAGAGCGTGAGCGGCTCCGGGAGATGGCCCCGGCCGTGGCAGCCGGATTCGACGCCCTCCTGGGGCGGGCCCACGTGAACCTGGGCCTCGCGCGGTTCGGCGCCGGCCGGTTCGATGCAGCGCGGCAGACCTTTGAGGAGTTCCTCGCGCTGGCGCCCAAGAGCACGCTGGCCGAGACGGCCCGGTTCAATCTCGCCGAGAGCCTCTTCAGGGCCGGCCAGTTCGACCGGGCCGCCGAGGTGTATGGCGAGATCGCCAAGAGCAAGGGCGAGATGGCGCCCGGCGCAGCGTTCAACATGGCCCTGGCTCTGTTCCAGGCCAAGAAGCACGCCGAAGCCGCCAAGGCGTTCAGCGAGTGCGCCAAGAAGTTCCCCAAAGCCCCCCGGGCCGCGAAGGCCCGACTCCACGCCGGCACATGCCTGTACCTCTCGGAGGATTACCGCCAGGCCATCGCCATCCTCAAGGCCGAGACCAAGGACCCCGAAGCGCCGTACTGGTTGGGCAAAGCCTACCTCAAGGACGCTAAGCCCGCCGAGGCCCGCGCGGCGTTCGAGAAGGTCCTGGCCGCCGGCGATGGACCGCGCACGGCCGACGCGCTGCTCGGCAAGGCCGACGCGTTTCTGGCCGAGGGCAAGCACGACGATGCCGCTGCGGCCTACCAGCAGTTTGCCGCCAAGTTCGGGAACCATCCGGACCTGGCTCGCGCGCTGTATGCCGCCGCCGCGTCGCTGTACCGGGCGGGGAAACATACGGAGTCCGAGACGTTCTGCAGCCGGTTCCTCGAGAAGGCCGCTGGAGACGACCTTGCCGCCGCTGTGCTCTTCATCTCCGGCGAGAACCGGTTCCTCCAGAGGCAGTACAAGGAAGCCGCCCAGCGATACGCCAAACTGATCGAGACGCGGGCCGATTCGCCCGACGTCCCGGCCGCCCGCTTCCGCCTCGCCTGGATCAAGTACTTCGACAAGGACTATGACGGCGCGGTAGCGCTGCTTGTGCGACTCGACCCCAAGAAAGCCGATAAGGCCCTGCTGGCGGAGGCCGAGTACCTGCGCGGCAACTGCCTGCTGGGTAAGCAGCAGCACGCCGAGGCGGCCGAGGCCTTCGGCAAGTATCTTGCCGCCAAGGAGGCCAAACGCTATCGCGACGACGCGCTGCTGAAATCGGGCCTCGCGCTGGTGCGCGCGGACAAACGCAAGGAGGCTGTCACGACGTTCCGCCGGTTCCTCAGTCAGCACGCGGGCAGCCCGCTTCGGCCGGAGGCCGAGTATCAACTCGCCGAAGCCCTGGTGGCTGAGAAGCAATACGACCAGGCCGCCACCCACTATAAGGCCGTCGCCGAGGGCTTTGCGGACCATCGCCTCGCGCCGTTCGCCCTGTATGGTCTGGGTACCTGCATGACGGAGAAAGGTGCGGTGGACGCCGCCGCCGCGGCGTTCGGACGGCTGGCGGAGAAACATCCCGACTCCCAACTCGTGGCGCAGGCCCTGTACTACAAAGCGGCGTCGCTGGCGCAGGCCAAGAAGTTCGCCGAGGCCCGCGCGGCGTACAAAGCCATGGTTGACCGGTTTGCGGATCATGACCTTGCTCCGGCGGCGATGCTGGGGCTGGGCCTGGCGCTGGAGAAAGAAGAGAAATACGAAGAGGCCGCCGTCGTCTTCCGCAAACTTGCGGCCCAGGCCAAGGACGACAAGGCCCGCGAACAGGCCGCGTACGAACTCGCGTGGTCGCTCCAGCAGGGGGGCAAGGCCAAGGATGCCGCCGACGCCTACCGCGCCCTGGCCGAGAAGTTTCCGAACAGTTCGCTGGCCGCCGACGCCTTTTTCCATCTGGCCGAGGTCCCTTACGGCGAGAAGAAGTACGACGCCGCCGCCGGTCTCTACGAAAAGGCTCTGGCCGCCGCCAGGGACGACCGCTTGAAGGACAACATCCTGTATCGGCTGGGCTGGTGCCGCTGGCACCAGAAGAAGTATCCCGAGGCGGCCGCGCTGTTCGACCGTCTCGTCAAAGAAGCCCCCAAGAGCGACCTGGTGGCCGAGGCGCTCCTCCAGGCAGGCGAAGCGTACGCCCAGGCCGGCAAGCCCGCCGAGGCCATCGAGCGCCTCTCGAAACTGCTGGATCCGAAGTACAAGGAGTTCGAGCATGCGGCCCGGGCGCGGTTGCGGCTGGGCGAGTCGCAGGCGTTGCTGGGCCGACTCGAGGTGGCCGTCGCCACCTTCACCAGTCTGGAGCAGGCCTATCCCAAGTATAAGGCCATGGCTGAGGTGCAGTTCAGCCTCGGCAAAGCGCTCTACGACCTGAAGCGCCATGACCAGGCGCGGGCCCGGTTCCAGAAGGCCCTTGCCATGACCGACACCGAGATGGCCGCCAAGAGCCAGTTCTACGTCGGCGAGACGCTTCTGGCCCAGGGCAACCCGCGCGAGGCGCTCAAGGCGTACCTGCGCGTTGTGGCGCTGTGGGGCGCCTACAAGGAGTGGGCTGCGGCTGCGCAGTTCGAGATCGGCAAGTGCTACCAGAATCTGGACAAGACCAAGGACGCCCGCGAGGCATTTCAGACGGTTGTCAATAAGTACGGTGATACAAAATGGGCGGGTCCGGCCAAGGAGCAGTTGAAACAGTAACGCCCGGGCCGCGAGCCCTTTAGGCCGCGACCTTTTTAGCCGCGACCCGAAGGGGAGCGCGGCAGTTGCCCCGGCGGAAACATCAAAAAGGAGAACACGACGATGATTCATCGCCGTCCCGTAGCCGTCGTTCTTGCGCTGGTGGTGTTGCTGGTCGTTGGCGCCGGTGTCGCAGTGGCCGCCCCGCCGCCCGCACCTGCGCCCCGAGCGGCCGCCCCTCCACCGGGCGAAGGGGGGGCCGAAGCACCGGCCGAACCGCAAGCCCCGAAACCCAAAGAGCCCACCGTCTACGAACTCCTGCAGCAGGGCGGGTACATCATGTATCCGATTTACCTGCTGAGTATCGTGATGCTGGCGTTTGCCATCGAACGGGCCGTCAGCCTCAGACGCCGCCGCATCCTGCCGCCACAGTTCATCCTGAACCTTCGCAGCCTCGTGGCGGCCCGGCCTCTGGACAGCGAGAAGATCCTGACCTACTGCCAGGCCAATCCGAGCCCGATCTCGCGCATCTTCCAGGCCGCCGTCAAGCGCCTGAAACGGCCGCTGCCCGAGATCGAAAAGACCATCGAGGACGCCGGCGCCCGCGAAGTCCGCCAACTCAGGCGAAACTGCCGCGTTCTGTCCGGCGTGGCTTACATCTCCCCCCTCTTGGGGCTGCTCGGAACGGTCCTCGGCATGATCAAGTGCTTCAGCCAGGTTTCAACCGGCGAGGCCCTCGGCAAGGCCCAACTGCTGGCCGAGGGCATCTACCAGGCCCTCGTCACGACGGCAGGAGGTCTGACGGTCGCCATCCCGGCCGCCGTCCTGTACCTGATGTTCATGGCCAAGATCGAGAAACTCGTCGGCGAGATGGATAACCTGTCGCTCGAGTTCGTCGAATCGGTCGCAGAAGACGCAACGGAATAACGCGTGCCATTCGTACCGGCCGCGGGCCCGGCGCGAATCGCGCCAAGCCGTGGAAGCAGAGGTGGACAACCATGCGTATCGACCGCAAGAGCGAAGAGGAACAAACGGAACTGCTGAACATGACGCCGATGATCGACGTCGTGTTCAACCTCCTCATCTTCTTCCTCGTGGGCACACGCTATGCCGAGATCGAACGCGACATGCTCGTCAACCCGCCCTCCGCCCAGCATGCCCAGCCCGTGACGGCCACGCCCCGCGAACTCATCGTCAACGTCACCGCCGACGGCCGCTACATCATTGCCGGCGTCGAGTACAAGGCACAGGACCTTGAGCGGATCATCGCCCGCGCCGTCAAGGAGAACCCCGAACAGGCCGTCGTCGTCCGCGGCGACGAAAAGGCCATACTCCAGTTGCCGGTCAACGTGCTGAACCTTTGCGAGAAACACGCCGTCAAACGCAAGTTCCTCACGACCATCAGTCCGGGCGGAACATGACCGGAAGCGCCGCGCCGCCGGCGACCCTTTTAGCCGCGACCCGAAGGGGAGCGCGGCCGTTTGACGCAGCACGGCAAGACACGCACCCATGGCCCAACACGCCAAAACCTGGAGCCTGCCGGCACGCATCGCCTGGATCGCGGTCCCGGTCGCGGTCGTGGCGGGCCTGGTGGCCTTCACCCTCTGGCCGCGCACCGATATCTTCTACTCCGACGGCGAGCGGTCCTGGCCCGGCCGGCCGGGTCTCGGGCTTCGGTCGGTCCTCTGGGACGCAGGCCGTCTGCTCGCCGGCCTCGGCGAGCCCGAACAGGATTACGATCCGTGCCTGTCGGGCGACGGGCAGGAACTCTATTTCACGCGCGGCAAGGCGGGAGGCGACGCCGACATCTACGTCGCCTACCGGACGCTCGACGCTTGGACCGAACCCAAACCCCTTGAGGCGGTCAACACCTCGGCCGACGAGATCGGCCCGGCACTGGCACGCGACGGCGCCACCCTCTACTTCTACTCGAACCGTGCCGGCGGTGAAGGCGGCTACGATCTGTACGTCTCACGCCACACCGACGCCGGCTGGTCCGAGCCGAAGAACCTCGGCCCACGCGTCAACGGGCCGTTCAACGAGTACGACCCTGCCGCTACGCCGGACGGCACGTACCTGCTGTTTTCCTCGAACCGGCCCGTCGAGGGAGAGGATGCGGCCGACGAGAAGACCTGGCGCGCCACGCTGCGCGAGGAACTCTACCAGAACGACTACGACATCTACGCGTTGGACCTCCAGGACGCCGCCGCGCCACGCCGTCTCGACGTCGTGTGCAGCCGGGCCAACGATGGCCAGCCGACCGTCTCGCCCGACGGCACGTGGCTGTACTTCGCGTCCGACCGCGCCGGCGGCCGGGGTGGGTACGACCTGTGGCGGTCGCGGGTCACCCTCGGGCCGCTCGCCGGCCTCATGCCGCCCGAGAACCTCGGCCTGCCCGTCAACACGGCTGCCCACGAACTCGATCCGGCCGTCACCCTCGAAGGCTTCGGCATTTACTTCTCCAGCAACCGCGCAGAAGAACAGACCTACGCCATCTACTACGCCCGGAGCCACGAGGTCTTTCAGGTGGCCCGGACGCGGCGACTGGCGATCGGACACATCCTCGGAGAACTCTCCTGGCCGCTCATCGGCCTGATCCTGGCCCTGGCCGGTCTGGTTTTGACGCTTCTCGCCCTGGCGCGGCTGCGGCGTCGGCCGGGACTGCTGGCAAGTGCCATGATGGTCTCCCTGATCCTCCACCTTGTGGCCCTCAGCCTCTTTACGATCTGGCAGATCTCCTACCGCATGGCGGAACTCGCGAAGCAGGAACAGCGCTTCGAGGTGGCCGTTAGCATCCCCGGTCTCGCCGAAAGCGAACTGTCGAGCCAGTTGCGGGCGGCACTGGCGGACCTCTCGCGCCTCGATACGGCGGAACTGGCCGTCGAGAAATCCGACCAGATAACCGCCCCCGAACCGCCCAAAGTGAAGGAACCCCGCGTCGCCCTGGCCCAGGTCGAACCGGTGCCGCAGGAGATCCAGATCGCGCGGCTGCCCGACCGGCCCCAGGAGTTCGCCGAACCCGTGCCGGCCCGGGCCGAACTGCCCCCGAGCCTCGACTTGCTGCCACCCGAGCCTCTCCAGGAGATCCAGCCCAAGGCGGTCCGCCAACCCGAACAGGCCGAACCGCTCCAGCCACGCCCGGTGATCCTCTCGCGCGCCGAGCCGGTGCCGGTCAAGGCCGCGCCGAAGCCTCGTCCGGCGCCGACCGAGCGGCGGTCCGAGGTCCCGCCCGACATCGCGCCCGTCGCGCTGCCCGAGATGCCGCCGCAGGAGGTGACGCTCCCGCCGATCGAGATCGCCCGAGCCGGCGCCCTGCCCGTCAAGCCGGCCGACGTTCTGGACATCGCGCCCCTCACGAGCGACGTGCCGGTCCGCCCCGTCCGCATCGCGGCGGAGCCGGCCGCCGAGGCCGCCGGCGTCAAACCTTTGGCGAGCCTGCGGGCCGAGACGCCGGCGCCTCGCCCTGCCGCAACCACCGTGGCGCCGCTGGCCAGCGCGCCGAGCGCTCAGCCCGCCGTCGACACAACCTTGCTGACGCGTACGGTCGCGCCGCCGACCGCTGCCGACGCTGCTGCCGTCCTTCTGGACGAGAATCCGGTTCCCGGCCCGGCCACGCCAGAGGCCGACGTGCCCCTGATGGAGGCGCTGCCGCCGGCCATCGGGCCGGTCAAGCCGAGGGAGCCTGCGCCCCGCTCGAACGGGACGGCCGAGACCGAACCGGGGCCCCGGGCCGTCGTTGTGGTCGAGCGGGCCGAGGGACCGGTCGCCCTCGCCCCGGCCCCGTCGGTTGCCGCACCAACGGCGGCCGAGCAGTTGCGGGTGGGACCCGACGCGCTCGGACCCAAGGCGTTCGATTCTGCCGTCGTGGCGGCGGTGCCGTCCGGGCCGGAGCCGACGATCGACGTCGAGGACGCCAAAGCGGGCCCTGTTGCCCTGCCGCCGCCCCCGACCGGGCCGGTAGAGTTGGCCGAACCCGTCGCGCCCACGGCGCCGCGTGCGGTGTTGCCGGAGCGACCGCCTCTGGTCGTCAGGCCGCGCGAGTCGCTTGCCGCTCAGCGCCTGGAGCAGCCTGCGGGGGGGGGTCGGCTGGAACCGAAGCCTGTCCGCGCCGAACCGCTCGGGACGGCGATGGCCGAGCCCGACGCGCGGACACTGCTGGCGTCGGCGGTTCCTGCCGCCGGGTCGCTCGCCACCCCGGTCATCGGCGAGTTGCTCATGGCGGCCGCGCTGCCGCCCTCGGCGCCCATAGACGCCGACGTGACGACCCCTCCGGCGCCGCTGCCTCCGAAACAGATCTACCGCCTCCGGACCGACCCGGACCGCAAAGAGACCATCGAGAAACTCGGCGGCACGCCCGAGACCGAGGAGGCCGTCCGCAAAGCGCTCATCTGGTGCGCGCGACATCAGAGTTCCGACGGTCGCTGGGACGTGGACGGCTTCATGAAGAACTACGACGTGAAGGGCCGCCGTGCCGACGGCCAAGGGAGCCGGCCCGGCCAGGACGTGGGCGTCACGGCCCTGGCGGCGCTCGCGCTGGTCGGCGCCGGGCACACGCATCGGCCGGCCCGTGCCGCCAAAGCGCCGAGCGAGCACGCCGGCAACGTCCAGAAAGCCATCGACTGGCTGCTTGCCGGCCAGAAGAAGGACGGCGACCTGCGCCGTGGCGGACAGATGTACGACCACTGCCTTGCGACGATGCTCCTGGCCGAATCGTTCAGCATGACCGGCGACGA
>CAZIJC010000046.1:0-28414 GCA_964539385.1 uncultured Anaerolineales bacterium | reverse complement strand
CCCGAACTACACCAGCACCTACCGCGAAGGCCTCAACGTCACCGGTCCTGTCCGCTTGGTCGTTCAACTGGACCTCGACTACAAGTAGGTGCGGCCGCCGGCAAGACCTGCTGGTTCAACCGATTCGTTCGCCGGGCATCGTCCTGTTGTCACGCTGAACAGCCGAAGTGGTCGGCGGTGAGAGAGCCGAATCAAGGACCTCTCCCCCTTGGGCAGCAACGAGCCACTGGGAGCGATGGCCCTCAACCCTGGTCCACGCCAATGGAAATCAGGCCTGTCCCTTTGCGGTCGATGTAGTCAACGATCAACTGAAGCTGGTGGTCGATCCTGATGGCCCCGCCGATAACGTTCTCAGGATGGTCCTTAACCTCCTGGATCGCCTTTCTGAATGCCACCTTAATCTTCTTCGCCAGTTCCGTTTCCGGGTCTAGGAACTGCTTATCGTGCGCGCGACGGCGAAGCAGGTAAGCAATCCCACCGCTAACGCGCTTGAATATGTGCTGAAACTTGTGCTCGGGCGGCCTCCTGAGCTGACGCTCAAGGATTTCCATTAGGTACTGAGCGATTGTCGTGCAGTCATCGGATGAGATATCGCGTGTCGCCTCGGGTCTGTACCTAAGAATCTCCCACAAAGCCTTAACCCAGTTAGCAGGGCGCTCGGTGGAGCGATCCATATGGGGCAAGAAGGCCATGCCTGTGAACGCCGCCACGTCTTCGGGATCGCGGAGGCACCAACCGCACCCCGCCAATTCAGCCTGCGACATCTCGTGACGTTTGTTGCGGATGGCTCTGCGAAGGTACTCGAGAAAAGCAGGATTGCAGGACGAAGCATACGCAAGACCGCGGACCACCCAGGCCTGTTCCAAGTCCCCGGGATCGTCAAGGCATTCGACCAGGAGGTCAGTGAACTCCTTGAGCAGATGCACATCTTCAATTCGATCTTCTGCAGGCACACCTTCCGAGTCCACTGCTCGGTACTCAAAACCATCATATCTGTTGTCCTGGGCCCGCAACGCGACGACTGCTGCTCTGAGAGCCTTGCGGCTTGGGTGATTGAGGAAATCAGTAATCGCTCTCACGCCCCCTTCGACGGTCCTATTGTAGCCTATCTGCCCCCCTTCCCAGTATGTGGGGCTGCCACGACGTGGAGAGTGCTTAGGAAACGCGTGCGGCAGCGTCTCCAGATACTCGCCGGGCGTCTTACCCGTGTCAGTCATCAGATGGAAGTCAACCAGGAGGCGTCGATAAGGGAGCAGCTCGGGCGGGTCTGAGACAACCCTTAGCACAGCGCTGCCCCTTGCCGGCTCCATCGAGACGATAAGTTGAACTGGGACGGACGCTGAGCGGAGTTCGGGGAGTGATTTCGTCCATTCTCGGACTGTTTCGTCGTCCTCGTGGTGCAGGGGCACTTTCAACTCAAAGTTTTTCGACTTGTCGAGGGTAATCGACAGGCCTCTGACAGGTTCCCAACGATGCCATCGTTCACCACCATCCACAAACCGCCCGTCATCGGGGAGGAGGGATACCCAATTGGGAATACCCTTCTTACTCAGGGCTATCCTCAGCCGCGGCAGCGTGTCGAGGTACGTCGGCAAGCCGGCGTCCAGGTAGGCCGCGTATCGGGCAGCCACGGAGGCGATCTCGTCTGGATCGAAATGAATCCGCTCCACCATGATGCGCTTGCTGTCAGGCGTGGCTCCGCACTTCCCCAACTGTCTGACCCCGAAGGGTTCCTCGCCGCCCCAATCCACGGCCGCAAGCGGACCGCTGACAATCGCGCCGAGCAGCGGAGGCCCCTGAGAACCGACCCTACCGGTAGCCGCCTCAGACCACTCAGAGACATCCTTCCCCGATGGGCCGCGTATAAACTCTCGACCAAATGGCTCATCTGTCAGCCCGTCAGGACTGCGACGACCGGCCACGTCACCCCGGACTTCCGACCAGTGCCTCCGAATCTGGTCCGGTGAGGCCACCTTGTACGGCCAACAGTCATACGCTCCGTGCGGTGTGCTCTCTGATGACGGCACATCGCAGTCGTCGAATGAGATGGCCCGGATGGCCACCTCAGCGAACGACGTCGTCCATAGCAGGCGCCACAGTGCCCCCGCTTGGGAAGTGAGACCCCAAGCTTCCAGGGCCCTCCACGCAAGCAGCGATATGGCTCGGAGTCCGGGACTAGGTAGCCTGGATCCCTTAATAGGACGAGTCCGTGCGGGTAGGAAGAACCATCTACCACCTCGCTTCCGGCCAATGATCTGCAGGTCTGTGATCTCCCACTCGACAAGGCCGAGGTGTAGGCTGACCACATGCCCGAGCACGAAGTCAGAACCACCGTCGTGGTTGGGCCGCTTCTTTTCGACAAGGCCCTCAAGGTAGGAACGAAAACGTTCACACCAGAGCCAGACTGCCGCAACCGGTCGCCATAGCAGGCGCAGCGTAGTGACATCGCAGAGCCGCTGGGCCTCATGGAAGAGCGCATCCTGCTGCGATTCAGTCAGACCGTTTGGCACGACCAGGACACTGGAGACACTACGGTTGCGGGTTGAATCTCCATGGTTCGCCCGCGAAGCTGGAACACTCCTCGTCACTGAAGTCCAGGCGCTTGCCACAGCCTGATCTGGCTGCATCGCAACCTGTTCCAACGCACCCGGGATGCCTGGCTGCCACTCCCAAGGAGCGCTCTCACCAGCCAGGAACTTACGCCACGCAAGCCCAAGAGGGAAGCGCCCGGCGCCACCATTTCCGGAACCCGCGATACGTGCTTCAGGCGGCCAGAAGGCCCCGGTGCCTCGTGGGTGAGGGGGGCACGCGGCGTCCAGACGTGCTTCCTCTCTAGCATGGAGAGGCAGAAGCACAGCCGGCGGAATAGGTACCTCGCACAGGCCAGCACCTAGGAAGGGCTGCATCGATACTGCTCGGCCCTCTTCGCCCTTCCCGAGCCAGCCTACCATGTATGCACGTTCCGGCCGCAAGTCGACTCCAACAGCAGTCAGCGTGCCGCTCGGCGTGTCTGCCTGGGCCGGCCGCTTGTCTGCCAAGTGTGCCATCATGTTGCCCGTTCGCATCTTCCCACCGGGTAAAGCCTACTCGCGCTGCTACGAGATGAGAAGCCGGGTCAGTAGTTCCCTGACCTGACCCAGATGCTGCGCAGCAGGTAGCGCGAACTGCATGGCTGCGCTCGCGGCCCCCACCTCAACGTCTACAGTTCCCGCCGCGTTCTCGCCTTCCGCACAGATCCGTGGCCTCAAGAGCAGACCACGCAGACGCTTGTCACCGACATCGGCAATGGAACTCTCCAGTTCACACAGTCGTTCCTCCATCGCCACTCCCTGCACATCCCATTCGCAGAGACTCCACACCCCAAGCACCCTTCTGGCAACCGGTTTGTCGGCTCGCGGCTCTAGTGCGACAAGGACTGCGTCTGGGCAAAGGGGGGCCAGCCGATCCTCGGCCCATCCCACCGAGGCAACGAAATCTCCCCAGTGGCAGCCCTCGACAAACAAGACGACCGTCGGCCCACGTGCCGTTCGGACCAGCCACCGGTCGAAGGCCGTCGAGAGATCAATGAAACGCCCCTGAACGGGGTCAAGGTGGGAGTATACATCACTTCGAATCGAAGGGCTCGTCACAGTCGCCGGTTCTTGAATGTCAGATTGGCTCATCCCGCAGAGTGCTGAGAGTAGCAGGAGCTCACACTCCTCCCACCAAGTCCGGTGCCGCCATCGCCAGATCTGGTCCTCGACACGTTGCCGCCTCAGAATCTTGACGTAGTACTGCCACAGCGGTCTGTAGCGATGGTCGTGCTGCAAAACGTAGTTCGGCTGTGGCAGACCAAATAGTCCGCCAACCGTGCCTATTGGTGATCTCCCCCGCAGGCGGCTGACAAGGCCGCGCAGTTGCCGCACGTCCCTGATGTACTGGTGCCCCGGGTAGTGCCTGTACTCCTTGACGTACCTAAGACAGGCGGCGGCCGCACGCTTGAGGAGGTCCAGGAGGACACGGTTCTCGGGAGTGTCGGAGTCTTCGAATCTGGTGATGGCAAGCACCTGCTGCCGTGTCCCAGCCTTCTGTGCAATTGTGCGGCCTGGCTGACGGATCAACCACCTCAGACAGCCTGCATCCATCTCCTGCACATGGCCTACGGGATGCATCTCACGCTGCCGTGAGAGTACTCGCCTCGGCCGCATGCATACGTCTTCGATTCTTGCAGAAGCCTTCTGAGCAATCTCGACGATGATGGACCGGACCGGTTCGTCCTTCTCGTTCCAGGGAATCCACGAGCCAACGACCTCGGCAAGAGACACGGCGCCTGCGGCCCGGCGCGACTGGCGGCCCCGTCCAAGCCGCATTCCATTCTCCCCGGTCCCACCAGCAGGCTGCCAGGTGATCTCGCCCTGGCCGCCCGGCTCGAGCTGGTGGAAGAAGCCCACGTGCCTGTCAACAAGGTCCGATGAGGCTTCTGAGGCACTGGCCCATGGGTTCTCAACCCTTTCGGCGTCATCGTCTGCGGAGGGGCTCTCCCGCTCTTGCTCATTCCTGGACAGGCGTGGTACGTTCTGCTCCAACCGGACAGACACTGGTTCCGTGGCAATCCCAGGCTGCCGTACCAGAAGGCGAAGGACCTCGTCAACGGGGCCGGGCTCATCTTGGGCCTCAACGTTCGACGCTGGGAGTTCCACAGCCTTTCGCGGCTGGTCCCCCGTCCCCTTCCAACGCCCAATCTCAGGCAGCCGGATGCCACCGGGTTCCAGAGTAACCACCGCGTCAGCGGGAACCACAAGACAGGGACGACCACCCGAAAGGGCGACTTCGTTAATGACCCGACGCGACGTACCGCTGCCGGGCCAGGGCCTCACGGAGATACCCAAGTTGCCGTCGGGACCGCTCTTCAATCTTCGGCATCCTCTCCTGCCAACCTGTCCACGCCCGCATATAGGAAGGGTCGATCCGTCACGGCGGCGGCCCCCCGCACTGCCTTCAACAGCTGGTCATCCCCAATCTCACCGAGCACGCGGACAACCTGGTTCAGTGCTTGGCTGACTTCGGGGTCTTCTGGGCCGAGGCCGCGGAACTTCGGCAGGATCTTCTGCTCGACTTGGTCGGCCATGGCGAGGTTCCACCCACCCTCGTTCTGGATCGGATAGTTGGCAACGTACTGCCGCACGGCTCTCTGAACACGGAAGCCGAAAGGCCGATGAATCCATGCCAGCGCGTCATTCAACTGACCCACCCACACATCGACCCTCTCAGCGCACTCCGGAGGCAGGTGCCCTTCATCTTGTATCCAGCTTCTCCATACTTCACACGAAAGACGCGTGTCACGTACCTTGGCGTCATCGCCCTGTTCGTCACGTTCGAGAAGTTGCTCAGGGCGGCCGAATCGAAGCACGTTTGCCCGGTCGACTACCTTGTCGGAGAGTGTTTGGGTCGTCTCGTCCTCGTTCATCGTACCAGTGAAAAGGATGTTACGGCCTGGGAACACTCTCAGGTCTGATCCCTGCTCGCCCCGCGACCCGACCTCCAGCGCGATTTCCGCCTGCCGACGTTGCCCCAGATTTTCCTCATCGATGTCACGACGGATCTCTAAGCGACTGAGAAACTCACTGAAGTAGTACTCCACCCGCGCCAGGTTCATCTCATCCAACAGGATCAGCAGCATGTCCTCGCAGCACCAATGTTCATCCAGCCATTCCTGCAGGTTCTCTGTTGAGGGCCAGCCCCGGCCTCCGTCCTCTGCGTAGGAGTCCATCTGGACAAGTGCACGGGCCAGTTCGGTTGCCCGGTAACGGTGCTCAAGGTAATTGTAGAAGCCGAACAGGTCCTGGGGGCTGTCCCAGCGCGGCTGGACGGCCACATTCAGGAAGTGCATCCCCATGCCGTTGGCATATAGGCGAGGGAGCGCACTCTTCCCGGTGCCGCTAATGCCCGCCAAGACAGTGAGCGGGGAAATCTCGGCTATCTTCAGGCCCGTGTGCAGGGCATACAACTGCCGGCTCGCAAAGCGGTAGCCCGTCGAGGCAATATACTGTTCAACTTGCTGCAGACACTTGCTCTCGTCATCCGACATCTCCTCACGATCTCGCTTGTTGGACAACACCGGTTGCCAGAGGTCCGTGAGCCGCCCTTCTTCCTCCCCGGCTTCGGTCCGCAAGAGGTCTACCTGCTTCTGCAACGGACCCAGTTTGCCAATGAGCTCCAAACGCCGGTCGACGGCCTCCTGCAGATCTCGTTCTTTCTGCTCTCTCTCAGACCTGATCCGCTGTATCTCGGACTTCGCCTCGGTGGCCTGAGCCTGCCAAGCGGCAATCTGGTTGCGCAGCCCTTCGACCTCCGTTTCCAGAGACGCCTTCTCGGCCCGTAGCGACGATACCGACTCCTGGAGTTCAGATGCATCGGCCCGTAACTGTTCCACTCTCGGCGCCAAGTCCCTCTCTTCCTCCCGAAGCTTCTCCCGTCGGAATTCGGCGGTCTCCACTTCCTGACGAAGGTTCTTACTTTGTTCGACGGCTTCTGCGTGCTGGCGATAAAGTTCCTCAAGCGTAACTCGCAGTTTCTCTTGGGCTTCCCGCTCTGCCTCAACCCTGAGGAGCTCCTCCTTATTCTCCGCGAGGTATCGCTCCGCCTCATCCCTCTTGGAGACGATGTGCTTGGCTGTCATGAGTTCATCGTTGAGATCCGCGAACTCTTCCTCCATGTCCCGAAGTCTCGCCTGCAGATCCTCGTAGCGACAGGCATCAGGCAGCCGCTGCTCAAGCTGGTCGAGTTCCACGGCCCGGCGCCGATGATGGACAAAGGCCCATATCGCAGTCAGTACCGTGACGACCGTTATCAGCGATGCCACAAGGTATGGGAATATGAGTTCAAGCACGGTGTTTGCCTCCAGCGAACCGTCAGTCCTTGCCTTCCGTAACCGTCTCGCCACCAGACTGCACAGTTTTGCTCAACTCTGTGATACGCTTCAGCAGCGCCTGTTCCTGTTCGCGTGCAGAGGCAAGGCGCTTGGTCACAGCGGACAGTTCTTGTTCTCTGGCCGCAATGTCGGCCTTGAGCTTACGCTCCTGGTCTTCCAGAGGCACGACAGTGGCTTTGAGCTGCGCGAGTCTCTGCTTCAGTTGCGGCTCCTGGTCCGTTGCCGTCTTCAGTCGCTGCTCGACGGAAGCCAGCTCGCCCCGTCTCGTGGCCAGGTCCTTCTCGACCTGACTGAGTTCCTCTTTCGCCACGGCAGTTCTGCTGACAGCTGCGGTTTTCTGCTTTGACAACTGCTCAATGCGGGTCTGGTACGTGTCTATGCTGGCCGTCAGAGATTCGTATTGGTTCCGGACGGTCTTCAGTTGCTCGTCCTGTTTCTGAAGGAGCCTCTGCAAAGTTGTTAGCCTCGCCTCGCTCGCGTCCTTCTCCTCTGCAGCAAGCACCTTGCCTGCCAGAACCGACTCAAGATTCTTGGTTGCCTTAACGAGGGCCTGAATCACCTCCGCGTGATCGGCTTGGATTTGATCCATCTGGTCCTGAAGTGACTTCAACTGAGTAAGACGCTGCTTCAGCGTCGTGTCAGCCGCCTGAGCAGCCTTCTCTGCCTGGTCACGATTCGCCTGAAACTTGGCGATCTCGGCCTGCAATGACTGGTAGTCCTGGCCGGCCTGCGTGGCGCGTGCCTCCGCGCTCTGCTGCTTTGCCTGGGCCGCAGCCAGAGCCTTGTTTGCGTCCTCGTGTGCCTTAACGGCCTCGCCGACGGCCTGGCGGGTCGCAGCCAACCTGGTCCGCAGCCCTTCGAGCTCGGCAGACAGTTCATCCCGCTGAGCCCGAGCCGCCTGCGTCTCGGCCTCGGCTTTGGCCATGGCAATTTGATTGGTGTTGATCTTGGTCTCGAGCTGAGCGTTGAGTTTGTCCCATCCCTTTCGAAGGGACTCCCGCTGGGCCTGTGCCGCCTCCCATTCTTCCTTCTGGCCGCCGAACTCAACGAGACTCCGAAGTCCGAAAGCCTGCGCACCAATGGCCACTACACCCAGCACAAGGAGTACGGCGATCCACACGCCACTTGGCACACGGGATGGTCGTGCTCGTGTTTCGGTCTCGCCTGAATGTTGACCCTGCTTGTCTTCAGCCATCTGAGACGCCACCGCTTCGTCCGTTCTCGTTTCTTCCATTGTCATCTCTTTCTGTTTGCGGCTCGGGTTCACCAAACCAGATCCGTTTCACCTTGTCCACACAACTGGCCATGTCCTCCCGCAGTTCGTAGACCCAGAAGCGCAGCACCTTCCAGCCGTTGGCAATCAGCACGAAGTCCCGAACGAGGTCTTCGACTTTCCGCCGGCCATCGAGGCCACGGTGATATGCCTCACCGTCGACCTCGACGTCCAGCTTCAGCCCCTCGCGGATCAGCGCGAAGTCCAGATACCGGCCACAGGCGGGGTACTGCTGCTTGAACGGCAGATCTTCCGCCCGAAGGGCCTGGGCGAAGCGCGGTTCCCAGACGGGGCCGATGAGGTCCGTGCGAAGGGTCTCAGGCTCCATCTGTTGCTGGCTCTGAACCGCGTTCCATAGGTTGACTATGTGTGGAATTGCGCAGTCCCTTGCCCATTCCTCATCGCCGAACACGTGCAAAGCGGCCCTCGCCCTGCTCACCGCCACGTTGAAACGATTGGGGCTGTTTGCAAGAAACCATCGTGACCCGCGCGGCATGTCGGGGCCGCCAACCAGGCTCAGCAGCATAACGTCCCGCTCGTCGCCCTGGTAGCCATCAGCCGTATCGACGAGGAATCGCCAGTGAGCCGGCAAGCTGCCCGTGAAGACTTCTGATACGCGGTCGTTGATGCGGTATTTCTGTGCTTTGAAAGGCGTGACAACACCCACCGTGCCGGGGAAGCCCTCGTCCAACAGGCGCTGAAGCTCCTCGACGATTGCCTCAATCTGCCCATGACTGATCGCGCCGCCGCCTCCGGCCGCTTCGGCGTCAGCAGGGACGTGAGTCCAACGGAAGCCTCCTCGATGAACATCAAAGCCGCGGGGGACCTTCAGGTCCTCCTGGCGGGTCATTATCCGGAGTGATCCAGTGTAGAAAGTGTCATTGCAGTAGCCCGCAATGCGTGGATGACTCCGGTGATGGTCCTGGAGCCGGACCTTGTCGTCTGGCGAAACAGATGCAGCGCCATCCGCAAGTTGGAGAAAGGAGTTCGTGCGATACGTGAAGCGCTCCCACTTCACGTCGGTCAGGCCAAAGCGCTTGCGGAGTCGTAGGTCGACCTCACCCTTGAGCGTCGATACATGCTTGAGCTGCATCGGATCCCCGACAGCCATGGCCCTTCGGGTCCTGAAAAGCAGTGGGATCACAGAAGCGATATCGCACTGGGTAGCCTCGTCCACAATCAGCAGGTCAAAGGCCGCAGCCACCCACGGCAGGTTTCCGGCCCGCAGGTTGGTTGTTGCCCAGGCCGGCAAGTATCTCAGAAGGACTGAATGTGCTTTCCTGGCAGCACGTCGAAACTCAGGTGACCAAGCCGTTTCGAGGCGACCATAGTAATTCTCCAGACCCGAGCGGATCTCGGCCAGTTTCTCTCGGTCCTCGCCAGTCAGTTCCGCAGCAGTAACCCACATCCTTTGTTTCAGGCAGACCTGCGTTTCCTCGCACACGCGAGAAGCAAAGGCATCATGCCGGTCGTAGCAATCCCCCAGCGATGGCATGCAAGACACCGCATCGTGCAGATCCGTAATATGGTGGGCCGTCGAGACCGCCTCGGCCAGTCTCCTCCATTGTCTCAGTCGCCGGATCATCTCCTCTTCGGCAGCAGTGTCCCGCCTTTCTGTCACTCGAAGTGCGCCACCAAAGACACTGCAGAACTGCTGGTCAATCCCTGCGGCCAAGGGGAAAGCTTTCCGGCGGCGCCAGAACCTGAGGAGGCGGCGCCAGAGGCGGGCGAACCAGCTTTGCGGCTGCGTCGCGTCTGCATCGAGTACGTCGAGGACGCGTCCCACCTCGTCAGTTTCGGGAAGAACCGGTAGCTGCCAGACAATCGCCTCGTACGAATCCGGGAAGTCTCTGAGCAGGTCCCCAAGATCCCGCTCGGCGTACTCCATCTCTGTGTGAATATCGTGAATCCGCCGAATGCAGTCGCGATTGTCGGCCATCTCCTTGAGTAGCCGCGTCAACCGCTCAATGCCAGCAGCGAAATCCTCCTGAACTCCATGCGGGATGGGTTGGTCAAAGATCGTATCCAACATCGCAACAAGCGGATCCGCCCCAACATCACCTGAAGGCCGACTGATTCGGAGTATCGTCTGATTGGGTTCGGTTACAGCGTTCAGCCGGGGCACAACAGCTTCAAGGGCCTGATGGTTGCGGCTCGCAAAGAGGACAGACTTGCCGCGTATCACAGCGTCGGCGACGGTGTTCGCCACGACCCTGGATTTCCCAGTACCAGGTGGTCCGATCACCACGGAGAAGGGTGATTCCCTGGCAACCTGGCAGGCCCTGCGCTGCTCGTCATTGAGACTGTGAATCTCAACAGTATCGTCGATCTCGGCACCAGCGGCTGGCTCGCCTTGGCTCTGGCTCGACACGCTCTCTGGCGATGCAGGCCTTGGTGGCTCGTGCGGGAAGAGGACGGTGAGGGCACACCTGTCGAGTTGCTCGTCAGTCGCGTCCTGAGCCAACCGGTTCAGTTCCCCATACAGCCTGGCCGTATACTTGAGTTCGGGCTGGGGAACCAGAACGGCACGGTTGTAGATGCCCGACCGCTCAGATGCCGCAAGCGGCGGGTCGCAGTTCAACCGGTCGAGGTTTGCGGTTTCCTGCCATAGATCGCGGAAGTGCTGCCAGAAGGCACTAACGAGTTCAGGAAACCCGGGCTGGGCATCATGCGCTGCCTCTTCGTCCTCCGCGTATCCATCTGGCGTCTCGATGCCACAGAGCTCGAGGAAAGCGTCACGGTCCTTGCGGTTGCGCCATCGTCGGTGCAACCAGCCATGGTTGACCTCAACGGGTCCTGTAGGTTGTAGATACAGCATCCCATCCCGGAGACGATGCTCCACCTGAACCACGAACAGGGGCGATACGAAACGGATGGTTTCGTCAGTCTGTTGGCGCTGCCATAGGAAGAGGTCGACGGGAGTGCCAAGGAACAGACGAGGACGGGACCTCTGCCGCTTGACGTAGCGTACGAAGGCGGACCAGTCCTCCGACGGCTGAAGAGCCAGTTGCCGACCAGCCGAGATTCCCCGCCAGTCGAACTGCCCGCGCAGACTCAGGAACTTCGCGCCTTCGTCTCCGGCGCGCGCAGTGACATCAGCCCTGCTCTCCAAGCGAATACATTCCGCATAGTACTGGCACAGGTTCCGGAAATCTCCCCACCGGGACTTCGCGGCCAAGGGACTGTCGGACTTTCGCTCTCCCTCAGCCCCAGTCTGGCCTGATCTGGGCTGGCTGCCAGTGCGATCTACGGTCGGCCCTACTTGCAGGCTGTCAGAAGGAGTCCACCCCAACTGCACTGGCCCCGTAGCGTGCCACCGACTTCCGTCACGGAGCCGGACTTTGCCCTTTTCATGTAGCCGAGCCAGTGATTCTGCCACGAGGTGAGGAGGGTTCCGCAGTCTCGTACTGATCTGACGTGTCGTGCGGCCGCCAGGAACCCGCTGGAGGGCTCTGAGCACCGCAAGATCCAGATTGGGCTCACCATCCTGAGACACCCTGCGCTTCCCCCACAGTTGTGCACACGAGCGGTCTTGAGTCGGAGTCGCCCATGACTGTACACAAATGACGCAGATTGTGCTAGACTTTAGATGGAATCCGTGGTTCCACTGACGTGCCGTGGGCATTTCCGCACGACGGAGGACAGGTCAACCCTTGGATATGAAGGGACTGAGCCGACGGCCAATCTGAAACCTGAGACTGGGGCTACCTGCTCGGCATTCGGACTTCGGCTAAGTTTACGTGCCACACGGGTTTCAAACCCGCTGGACCACCACAGCCGGCACCGGGGCTAACATGGTTTAGTCTTGTTGCGAACCATTTCCCCCACGATAATGCCAACCTCAACTCCCAAAGAAAGGAGTCTGACATGGCAAAGGCAAGCAGAGCCGCATTCCGCGACCAGGCCCAAGGTTTCGGGCTGCTCTCGGATCCCACGCGCCTCGGCATCCTCGCGCAACTCGCGAAAGGCCCGCAGAACGTCACCTCGCTATGCGAAGCCCTCGGCCTGAAACAGCCCACAGTCAGCCACCACCTTAGGTTGCTCCGGATGGGCCGGCTGGTCGTCGGGACCCGGCAGGGCAAGTCGGTCGTCTACTCGACGGACAAGGCGAATCTGAAGGCGCTGGCGTCGGCGTTGGCGAAGCTGATGCCGAAGTAGGGCTCTGGGCTGCGCGGTCTGGTGTCATACTGCTTCCTGAAGGCGCGATACCAATCCAGGAAGCGCGACCGGCACTAACATCTGTGCGTCCGGCACACTCGATGGCCTGGCCGCTAGCCGGCTGGGGCCCCTCGCTCAGTTGGCCTGTGGGCGAGGGCGGGGCCCAAGTGCTTCGAGCAGGTTCAGGTGACGACCGAACAGGATTGGCGTCTCACCTGTTTTTCTGATCTAGCCGGGACAGTGCGGCTATATCTGGGTCCTGCACAATGATCCGCTCTGGCCAGCCTATGAACGTGTAGAAGAGCGACTCAGGCACGTACCCTGAGCCTGAGAGCCAGCAACGCACCTTCGTCTCCATCCCCATGTCTCTGGCAATCTCCAGCAAAACCGCCTCTGTGTCTTCGTACAGATGGCCGCGTCTGATAGTCCCGGCAGATCGCTTTAGCATGAACTCCTCAAGGACCGTATGTTCACCGATGCGGGCCATCGACCATTCGTGGATCGGCCTGTTGGCGGTCGTGATGTCATTTATCATGTTCGAGGTCGCGACTCGGTGCCAGATGTCGGACACTGAGCGCTCCGGTTCCCTTGCAGCCAACGACTCCCCAATGTAGACAAAGAACCGAACCATCAGAACGATGTTCCGGAAGACATTCACAGGCACCTGGGTGCCAAGGATGGCGATGGCGCCCTGGCGTACGAGCAAGTCAGCAATACTGACCACCCCCTTCCCGCGCGGCGAGACGTGGCAGGCACTGAGCAAGACCAGTAATGGCAGGGCCCCTAGTTCGGGGCCGAGGCACACTTCGTCCCCAATGACGATCCCCGCTATGTTCCGCTTCGGGTCGAAGTGTCCGTGTGCACTCAGGATAAGGGCTTCGGGCATCCTCTCGCGGAGGACGGCCCGCAGTTCGTCGGCTGTCTGGACCTCGCAGTAATCATACTCCACGCGCGATTCCTGTGGGAGCGTCTGGCGGATGAAATCCCATCCTCGACGCGAAAGCACGCCGACCGGATCGTCTTCGTCAAGACACTCCGCAATGAGAACGCGGAATCCGGCGCCGTAGTAGATCAACGGCGGCTGACGGAGCTCGAACTGGAGCGCTCGTGTCAGAGGCAGCAGAGGCCTGTACGCAATCGGGACTCTACAGGTAAGCGGTGCGCTGTCGCCAGGAAGAACCGCCAGACCTAGGGGGAAGTCAGAGAAGACCGTCAGGGGGGATGCACGGGCAACCGCCTCTTGAGCTGCTTCGTCGAGTAGACTGCCCGCCTTCTGTCCTATCCGTCTGAGCAGGCGCCACACTGCCTTAGGCTTGACGCGCCCTGTTGCACAGTGGCGCTCTAGCTGGGCAAGTGTTCCGTAGAGCTGGCTGTCAATGCTGGCCAAGCGAATGCCGAGGCCGCTCCGAGAGAGTGCGCGATGAGTAACAAGGAAATCCAGGATGGCCCGCTCCGCCAACGCGTCATTCTGATGGTTCTCCAGCGGTTCCAGGTTATAGGGCCCGATGTGTGGGCTCGGTGTGTTCTTCCGCCAGCCTCTGGGGAAGGCGGCCTTCGCGTATGAGGGGGCAACGCCCGGCGCCACGATGCATACCGGAATCTGCAAGCGCCGACGTTCCTCGGTCAGTGTGGCCTCGAATACCTGTTTGGCCTCAGTCTCCGTTCTTCCTTCACGCTCCAGCCGCGAGATCGTGCTTAACATCGTTTGCCAATGCAGAGCTTCAAGGATTGCCGCGGATTCGTCAGTTGCCTGCTCGCGCCCACTCGGCGCGTGTAGCTGACGCATCAGGAACTCTGTTGGTAGCCGTGATGGTGCTAGGTCCAGTCTCTTCGACAGTGATGGTTCTTCGCCAAGGTATTCAGTTTCGGGTGCGAAGGCGGAGTGTATCCCTTTCCAGTGTTCGGCAAGGGTTTGCTCGCCCAGTGAGGGCAAGAGTGCCACACCTAAAGGCGGGTCTAGCTGCCCTGCAAGCGACTCGGCTTCCGTGGCCAGGTCATCGGGCGCAACGATAAGCACGGGACGATGGAGGCGTAGTGGCTGGATTTCGTCTACAGGCATCGGAAGAGGAACCGGCAGAAGCACTATCTCATGCCCGAAATCCCAGAGGCGCGAACGTTCGAGAGCCTGTGTCGGCACGTCCCGTACATCAAAACCCGTCCTTGGGAGATGCAGGCAGTACCAAAGCGCTGGTAGACATGGCACCAGCTCCTTGTCAAGGCAATGAGGAAGCGTAGCCCCTTCGGCCGAGTGCATAGGGGCCTCGATGAGAGGCACCTGGCCCGATTCCTGCCGTTCGGGGCTCTGGCGGAAAAGGATTATGTAAGCGGGTTTAGCAGGCCCTGACGTAGGACCCGGACCGGGCCCGCGGATCGGTTCAGGTGGACTAGGCACATGGACCTCAGCGTGTCCCACTACGGTTCTCCAGCTCTAGCCGCCGCATGGCAACCTAGAGGGGGTGAACCGGCGAGTCAATAGGGTGGTTGCATCGCCCGGGTTCGGGATGAAGGATGCGGTACTTATCGAGTCCGGTGGGCTGGCTTGAACGGGGCACTAACGACTCACGTGTCAACGCAAGAGGATGCAGCGTCGGACAGGAGCGCCTTCCACATCCGCCGCTGCTTCCGCCAGTCGAGGACGGCGGTGATGGGGCGGACCATGATCTCGCGGACGGGATCGCGGCCGCGCTGGGTGCGGGGAAGAAAGAGAATCTCTTCCTGGATGTCCGGGGCAAGGTGCAGCAGGTTCATGATCTGCGTCACACGGGCACGGCTGACTTGGCCGAGGCGCGCGATCTCGGCCTGGTCCGCAACTTCGCCGGCCTTGATCAGCCGGTCGAAGCGGATGGCCAGAGCCATCAGACGGGAGATACGCGGAATCGTGCCGACCGGTATCGGTCCGACCTCCGGCGGCGGGCCTTCCTTGATGACCTTGCGGCTGTTGCGCCCCAGCCCGAAATGCACCTGGCGTTGAAGCCTCAATCCCATCATGCGGTCACCTCCTGCCGGCTCCATTCGTCAGCCAGCGTCTTGATACCCGTGGGGCGAAAGTTGATTGACACCATGCCGCCGGCACCGTCGTAGTCCACATGCTCGATCAAGAGGTGTAGGATGCGGGCCTGTTCGCGGGCTGTCAGTGTTTCCCAGAGCGGGTCGAACCGCGAGCACGCCTCGGCGACCTCGCCACCGTCCACCAGTTCGCGCGAAAAGGCGATGACCTGCTCGCGAATCTCCGTTGCCCGCTGCTCGGCACTGCGGACGCGGTCCTGCAAGTCGGCCATGCGGGCGGTTGCTGCGCCATCCTGGCTTCCCTGGGCCGCGAGTTCACGGAGTTCCCGGCTGTCCCGGCTTAGGCCGCGTTCCAGTGCCCGCCTCTCGGCCTCCAGCTTGCCGATGGCCTCCTCTCTTTGGCGCCGGCTCTCTTCGAGCGTCTCGGCCAAGAGGCCTGGGTCCTTGCCGATGCACTTGATCTGGTCGACGACAAACCGTTCGAGTTCCGGAGCGGGCACCGAGGGTGAGGGACAGCTGTGCCAGCCACGGCTCTGGGCATTGGCACAGACGTAGTAGCGATACCGCTTGTTGCCGTTCTTGGTGGTGTGTGTGGGCACCATGCCGCACCCGCAGGGCACGCAGCGGATGAGCCCCTTCAGGAGCGCCCCAAACTGGTTCCGCACGTGCTTGCCGCCCGAACGGCCGTTGCGCTTGAGCAGTCGCTGCACGCGCTCGAAGAGCTCTTCACCGACGATAGCCGCGTGCTCCCCTTCGTGGACCTCGTCCTTGTAGGTCATCTTGCCGAGGTAGATGCGGTTCGTGAGCAGTTTGTAGAGGCTGTTCTTGCCCCATGGCTTGCCGCCGCGCTCGTGGCCTTTCCTCGTGACCCATCGCTTGGTGGTCCAGCCGCGCTGGTCCAGTTCCTTGGCGGTGTCGATGAGCGACTCCTGCTCGATGTAGAGCTCGAAGATGCCCCGTACTCGGTGGGCCTCGTCCTCGTTGGTGAGCAGCCGTCCACCCCTCGGGTCCACGTCGTAGCCCAGCATGGGCATGCCGCCGGACCACTTGCCCTTGCGCCGAGTGGCAGCGATCTTGTCGCGGGTGCGCTCCGAGATGATCTCCCGCTCGAACTGGGCGAACGAGAGCAGTACGTTGAGCATGAGCCTGCCCATCGACGTGCTGGTGTTGAACTGCTGGGTCACCGAAACGAAGGAGACGTTGTGCCGTTCCAGCACGTCCATGATTCTGGCGAAGTCGATCAGGCTGCGGCTGAGCCGGTCGACCTTGTAGACGACGATGCAGTCGACCTTGCCGGACTCGATGTCCGAGAGGAGTCGCCCGAGCGCCGGCCGGTCCATGTTCGCACCGGTGAAGCCGCCGTCGTCGTAGTGCGCCGGCAGGCAAACCCAGCCTTCATGTTTCTGGCTGGCGATGTACGCTTCGCCCGCTTCGCGCTGGGCGTCGAGCGAGTTGAAGTCCTGCTCGAGGCCCTCTTCGGTCGACTTGCGGGTGTAGACCGCGCAGCGGATGTCGGGCGGGCTGTCCTTTCGTTTGCTCATCGCGTTCTCCCGTTCCCCTTGAGGTCGAAGAAGTGATAGCCGTTCCAGTGTTTGCCCGTGACGGCCTTGGCGACCGCCGAGAGTGTCCGGTACACCTCACCTTCCCATTCAAAGCCATGTGGCAACACCCTGACCTGGACCTCGCGCCCCTTGTACGGTCGTGGGCGCCTGATGAGTGAACCTGGCATCGGCACGCGGGGGTCGTGGTCGAACTTGACCGTCGCCTTTCTGGCCGGCCCGGAAGGCGGACCCGCCGGCGTCCGGCGTGGCGCGTGCGTTCGCAGGTCGGCGTCGTTGGCCAGTTCCTCGGCTCGTCGCCGGGCGCGTTCCGAGAGGTCCCCTTCGGCCTGGGCCTGGATGCGCCAGGCGATGCGCTTGACCAGGTAGTCCTTGTGGCCGGAGCGCGTCGTCTCGCCGAAGACCTCGACGTGCTTCTTCCGCAACTCGGTCACCGTCATCCGCTTCAGGGCGGCGATCTCTTTGCCAACGTTCAGTGCCATGCTCGAGCTCCTTCACGTTCTGGCGTCCGTTAACTGGCGAGGCCATGAGGGCTCGACTCGGCCCCCTCATCAAGGCAATCCCGGCGGAATTCCGAGTCTTTTTCGACGGTGCGAGATTGGCCCGAACCGGGCGGTCTCTCACCGCACTGGCGGAGACGAAGAACGCCTCGGGCGAGAATGGAGGCGACCTCGCGGCGGCGCTCGGAAGGGGTCATGACGGCCGGGTCGTCCAGCATGTGGCGCATTGCGGGCTCCTTGCGGATGTGCCCACAACGGCCTGCCCGCTGGGCCCGGCGCGCTGTCTGGCGAGGTTTCGATGCTCGTCTACTTCTTACTTACCCGGTGGAAGTTCGAAGTGTCGGTGGGTTCCGGAACGAACGGGGTTGTTAACTCATAGCACCAGACCAAGCTTGGCCGTGCGAAGTGGACGTTGCAGCGTGGGTGCGAGCCATTGCACTGGTGTATCTCATGGCTCTGCGGCGCGCTGATAGCCGCGTGTCAGCTCCCGGTCCGCCTGTGGATCTTCACAACCTTGAACGGCAGTCCAAGGTGTTCTGCATTCCCCTGTATCCAATCCTTCTGATCCTCGCTCAGTTTGTCTTTGGAGGACTTCACTTCGGCGAAGAAGAAGTCCTCTTCTCTGTGAATGAGAAGATCAGGCCAGCCACAATACCTGCTCCAGTAGTCCCCGACGAGATATCCCAGGATTCGCGTGATGGTCTCGCCAGGGAGAACGGGGAGGATGGCTCTGGCAGTGGCGATGTCGTGGGGCCGGTGTGCCCAGAGATACTGGCGGAGACTCGCGCTTGGCTCCACCCAGTAGTCGAATGTCCATAAGAGCCCCTCTTTGTCCGTGGCAAGGGAATTAAGGTGTTCCCGAATCGCCTTGGCTCTGCGAACAGCGTATTCCGACGATCCGAAGTCCTCCGGAAGTGCAGCCCAGATCTGTTTCCCTTGCCGCCTCTCCTCAAAGGCAAACCTGTCGCCGAACATGGCCATCTGGACGCGCGGGTCGGCCGGGTCCTGAATGAGAAGCCACATCATCACCCCGAAGATGGCGTGGAAGGGAACGCTCTCGGTGAACAGCACGTCGTATCCCTGCCCCTGAAATTCCTCCGCAACGAACTCCTCGGGTGTCAGTAGCCGATCACCACACTGCAGTCGCGGTCTTCCATCAGCCCCCGTTTGGTAGACTGCCTCCAGGCGGACGACTGGCACCTGGTAATCGGCAAGCACTTCGCTCTGTGACCGCTCATCGTAACTATATTTCGGCGACCGGCTGTGAAGCTGCTTCGCCTCAGCAATGGCTTGGCGCCTCAACTCCTTATACTGGTCCCGGTATGTTGCACGCGCGCGGACCCAGTCCGTGTCCCCATGCTGTTTCACCCATTGAGCAAACCGTTCGATTGTGGTTTTCTGGATTTCTCGCCAGTAGTAGCGGACCACCTTTGACGTGCTGCCGTGCATGGGCTTCTTGGGGCATGCCTTCTCGGGGAGGCCGCGACATGTGTTGCAGACCAACGGCTGGAACCCAAGCGTGACCGGGACCCTCTCCCTGGTTTGGAGGTCGCGTCCTTCCGATATCTGATGCGGCAAGTACTCTCTTGCGAACTCCTCTTCGCAGGAGCACATCATCACCCCGCCGCAAGCGGCACAGCGGTACTTCCGGATGATCTCATAAGGGTTGATGCAATCCACCTTGGCGTGGTTGCATGTCATGTTGCCAGGCTCCACATCAGACTGCCCGCGCGGCTCCGTTTCCCGGTATCGGGTTGGCTGCCGTGCATGCGGAAGACGCACGCCCGTGTCGGTCACTTCCGCATGGCCACGTCCTTGGCGCTATCAGATTCTGCACTTCGTGGCCGCTTGCGTCAGTCACCCGGCGTGCCCAGCAACGCGGGTTGGCCAATGGATGACTTCCTATCCCCACTTCGCCAGCAGCCCGACGAATTCCTCAGTCATGCGGAAGATCGGCGTGTTCTTGGGCGTCACATCGAAGATGTAGCCTGCGTTCTCGAGTATGTCGAGCTTGCCTCGAAGGTTGCTGTGATCCTCCTCGTAGTAGATGAAGCGATCTTTCTCTGACCCTCCAAGGCAGACCTTCCGGTTCGGGAGAACAAAGAACTCGCGGACGTCTGCGTAGCCTTCGCCCGCCAAGTCGGTGCTCATCTCGGCAAGCAACTGGGGCATCTGCTTCTTGATAGCGAGGAACTGCTTCTTGGCCTTCTTCGCGGCCTCTTGCTCCCGCCGGCGGTCCGTGTACTTGCTGGCGAAGTAGCCCCCGGCCGCGCCGGTTGCCGTGCCCACCAGAAAAGCGATGGCAGTTGACATCAGGTCGAAAGCCATGTCAGGGCTCCCGGTTAGCGGTGTGATGACTGAGGGGCTATGGTGCCCACGAGTTCAGAGGTTCATTCAGGACTGGGCAATTGGACGACAACGTTGCCCAAATCACCTTCTGGCATGGCAAACAGGCAGATCTTGCCTTGCCGATCTAACTCTTCAAGGGCATCGCGAACGTCCATCTCAGCCAAGTCCGCATTCTCGCGGAAGTACTTCAGTTGCAGCACAAGCAGGCCCTCTCCGGCGCGGGTGTCTCCAACGCCACCGCTGGCAATTGAGCGCTTCACAAAGTCTAGCATCTTCTGCAAATCATCCATGCTTCTTCCTTCCCTTGGAATTGAGGCAGGTGCGGCTTCCGCCCGCCGGTCTGTGCCATTGTCCATCTCGCCGCCCAAGGCGTCAACGGGTCTGTCCGGATTGTCTTGCTCTGCGCCCTGCGGCACAGACCCGCAGCCAGTCGAGGACCGGAGAACGAAGGCGCTTCCGCTGAAGTTCGAGACGTTGGTGGGGTTCGCCACGAACGGGGTTGTTAACTCAGAGGGGGGCGTTCAACAGAGAGTCAGAGAGTTCGCGGCGAGGATTTCGGCAACCGGGACGAAACGTATATGTTTCGTCTTGGCCCCCGGTTGGCGGGCCGCGAAAAAGAGAGCGCAGGGGCGGGGGGCACAATCGCCGTAAGCCTTTGCGGGCAACGGGTTACGACGACGCCCGAGGCAATCGTGCCTCGGGCGTTTGCGTTAACTCAAACTCGCGGTCTATTCCGCAAGGTGGATTCTGGCTCCCCGGGTAGGACTTGAACCTACAACCTAGCGGTTAACAGCCGCCCGCTCTACCAATTGAGCTACCGGGGAATCGCTTACGGCCGCCTCGATAAACAACCTTGCGGTTAATCCCGACCCGCCGGGACTCCAGCAATTGAGTTGCCTGGGAATCGGTCGGTGCGGCGCTCTTAGCACGTATCGGCACCGGCGCCGAGGCGCCTTCAGCCGAACCCCACAGCGATTCGGGCCGGCAAGTATAGCCGCTCGTCCCCGGCCCGTCAAGTGACACGCGACTGACGTCGCGCTTGCCGCCTCGTCACTCTGGAACCCATCGCACGATGCGAAACTGTGGCATCGGCCCGGCCCACTTGCCTCCCAGATGCACCTTCTTGCCGCGCTGCACGATGTCGGCGTAGGCGCGGAGGCCGAGTTGGTCGATCTCGTCCCATGCGGCAAGCGGCGCGGCGTCCTTGGCATTCTTGAAGTCTGCCGCTTGCAGACGGATCTCCTGCCAGTCGTCGGACGCCTTCAGGTTCACCTGGGCCAGGTACTCCTTCCTGCGCCCGCGATAGCGCCGCCATTCGTTCTCGCGGACGATGGCCACGAGCCGGTTCTCGCGCGCCGACTTCACCTCCAGCGCCAGCCGCGCGCCCTTCGGTCCCCGCCACTTCGGATCGGTCACCTTCCGCGTCCAGAATTGCCAGTGATGCGGGTTGCCGCGCGCCAGCACGTACCAGTCGTGGAAACCCCGCTCGAAGTCGTCGATGACGAGCGAGCGCCGGTCGGTGGCCTTCACGCCGGCCTTCCGGAGCATCTCCGAGGTGGCGGTCAGCAACTTGGAACTCAGGCAGAACCGCTCCACGCGGCGGTTTCGCGACAGCGTCTCGGGCCGGTCCAGTTCGTAGTGGACGTTCGCGAAGGCCACCAGCGGCCGGTCGAGATCCAGGATGGGGCACGTCCCGAGCCAAGCATCGCCCTCGCGCTGCGCGCCGGCATCGCGCCAGAACCGCGCCAGGGCATCGGGGTCGATGGCGTAATAGATGTTCACGGCGCCGACACGCATCGCGCGGTCGGGCTTCACCCGGACATGCGGCACACCGTCCGGCCGGTTCAGGACGAGTTCGGCCGCCGGCGTCTTCGGAAACGTAAAGCCCCCCTTCAGATGGGCGTCGAGCCACAGCGGCCGACACACCTCGTTCTCGTCAAGAAAGCGGTGGTTCAGGTGCGGAGCGAGCGTGAACCGCTGGTTGCGGTGGCGCAGCAGGCCGTAGCACCGGTAAACGCTCTCCATGCGAGAGTTGAAATCGTTCGTGGCGCCGAGAAACAGGATGGGGCACGCCACGTGCGGCGCGTACGCCTCCGACGTGATCGTCTTTCGGAACAGGGCCGTGGCGGTGTCGCTGCCGTCGATCTTGCGGGCCGTCCCGGGGATGCCGGGCACGTCGTGCGTGCGGAACCCCACGCCGCCGACCGACGGCGCCGCCGCCTTCACCCGCGCGTCCGTGCCCGCCACGTAGAACGTCAGGTTGCCGCCCATCGAATGGCCGAAGATGCCGAGCCGGTCCCCGTCCACCTCCGGCCGCCGCTCCAGAAACGTCAGTGCACGCCGGCACGCCAGCGTCAGCAGGTACCAGTTGTTGTTCTTCGGCGAGGGGAACGACACGAGACTCTTGGGCGTCGGCTTGAGGCTCGCGTACCCCGGCACGTTCGACTGCGTCGGATCCACCGCACCCCAATCCGTGTTCGGCCACTCGGGATGCTGCTCGTCCATGGGCCGTCCGCCCCAGTTGACCGAGATACACCCGTACCCGCGACCGACGTAATACTCCACGGGGCCGAGAAACGCCCGCTGCCCGCCGCCGTGCATGTGCAAGAGGCCGGGGACCTTCCCCCCCGCCTTCGGACGACCGTAGAAAGCGGCCATCCGGGCCTTTGCGCCCTTGAACGTGCCGATCGTATACCGCAGCACCTGGTAGACGCCGGCGTCGTCGGCCCATTCCGCCGCCACCTCAACCTCGAGCGGCTCGGCGCGCGGGTCGAAATCGGCCCACAGTTCCGTCACGTTTCGCGGAACCGTTGGCGCGGCAGCCCCGAAGACCTGCCCAACGAGCAGAAGCAGCAACGGCGCATACGCAAGGAAACGATTGGATGCTCTCGACATTGTTGTTGGCCTCTCCTTTTCGCCGCTGCCTCCCTGCCGCGCCTTCTTCACAACGCCAACAGGCAGCGGCGCCGCGCGGCCGATGGGCTACAACCGCCCCACGGCGCCCTTCTTGAGGATGACCGTTGTCTTGCCGCCGCGACGGATGACCGCTTGGCCGTCCACGCCCCTGGGGGGGTCGGTCGCCAGGTATACCTCTTCGCGCGTGCGGCCGAGCGTGATGCGCACGCCCTTGCCGTCGGCGAGCGTCTGAAATGCCGGCGCCTCGGCGCCCTTGCGGTACGGATACACGACCGCCAGGAACGGCCGGCCGGGCGTCTCGGTCGCGCGGACCCCCTGCTGGAGTTCCCCTTTCTGCCACCGGTCGGTTCCGATGCGGAAATCGTTCGGGATCTCGCTCGAAGCGTCCTGCTTCGGCCACGCCCACCGTGCCAGGCTCACCTTCTCGTTCTCGACCCTCGCCATGTACAGGACCGCGTCGGCCGCCAACTGGCCGTCGAAACAAAACGTCTGCCCCTCCTGGCGGACCGACCGTGCGAGGACCCACAGGTTGAACGTGGCCGGCTCGCTGGAGGCAACCTCGTCGCGGATGACCAGGTAATCTTCCAGGTCCGACCCGGGCGGGTGCTTCACGAGCATCACGAGGCGACGATACCGCGCCGTATGGTTGAGCCGCCGGCGCGGAAAGGCGGCACCCTCCGGCGTCTCGTGCGGCCAGCGAGGCAGCCGCCGCAGACGGCTCGTCCGCACTTGGCCGACCACAACGTCGCCGGCCGCCGACGTTTTCATCGCCAGGAGTTGGCCGGCGGCATCCATGTTCTCGTTGTCTCCCAGGTTCACACGGTTATGCATGTGTTCCTGGTCCGGACGCGGCGCGTCGCCCGATTGCCAGTCCAGGGCGATGGGCATCCCGGCGCCGAAAAAATGAAAACTCAACTCGTCGCCGTGGTACCCGCCGCGCGCGCTGCCGCACTTGAAGGCCACAAACGTCTCGTGCGGTGTGCCGAAACGGCTTCTCAGGACGGCGCCAAACCCTTTGAACGGGCGGCTGGGCCAATCGGCCGGGTCGAGGCGTGCGGCGGGAGCGTACGGATCCGCCAGGAGCACGTCGGTCGCCAGGTCGCCGCTGCCGCCGTCGCCATAGTAATGGCGGTACAGGGCCGTCCACGTGGCGGCGAGTTTCGGGTTGGTCTTCCGGATGCCCGCCGCCGCCACGCCGAACAGCTGCCCGGCGGCGTCCTGCCACGGCGAGGTGTCGCCGAGGGGAGCGAGACTTCGCCGCCCCAATCGCGGGTCGGGCGGCGTGTGCAGATGACGCAGGAACTCGATCGGCGCCCGCCACTCGGGCCATTCAAACGGGTCCGCCAAGCCCGAGTTCTGCGCCGCCCGCGCCAGTCGCAGCAGAGGAGCGAGCGCCGCGGCCTGCCCCCCGGGGCAAGCGAGGCCGACGCCGTCCGCCTTTGCCGTGGTCCGCCGCAAGTCCTCCCGCAAATCCCGCAGGCCGCGCTCCATCCACCGCTTGGCCTCCGGATGGTCGGGCATCATCGCCGCCGCGCAGATGGCGAGACCGTACATCTCGTGGCCGTGCCCCGTGCCGCCGGGGTCCCACCCCCCGCCGGACCCGGGCCGGTAGTTTCGGTCGTCAAAGACGTGGCCCAGCAGCGCGGCCCGTGCGTCGCCCGCAGGGCCGCCGGTCGCCGAGAGGTCCGCACGCACCATCGCCGCCGCCAGCCGACGCGCTTGCGCACCCGGCGCAAGAAACGCGTCCTGATACGAGCGGCCGAGGTACACGCCTGTGTCGAGCCCTGGGCCGGGCAGCCGCTCACGCCGACCCGCCAGGAACTCCGCCAGGGGCTGGTCATCCGGAATCTTGCCGCGAACCACGCCCATGACGAGCCGCGCCGCCCGCGTGTCCTTGCCGGCCGCAACGTCGTCGCGAATCTTCTGAAGACGCTCGTGCGTGGTGAGGATGTGCGGGGCGGGCCTGGTGGGGTCGCGTTTCCACTCAAGGACCCACTCGTTCAGGACGCGGTCGAGCGGGATGTCGGCGCGAGAGCGGATGAGGGCCTGGAGTTCCCCTTTCGAGTCGAACCGTTTCACGGGCCCCGTCAGGAGGGCCCATCGCCGGCGTCCGTCGGCGAGCGGAAACTCGATGGCCATCCCGCGGCCGTTCTCGAGTGCCCGCACGGCCGGGAACTGCTCGTACGGCCGCGACCATTCGCCGGCGCAGACCATCGCGGCGCCGACGGCCGGCCCGCCGTCGCCCGAGCCAACCGCCAGGCACACCTGGGCGCTGTCCGGGACACGGCTCCGCTTCGGCCGCAGCGTCGCGAACGGGCGGCCTTGGCGGAATCGCCCCGCCAGAGGGTCGCGCCGGACCTCGTACGCCGGCCGCGCGTTGCCGTCGGTGCCGACAAACCACGGCAGCCAGAGCGCCTCGGACGGTTTCAGGCGGTCCTTTAGGACGCACGCCATCCGTGCGCCCTCGCCGAGACGGTACTTCTCCTCGATGTCGATCCACGGTTCGCCGCGGACACCTCGGATCGTGACCTCGTAACTGCGCCCCTTTTCGTCGAGGACGTACTTCAGCCGCACCTCGCCGCGCAGTGGCCCGGCGGCTTCGACCGTCGTCTTGATCTCCTTGACGCGGCCGGCCCCCTGGAGTCGCCACTGTCCGTACCACGCCTTCGCTGCGTGCGGCCGGGCGCCGAGAACCGGCGCGTGCGTTTTGGCAAGGTCCAAAGGTTGGGCAAACGGCTTGGGCGGGGCCGGAATCGCCACCTCGGCGGCGCCGGTCGAGAGGATGAGTCGGTCGCCTTCCCGTCGGACGGTCAGGCCGCCGCCGGGCTGCCCGGCTTTGCGCCCGTCGTCGCGGTAGGTCAAGCGGTACGTTATCCGGCGGTTTTTCGGCAGGGTGATCTTCAGCCACAGCCGCGCGCGGCGGACGGCGTCAGGCTTGCCTTCGAGGAGATCGACCTGGACGGGCAGGGGGGCGCCGGCCGAGTCGGCTAGGGCGAACGTGTCGGCCGCGACCTTGGCCTCGGGAATCCGCACGTCGTGGTGGACGAGTTCGTCGGTCCAGGAGTAGCCGACCGGTTCGCGGAACGCGATCGTCTGGCTGTATTCGGCCGCCAGGACGTGGCCGCTGAGGGCCGCCAGGATGCCCAGCGCCGGAACCATTGTTGCAGGTCTCATCCGAGCCCCGCTCCGTTTCCCGCTCGATGTGATAAGGACGATGCGCAGAGGCACTGGCGGCCCCCATCCGCTTCCAGTTGAACCGTGTCGGTCATGGTGAGTTTCCGCCGTTTTGCGAGGGGGGATGGGCGGTGGTAACCCGCTCGCTTGCGCTCGCGGCTCGGAACTCTGGGCGCTCGCGGCTCGGAACTCTGGGCGGTCGCAGCTCGGGCTTCTGGTCGGTCGCGGTTAGCCCAGCAACTTTCTCAGGGCTGCCTCGAACGGGTCGCGGACGCCTTTGAGCCACTTCTCGGCGGTGCCCGCGCGCTTCGTGAGGCCGGCGAGGCCAAGGTTGCCCGGGCCGCCCTGGAGTTTCTTTGACTTGAGGTTCTTGACGGGGTCGCGGTCCATGAGTTCCTCCAGGTGGGCGGCGACGCGGCGGTAGGCGTCGCGGAACGGCACCCCTTCGGCCACGAGTTCCAGGGCGCGGTCGGTGGCGTAGATCTCAGGGATGAAGCCTTTGCGCAGGTTCTCTTGGACCACTTCGAGTTTCTCGAACGTAAGGCGCAAGACCGAGAGCGACCCGAGCGTGGCCTCGACGCCCCGCATGAAGGGGCCCTTGGTTTCCTGGAAGTCGCGGTTGTAGCCCGACGGCAGTGCCCGGAGGATGCCGGCGATCTGCCCCTCGGCGCCGAGGACGGCGGCAGCCTTCGCGCGCACGAGTTCCAGGCCGCAGGGGTTGCGTTTCTGCGGCATCATGCTTGAGCCGGTGCACAGTTCCTTCGGGATGCGGAAGTAGCCGAACTCGGGCATCGAGCCTATCACGAGGTCCGTCGCCAGGCGCGAGAGGTCCACCATGACCTGCCCGCAGGCCGCCAGCGTCGCGAGTTCCGCCTTGCCGCGCGAGTTGGCGCAGTACAGGACGTTGTTCTGGACCTTCGCGAAGCCCAAAAGGTCGGCCACCATCTTGCGGTCGAGCGGCAGGGCCGACCCGTAGGCGGCGCCGGAGCCGAGCGGCGAGGAGTCCGAGAGCGTGTGGGCGGCCTTGACGAGCGTGAGGTCGTCGAGCAGCGATTCGGCCCACGCCCCGGCCCACAGGCCCAGGCTCGACGGCATGGCGATCTGCATGTGCGTGCGGCCGGGCATCGGCACGAACTCGTGCGCTTTGGCGAACGCCGCGAGCGCCCGCACCAGGGCGATGACCCGCTCGGCCACCAGGTGCAGCCGCTCTTTGCCGTACAGGCGCAGGTCCACGAGGACCTGGTCGTTGCGGCTGCGGCCGGTATGGAGTTTCTTGCCGAGGGCGCCGAGTTTCCTGGTGAGGTACTCTTCGACGGCCGTATGGACGTCTTCCTGCTCGGGGCTGATGGCTAATTTGCCGGCCTCGAAACTCTTGAGGACTGCTTTGAGGCCCTTCAGGAGTTGGCGGCGCTCCGCCGCCTTCAGGATACCGATCTTTGCCAGCATCGTCGCATGGGCGGCCGAGGCCAGACAGTCGGCGCGGACCAGGGCGCGGTCCAAGAGGTGGTCCTGGCCGACGGTGAATTGTTCGATCTCCGGCTCGATGCCGTACCCTTTGTCCCAGAGTTTGGCCATGATGGCAACCTCCTCGGCGCGCCGGGCAAGCCCGGCGGCTAACATGGCGCCCCACGAAAAGAACGTGTGCAGGGCCGAAACCGACCCCGCACACGATACCCTCAAACCGGCGGCGCTGCAACCGTCAGCGCCGGGGCTATTCGATGTCGCCGCGACGCGCGAGGATCTGGAACGGCAGCCCGCGGATCGTGGCGGCGTCCTTGGCCATCTGCTGCGAGAAGCCGCTCGATTTGATGGAGCGGATCTCCGGCGAAAACAGGCTCGACGGGCTCTCGCGCTTGGCAATCTCGATGTTGCCCTTGTACAGTGCGGCCTTGTAGGTGCCGTTCATAAACTTCGACGCCGCCAGGCAGAACGCGTCGAGTTCACGCTTCAGGGGCGTGAACCACATGCCGTGGTACACCAGGTAGGCCCACTTGCGGTCCACGATGGCCTTGAACTCGAGTTCGTCCTTCGTCAGGCAGAACTGTTCCAGGTCGCGGTGGATTTTCAGAATGACGTGTGCGGCGGGGGCCTCGTAGATCTCGCGGCTCTTTAGGTCCATGATGCCGTCTTCGAACATGTCGATGCGGCCGACGCCGCTCGCGCCGGCGACGACGTTTAACTGCGGCACGAGTTCGCCCAGCGGCAGATCCTTGCCGTTCAGGGCCGTCGGGATGCCTTCGGTGAAGGTGAGCGACACCTCCGTGACCTTGTCGGGTGCCTTTTCGGGCGGGACGAGCCACATCCAGATATCGTCGGGCAGTTGCTGGTCGAGGCCGATGGCGCCGGAGGCGATGCTGCGGCACCACATGGTCTTGTCGTCGCCGCCCTCGATCTGTTCATCGACCGGGACGCCCCACGCCTCGCACAGGGCGCGTTCCTCGGCCCGCAGCAGGTCGAAGTCGCGGACCGGCACGAGGACCGTGCAGTCCGGGGCGAACATCTTGAAGACGTTGTGCATGCGGTACTGGTCGTTGCCCTTGCCGGTGGAGCCTTCCATGAGGGCATCGCA